>JBBSOB010000024.1:0-26533 GCA_038260205.1 Phormidesmidales cyanobacterium
CCCTCCGATCCCACCAACACGCCCGTCAGGTCGTACCCCGGCATCTCCCGCACCGCGCCGCCCACCGTCACCGTTTCCCCATCCGGCAGCACCATCTTCAGCCCCAGCACATGGTTCGTCGTTACCCCATACTTGAGGCAATGCACCCCACCCGAATTTTCCGCCACATTCCCGCCAATAGAACAAGCCTGCTGGCTCGAAGGATCAGGCGCATAATAAAACCCCATTCCGCTCACCGCCTGCGAAATCTGCTGGTTAATCACTCCCGGCTGCACCACCATCCGCTGATTGTCGTAATCAATCTCCAAAATCTGACCCATACAGGTCGTCACGAGCAGCAAGCACTCCTCAATCGGCAGCGCCCCGCCCGAAAGCCCCGTCCCTGCGCCTCTCGTCACAAACGGAATATCCTGCTCGTGGCAATACCGCACCACCGCCGCCACTTCCGCCGTCGTCCGAGGCAAGGTCACCACCGCAGGCCGCTGCCGATAGCTCGTCAGCCCATCGCACTCATACACCAGCAGCTCCTCTTTGCGCCGCATCACCCGATTCGTCCCCAGCATCGCCTCCAAAGCGCGAACAACCGGTCGCCAGTCACGAGTAGCCACAGCAACAACCATAGTGAACCCAAGGAAAAATCTGCCCCTCGATCCTAACGTAGAACCGAATAGGAACGTGCAAAAACACTAGGGCGATACTCAAAAACCTCTATCCTCCTCGCCCTTTCTCCAAGCCCTCCCCATTCAACATCCGCTGCGCCGCATCTAGCAGCGCCTCCTCCAAATAAGGCTTCGTAAAGTACCCGCTTGCGCCTAAATCCACAGCCATCTGCCGATGACGATCGGCCCCACGCGAAGTCAGCATGGCAATTGGCACCCGCTTTAGCTGGCTATCTTTCTGCATTCGAGACAGCAATTCTAGGCCGTCCATTCGCGGCATCTCAATATCGCAGAACACCAGGTCGCACGGCAGTCCAGAGCGCAGCTTATCCCAAGCCTCTTGCCCGTCTCGCGCCTGCTCCACCCGATAGCCCACCTTGTTAAAGCTCATCGACAGCAGCTCGCGCACCGTAATCGAATCATCCACAATCAGCACAGTTGGCTCACTCTTCGCTGGCTTGTCTTCAACCGCGGCCATCCCCTCTTGCGCCCACATCATTGACGACGGCTCGCGGCGCACTCGGCCCGTGGCAATATCAATCAGCTCTAGCACATCCGCAATTGGCATCACGCGGTCATCGCCTAGCACCGTCGCACCGGCAATTCCCAGCGGTTTCGGCACCGGCCCTTCTAGCTGCTTGATGACGATCTCTTCTTCACCAATCACCTGATCGACCTGCACGGCTACGTAAGTATTGGCGCTTCTCAGGACGATTATCGAAAGCACGTCGTCATCCTGGCTCCCTCCGTATACGCGGCCCCGGCCTAACGTTCGGTTAAACTTCAGTAAGTCGGTCACCGGCTGGAATGGCAGCAAGGTTTCTCGCCAGCGGACGCAGTCTTGATCTTGGTCGTTTTTGATCACGCGATCGCGCGGCACATCCAACATATCCTCTACCCCATCCATCGGGAAGGCAATCCGCGCCTGATTGCTCACGCAGCTTAGCGCCTTAGAAATGCTCAGCGTCAGCGGCAGACGAATCGTAAAGCTAGTGCCACGACCTAGCTCAGAATCAATTGTAATGCTGCCTCGAATCCCCGCTAAAGATGTTCGCACCACATCCATGCCTACACCGCGACCCGCAAAATCATCGGCCTGATCGCGCGTACTAAACCCAGGATGAAACAGCAGATCGTAAGTCTCAATATCAGAAAGCCCTGCCGCCTCTGTCTGAGAAATTAGCCCTTTTTCAATCGCCTTGCGCTGTACAAACTTGGTGTCAATCCCGCCCCCATCGTCGGCGACATAAATCACGGTCTGGTTGCCCTGATAGAAGGCTCGCACCGTAATTTTGCCCTCAGCCGGTTTGCCCGCAGCGGTTCTAGTCTCTGGCATCTCAATGCCGTGAATAATCGCGTTACTCACTAAATGAGTCAGCGGATCGTATAGATGCTCCACAATCATCTTGTCGATTAACGTATTTTGGCCTTCTACTACTAGCCGCGCCTCTTTGCCGCACTTTAAGGAAATGTCTCGCACAGCTCGAGGCAATCGGTCGGCGGCTAGGGAAAACGCCACCATTCGCGCCGTGTTCAAACCCTCTTGTAGCTGCATCGTGATCTGTCTAAACTGCCGAGTTACCTGATCGGAAGAATCTACCGTATAGCCAATGTCAGAAGAAGACTCTCGTACTCTTACAATTAGCTCAATCATCTCCTGAGAAAGTGAGTGAAATCCGGTAAAGCGATCCATTTCTAGCGCGTCAAAAATAGCGCCTGTAGCATGATCGTTTTTCGCCCCATCAGCATTACCTCGACTAGCCGGGGCTGAGCGCCTGTTCGACATCAGCGAACTTTCTAGCAGCGATCGCTCATACAAATCGCGCAGGCGCTGCCCCACATCGTTAAGCTGTTGCACCTGAAATAACAGATTATCTAAAAACTGTCTCAGCCGCTCTTGATCTCTCTCAAGCGTATTCCGGCTGACGACTAGCTCGCCGACTAAATTGCTCAGATTGTCCAGGTGTTTTACCGACACGCGCATATTCTGTCCGCGCACGTTGGCACTCCGGCGAGGCGATCGGGCGGCAAATCGTCTCGTCGGCGTGTCATCAGCATCGCTATCTTCCAACAGCCGCTCTAGGTCATCAAAGTCATCAAAGTCTGCGATCGCCGATCCTGGGGCCGATTCTGGTGTTGTCTCTTCACCAAATCCAGTTAAATCAGGGATTGGCGCAGCCAAGTTGCCTGTCACTATAGGCTCATCGGGTTCTTCAAAGAGTAAAGAATCTAGTTCATCAAAGTCCGAAAAGTCTGCGGCATCTGCGGCATCTGGCTCTTCATTGTTTTCTTCATTCGCTAATCCAAAGAAATTATCTTCATCTACGTCGCTTCGTGGCGTCATCTCTGGCGCTATCGAAAGATCGTCAGTATCAGCAGACAGCGATTCTTCTTCAAACAGATCGTCAATATCCGAAAACGCTTCAATGACCGAGCTGTCTATCGACTCATTAGCCGGTCTATTGCTCTCTAGTCCATTTTTTTGCGATCGCTCACTCTTATCTATCGCAAAGTCTAGCCCTAACAAACTATCTAGCTCTGCATCTTCAAGCCGCAAATCGGCGATGTCGCTAATCGTTGTCTCACCATCTTCTGCATCTGCAAACTCACCTAAATCGCTCGAAAAGGGAGACAAATCCCGCTCGTCAGACAAATTATCAGAATCGCCAGCCTGACTATCAGCAATGGCATCTCCATTAGACAAATCAGATCCACCAGATAAATCATCGGTCTCTGCTATGCCCAATCCAAAAGCCGTATCAAAGTCCAACAAGTCAGCCTCTGACAGCGTGCTAGTGAGGTTATTAGCAGTCGGCTCTAAATCATCGACAATGCCAGCAGAGAGTTCTGTTGTTAGAACATCGTCTCTCAGTAGTGAGTCAGTTTCATTTGAAAAAACTGTCCCAAAAATATCGTTAGTATTCTCTTCTTCAATGGGATCCGTCTCGCGACTCGTTTCTGTTGCCGCTTCATCTGTTGCACTTACAGATAGCTTTTCCTCAGACAGTATCTCTTCAGATGCCTCATCAAAGTCTGAGTCTTCAAAATTTGAGTCTTCAAAATTTGAGTCTTCAAAGTTCAAGCCTTCAGGCTCTAAGTCTTCAAAGTTCAAGTCTTCGAGGTCTAAGTCTTTAACCTCTAAGTCTTCAATATCGCTGCTATTAGCAATGATGTCAGGGTCGTTTGGCGTCGCCTCAAAGGACAGTGAGAAATCCAGGTCTTCCTTCTCAGTTTTCGCTTCGAGCAGATCCGAAGCCGCTTCTAGGTCTTCCCACAAATCATCCGTCGTATCATCTAACTCGAAATGGTTAGGCGAATCAATAGAGATTGCGCCCAAGTCAGAATCATCAATGGCATTAGCCTGAGTCGCAATATCTAAAGCCTCTTCTGCTGTAGACTGCTGCGCTGCTTCCTCAACACCAGACTCAAAGATTAGATCATCATTAAGCTTGCTTTCTGCGGTCACGGTCAATGGAGTCGGCAACAGCTCTCCCCAAACATCGTCAGCCTCTAGAGCATCGTCAGCATCGGTCGCCATATCATTATCATTGGCCCCATTAATGAAGAAGCTATCAATATCATCCTCAGCCTCCTGCAATTTAACACCGGTCAGCGTCGGAAACTCAATGTCTAGCTCGCGAGGCATTACCGACGACTTAGCCTCAATCAGTTTTTCTGTTAAAGAAAGTTTTCTGGTGGACTGCTGGGCCATATTCGATAAGCTAACGTCAGCGCCTTCTACGTCCAATAAATTTAGGTTTAAATCGTTTAGCGATCGCGCTTCTGCATTCGGCCCATCTTCCAACCATACATCTTCGGTCAGCGCAGCCATCTCACCAAGCAGCGCGCCATCTTCTAGGTCCTTTTCTGAATCCCCTTCTAAATCCTCAGAACTCTCAAAAAACTCAGCAGACTCGTCAGCTAGCACAACTGCTGCTACAGACTCAGTATTTGCAGTAGGCTCTCCAAATAGGTCTTCGTCACTCCACAGATCTCTCAATTCATCGGTTTCATCGTCCCCAGCAAGGTTATCAGCCTCTTCGCTAATCCCTTCTTCAGCAGCTTTTGGTGAAATACTCAAGGACTCTAAATCTGCATCGCCAATAAAGCTATTGTCTAGCTCAGCAAACTCACCGTTAGCAAACTCACCGCCAGTAAGGGTTCCACCAAATAGGTCTTCATCCTCTAACTCGCTCTCATCCGTTACAGAAGCCTCTTCTGGCAAATCATCCTCTGCAAAAAGATCCGTTAAATCTTCCTCCGTCACAGAATCAATTCCCTCTAGATTCAGCCGCATTTCTTCAGAAATAAACGCATGACCGCCCAGAGTATTGTCAAGCTCATCCAAATCACCATCGAATAGATCGGCCAAGCTATTGAGTTCTTCACTGCCAACATCAGGGCCAGTAACATTCACAGTAGCCAAAAGCGCATCTAACGACTCATCTGTTTTTTCTACGCTTTCCGCATTGCGATTGAGCGTCGATAGCTCTAATGGAATCTCGTCAAACTCTAGCTCCGCATCCAAACGATTTGCTAGATCTAAATCGCCATCCTTTGCCTCTTCATTAGCTAGCTCCCGAATAGACTCGTCAGAAATCTCCGCAAAAAGCTCATTCGCTGATAGGCCGTCTGCCGAGTCACTATCAAAAAATCCCTCAAATTCATCAGCATCCTTAGCAATCAAAGATGAGTCAAATAGATCTTCAGCATCATCAGACTCCCCAAACAAATCGCTTAGCTCGTTTTGAGGAGCTTCAGCCATAGAAAATGGATCAGACGGCTGATCAATCATCTCCTGATTAATCTCCGTACTGACTGCACGGATTGGCAGCTTACCTTCAGACAGCGGATCTTCTGGCAACAACGCCTGCATCGCGTCGCTGATCATAACTTCAGAGGCTCGTCCGGTCAGAACCATCCCCTGAGCTTGCTTAATTTCCTTGATAAGAACGGGGGCAAGCTGGCGATAGTCGTTACTCAACTCGCCAACGGCAATACGAGCTGTTCTGGCTAGATCGCACCACTCAGCTAGGTCAAATTGCTGACCGATAGAAACTAATTCGGCACAAGTATCTCGCAGCGTTTTCCGACTTTCCAGGTTGTCATCAAGCTTAAAAGCGGCAAGCATCTGACGTAAAAGCGCCGTTACATCTTGCCTGAAACTAGTCAGCAGGGCCTGAGGCGTTGCCAACACCTCGGAAGAAAACTGTGCATCAGCCGCTCCTGCTGTCGTACTAGTAGCACCCGATTGCCTCACCAGGGATTTGAGATGCCTTTCTAACTGCCCAAAAACCGGTTCCACATCCGCCATGATTGCTTGAGCTTTATCTGGCGTTAAGCCAAAAGGGCCTTCTAGCTGCTCTAGTAGATCTTTTAAGCCATCAGAAATGCGCAGAAACATCGTCTCTAGCGCCCGATCAACCTGAACGGGTGCTTCCTTCAGGACTTTGAAATAATCCTCCATCCGGTGCGCCGTTCGCTGAATGCTTTCTAAGCCCAGCATGGCCGCACCCCCTTTGACAGAATGCGCCGCCCTAAAGAGTTCGTTCGCCTTCTCACTATCCTTGATAGTGATTTGGAGATTGAGCAACCCCTGTTCAATTGTATTGAGATGGTCTTTCGCCTCCTCAATGAAATAGCCCATGATGCGCTGTTGTTGCTCAGGCAGCATAGCTGCGTTCTCCTTTATACAATCCAGAGTATTCGGCCAATTTTTCAGTCAGCCATGGCCTCAATTAAACAGACCTCTTTCAATCCGAGCACGTCAGCCGAACTCGACTAATCGTTCTCTATCTACTTTTTCTGATCGGTGCTGACCTTGAACTTATCGACCGAAGTCAACAAGTCTTTGGCAACGCCTACCAGATTTTGCAGAGATGCCGACACCCGCTGGGACTCTTGAGAGGTCTCTTGGGCCGTTAGCTCAACTGATTGCATCACCTGAGCGACCGCCCTCGAAGTCTCAGTTTGCTCTACGGTATCAGCGGTAATCGAGCGAACCAGTACATCAATTCGATTGGAAACTTGAATAATATCGTCTAATGACTGCTTTGCTTGCTCGGCTAACCGGGTGCCTTCAATGACTTGCTGAGTGCCTTCTTCCATCGCGGTCATTACGCCACTGGTCTCGCCCTGAATTTGTAGCACAATTTGCTCAATCTCTTTTGAAGCTTTGGCGGCTCGATCGGCGAGCTGTCTCACTTCGTCGGCCACAATGGCAAAGCCCCGACCGGCTTCACCGGCTCTCGCGGCTTCGATACTAGCGTTTAGCGCCAGAAGATTCGTTCGAGAGGCAATCTGAGAAATTAGCGCCACGATCTTTGAGATTTCCTGAGAAGACTCGGCCAGGCGCTTCACCTTGCGAGTAGTGTCCGCGACGGTTTCACGAATGTCAAGAATACCAGCTACCGTGCGCTCTACCGCCTCGCCGCCCCTCAGCGCGGTTTCGTTGGCAGATCGGGCCACCTCCTCGGCTTCTCGCGCACTTTCGGCTACTCGCTGAATGGAATCGGTCATTATCTGCACAGAGTTTAGCGTTACGGCTAACTCTTCTGCCTGACGGAGCGCATCTGCTGAGAGCGATCGCGCAAATGCCTCATTCTCAGTCGAACCCTGGCTGACCTGACGAGCTGCCACGCTGACCTGTTTGACAATCTCGCGCAAGTTCTCAATGGTCAAGTTAAAGGAGTCCGCGACAGCACCCAACACGTCAGCGGTTACTTCAGCTTTTACCGTTAAATCGCCTCTGGCCGCGCCTTCTACATCATCTAGTAAACGAATTACTTGGCGCTGCAAGTCCTCTTTTGCTTGCTCCTGTTCTTGGGCCTTACGCTGGGCTTCGCTCGTTGTCGTAAAAATGGAGCTAGCCATCTGGTTAAAGCCCTCAGATAGCTTGCCAAATTCGTCCTGCGTAAAGATAGTGGCTCTAGCATTCAAATCGCCCCTAGAAACTTGTCCAAAGCGCTTTCGTAATTCATCAACGGTCTGACGGGTACGGCGATCAACTAAGGTGCTGATGCCGAACACGCCGCCAAAGCTGACTAAGCCAATGAGACTGCTAGTTGCTAAAGTTCTTACTGGAGAAGGCTTGGCGGCTTCTGGTGCGGGTAGGACTAGGCCGATAGCGATCGCGGCGATCGCACTCAAAACACCAGCCGAGCCAGACACAATCACCCGCTTAGTCAGCATTGAAGCATTTTCTAGCGGTGCCAAAGCGCCCTGCTCGCGAGGCTTAGGATTACTGACCGCCTTTTTATTAAAAATAGGCATCGACGCAGACGGCTCTGAGGTTGCAAAGCTATCCTCATCAAAAGCCTCTTCAGATAAAAAGGCATCGCTGCCCTCCGATGGCGATCCAAACTGGCTAGATCTTGTACCTATCGAAGGATTCGTAAAGCCAGCCGAGCCGTCAGACAAATCAAAGTCAGGAATGCTTTCAAAATCATCAAGATCCGCGAATGAATCCGCGAATGAATTTGATTTAGTGCCAGCCGTCCCCGTACCATCCTCAAAATCAAGAGCCTGAAAATCAGACTCGTCACCGATCTCAAAAGAAAACTCGGAGGAATCGCCAGAGCGTTTGGCTGAGGTCGCCCCGGCGGCAGAATCTATCAATAGAGCCGTTTCCTGAGAGCCTGAAGAATCAGGATCCATCATAAAGAACGTTTTGTCCTCTATTTGTTCTTCGTCCGCCGCAGACTCAAAAGAAACCCCCGAAAACTCATCATAGTCATCCAATGCGGCAAACGCATCAAAAGCGCGATCATCAGTCTCTACCGTAGGCGGAGTCATCTTGCTATTGGCGCTATCGATATGGTTGATACCGCTGGTGCTATCGAGCACTTCACCACCAGATAGGGCGCTATCAGCACCAAAGGCCTCATCAAACTCAGACATATCAAAATCTGCCGAAGCATCGCCAAAAGCTGAAGCGTCGCCAAAAGTAGTTACACCGTCAGCAGACTCCTCTATAGAAAAATCTAGACCAAAGGGATCTTCTAGGGTTGCAGACAGCGGATCTTGGCTTTCCAATTCAACTGTGCCAGATTCATTGCTAGCATCAAACGCACCCGCGTTAAAAGGATTATCATCATCAGCTTCTTCGCGCGATGACGATTCAAAACCAGAGGAAAACTCAAAGGGATTATCTTCGCTATTAGAAGATGACTCTGCGGCATTAGAAATCGCAGCCTCAAGTCCTAGATCTGACGCAGAGAAGCGAGCAAATACATCGTCGCCATTTGACCCGCTCAAATCTCTATTAGGGGCCTCTACCTCGCTCTGAACTGACCATGCCTCAATATCGTTGCCCTCCCCTAACGCATCAGCCGCAAGCGACAAATCATCGTCGAACTCGTCTGGCATCGGCGAGCCTTCGATAAAGTCATCAGGAATGTCATCGGCAAAGTCGCTAGGCTGCACATCAGATTGAGTATTGGATTGAATGCTAGATTGAGCACCCGCCTCGGCCGCGTAGCTCAATCCATTATTGGCATAATCCACAAATTCTGGATCGGAAGATAGCTGCAATACCGACTTATATTGCTTTTGAGCTACCTCATATTGATTGAGGCCGTAGCAATAAATATGTCCTTTTAGCAGTAATACACTCGGGTCTGTTGGGTATTCGCTAGCCAGCGCATCAATAGCTACGGCAGCAGCTTCATAGCTTCCTTGCATGTAGGCTTTTTCTGCAGTCTGATAGGATTGTGCGTAGTCAGTAGCCGATGCCATTTATTCGTTCCTCTTACCGATCTAGTCCTGATGCTTGCCGAAATTGCAGGTGTGAAATTCTTAGAATATGAAATTACAGGGAGATAATACGCGAAAGACCATAGACGAAGATCAGGCTACCCAACGAGCCGACCGTAAAATAGCGATGTGGTCTAACAGCCTCAAAGACTTGCTGGCCGTGAGCGGCCATTCTCCCTTCAAAAAAGGAGCCATTGCATCCGCAGGGGTAGCCGTTACCTTTAGCGCATCTAAATCTAACCAGTCAGTGCCGATAATTTGGTGAACAGCCAAGCCCAACATGGTGCCATGATCTTCAACGGCAATGACCGGAATCTCAGGCCGGTCTGTATTCATGGGTTTTGCTTGTCCTAAAAATTGACCCAAATCAGCGACCCAAATCACCCGACCCTGTTCGTTCAAGGTGCCAAGCAGCAGCGGCGAGACATTCGGAACAGGCGTAATTTGGTCGGGCGTATGCTCAATAATGCGACGAATTCCGGTTGCGGGCAGCGCGAACTCCTCTTCATCAGTAATAAAAAATCGCAGATGTAGCTCGCCCTCCGGCGTCTCAATTTCTTGAAGCTCAGGCGCTTGATCCTGTCCAGATATCGTTTGAAAGTCAGGGTTTCCTACCATAATGTTTCTTTAGTTTTCTACCCCTGTAACAACTGTTTGACGGTTCCAACGAGTTCTGTAGCTTGAAAGGGTTTAGCAATATAGGCATCCGCCCCCTGTTTCATGCCCCAATAGCGATCAAACTCTTCTCCCTTGGCCGAGCACATCACCACGGGCAAATTTTGAGTCATGGGATCGGCCTTAATCTGACGGCAGACTTCATAGCCATTCATATCTGGCATCACAATATCTAGTAGAACTAGATCGGGAGGATGCCCTTGGATGACTTTTAGAGCCTCAGCTCCGCCGCTAACAGCCGTGACATTTAACCCACTTCCTTTAAGCAAGTCTTCAATCATTTCTCGCTGGGCGACGCTGTCTTCGACGACCAAAACTGTGCTCATAATCTCCAACCTGTCGCCATTTGATCGTCCCCTTAATCAGTTCGGATCCAGTTCAGATCGCACCCGCTCTGCCTCAAGGCGCACGCTGTGTTGACTGGGTCAAGCATTCCCTGAGAAGTAGAGAATAGCGCACTTTTGAACGGCAAGTCAGTGCGGCTACAACGGCTACCTTCTACTAAGGATGTAATCAAAGTACCCTGAGTAGTTTTATTTGTTAAACATTAATTGATAAATGTGCAGAAGCATTCGATAGCGACGGCAGGCAACCGGGAATTCATAGTGCAGGCCAGTAGCGCCCATCAAGTGTGCAGAATCAGTCGTGCAGATCGATAATTCATCAAAATTGACTTATCAGTTCGGCCTCTGCGTCGAAGGGTTGAGCGCTATTTTGGGCATACTTGATAGCCCAAACAGGCCAGCACAAATAGAGGAAATGCCAGCGTGCTTTATCTAGCCGAGACACAAAAGAAGAGTGGGTTTATAGGTAGCGGCAAAGCAGAATTTAAGCTGCTTGCTTGTCAGCGCTCTGAACATGAGTGGAGTGGCGTACCTGGCGAGGAACTGATTGCCGCGCCGGATGACGCCTCTTATGGCGATGGCAAGCTAGTGATGATTGAGCTAAACAGTTCTCGTCAGATACAGCGACATCAGGAAGCGGGACTTAAACTCGTCAGCATTCTACAAAACTTTTCTAGCCTGAGTAAAAAATTTAAGTCTCAAGGCGAAGAAATTGAGCAGTGGAAAGAGTCTTTAACTTATCAGAGCCAGGCGCTTAACCGACGTGAGATGGAGATGGAGACGCGGCAAGAGCAAATAGAGCAGGCGGAGGCTGATTTAGCACAGATAGAGGCGCAGAAACAGGCGGTAGAAACGCAGCAGCAGGAAGTGGAGATCTTGCGAGCGGAGCTGACCCGCAGGAATAATGAGCTAGAAGGCGCGTGGGCCCATCTAAATGGGGAAATGCAGCGCTTTGAGGAACACCAAGGTGAAGCGACAGGAGGCTTGAGCGACGAGCAGTCCGATCGGCTGCGCGAGGCGATTTCTCGACTGACAACGTCAATAACAGCGGCCGAGGCGGAAGGTAGCGTGGCTACTGCATTTGAAATGATCGCTCAGTATCGCAGCGAAGTGACTGAAAATCAGCAAATTTTAGCGCAGAAGCAAAGCGGGGCTAGCCAAGTGCAGTCAGCGCTAGCTGAACAAACTGAGGGGCTTGAGCAGGCTAAGAAGTCGCTATTTGAAACTGAAGCTGCTCTTTGTTCAACTCAATCACATTTGTTTCAGCAGCAGGCGGCGCTAGGCGCAAAGCAGGAACAAAACCAGCTACTAACTGAACAGCTCAAGAATCAGACCGATTTGCATCAAAAAGTGTACGAACTGCTGAATGCTGCTGATAAGGTAAAACTGAGCAAAAAGGTGGACGTGGCTGCTTTGGAAGCCATGGCTGAGGAAGCGTTACAGTCTTTGGTGAGCCAGTTAGAGCAAGATCTCGATAGGATGTCTCGGTTTGTAGCCGACCAAGAAGAAGAGCTGCGGCTACAGCAAGAAGACATTGATGCGATTCAAGCCAGGATGGAAAGCGCTAGTGAATACGACCGATTGCAGCTAGAAACGGAGATCGCTGAGGAGAAAGAGCGACATGTGATGCTGAACCGAACGCTGGTTGGACAGCGGCGAAATTTGTTAGAGCGAGAAGAAGTGCTGAGCCAGCACCGGGCCGTATTACTTCGCAGACAGGGCTTGGCGACTGAGGGCACGGGCGATGCCGCTGAACTAGAACCCGTACTAGATGAGATTGACGAGCTTAGAGAAAAGCTAGGCGAGCAAATTCTGCGAGTAGAAGCCGAAATTGCGCAGGTTCAAAGCGAGATTGATGGGCTAAGGCAAACTAAACAGCAGCAGCAGGTGGAGAGTGAAGTTTGCAAGCAGGCTGTTGACGAGGCGATGATTAACTGTTTGACGCAGCAAGCGGCGGCTGGGTTGGTTCAGGGTCAAATTGAGATCTATGCGTCACTGCTGCCCGTGATTGAGGAACGTCTTGACGGTTTTTATCAGGCATTAGAGGCTACGGCTAGCATGGTGGGTCAAATTCGGGCGGCAGAAGCTCAGCAGCACGACGCAATTGCCAATGTACAACAGGCGATTCAGGCTATAGAACGGTCAGAACCGGCACTGGTGTAATCTCTGATCTAGCCTATCGGTTTGTACGGGAGATGATATAAGTATGAGCAGCCGCATCGCTGAGTAAATATTGCATGGCCGACGATTTTATTAAGCTCGATCAATTTTTGAAGGTTACTAACACGGTTCAGTCGGGCGGAGAGGCTAAAGTTCTGATCCGCAGCGGCGAAGTCTTTGTTAATGGAGAGATGGAACTCAGGCGAGGGCGAAAGCTCTATGACCAAGATGTGGTGACGGTTGACGACACTTCGTTTACTGTTGAGATTACGGCGACTAGCGAGGGTCGCTAGGTTTAACCAGGATCAGCTAGGAGGAATAAACGATGACAGCTAACGTTGAAATTTATACTTGGAGCCGCTGCCCGTTTTGTATTAGGGCGAAGTCTTTGCTAGATCGTAAAGGCGTGGAGTATACGGAGTACTGCATTGATGGTGATGAGGCGGCTCGTGAGGAGATGGCAGATCGAGCGGGTCGGCGATCGCTTCCACAAATCTTTATCGACGACAATCATGTGGGCGGCTGCGATGAGCTGCACGCGCTTGACCGTAAAGGTAAGCTAGATCAGCTGCTGAGCGCGGCTTGAGTACGGTTTGCTAAGACCAATACGCAAAAATAGCGGGCGAGCATGATGTTAGAGGCCCGTCCGCTATTTTTATGTTCTGCATATTTTATGCACTTGCTATCTTATACGCTTGCTATTTTATGTGCTGTAGATGGCAGCATGGCAGCTTCTCGCTAAGATTCTTTCTAGGATACTTTGGCGACGGGCGTTGAATGGGCGATCGCTTGCTCTGGGCGATCGCTTTGATGTGATTCTCCCTGGTTCTGACGCGGTTGCAGCAGGCCATAGCCCTTGTGGTTACGCTCGTAAATCACGTTGATTTCGCCGCTGCTAGCATTGCGGAACATGTAGAAGTCGTGCCCGACTAGCTCTAGGTTTTCTTTGGCTTGCGCGACCGTCATGGGCGGCATGGCAAAGTATTTGGTTCGCACCACGTCTTCTGGCAGGGCGGGCTGCTGACTCATCACTTCACTGATGTCAGAGACTTTTTCTGAGGCGATATCCGGCGTGTTAACATCCGCATCTACGTCGGTGGGGCGAACGGACGCATGGTCTTGTTGCAAGCGCTTAGCTTTGTATTTGCGGAGCTGACGGGTAATTTTATCAGTGACCACATCAATGCTAGCGTAGAGGCTTTCGCGGCTTTCTTCGGCACGGACGACGGAGTTGTCTAAATATAAGGTGACTTCTGTAGACTGTTTGGGGCCAATCCGAGGATTGTTTTCAACGGATAAGTTGACATCTACTTTATGAATCGCGGCTTTAAAGTGAGCTGTAGCCTTCTCAATTTTTTGAGTCACGTGGCTACGAATCGCATCGGTTAGTTCGATGTTTTTGCCCTGGATTACAAGCTTCATATAGAGCAGCCTCCCGTATAGCGGTTGATGTATACCTCTCTAGGCTAGCACTGCTAATTTTTAACCATGGTAAACTGTCAAATTTTTAATTATCCGTTGATAATTCTTGACTTGACTCTCGGGGATCTGGGTAGATTTCAATGCTTAATAGGGTAGGCAATTTGCATTTGCCAGGGACGGTTTCTTACCAGCGGGCTTGGGAGTGGCAAAAGCGACTCGTGGCACAGTACAAAGATGCTTTGCAAGCAGATCAAACCGTTTCTAGCGGTGCGCCTAGAGACACCCTAATTTTATTGGAGCATCCGCCCGTATATACGCTAGGTCAAGGCTCGGATGCTCAGTTTATCAAGTTCGATTGGGAGCGATCGCCCTACGAGCTACACCGAACAGAGCGCGGGGGCGAAGTGACTTATCACTGCCCTGGGCAGCTTGTGGGCTATCCTATTTTGAATTTGAAGCAGCATCAGACCGATTTGCACTGGTATCTTCGGCAGTTGGAGGAGGTGTTGATTCGGACGCTGGCTGACTTTGGCTTGAGGGGCGATCGCATTTCGGGACTAACGGGCGTGTGGGTAGAGGGCCGAAAGGTGGCCGCTATTGGCATAAAGGTTAGCCGGTGGATTACGATGCACGGATTTGCGCTGAACGTATGTCCTGATTTGTCTGGGTTTGCGCGGATTGTGCCCTGTGGAATTGAAGGTAGGCCAGTGGGTTCGATGGCGCAGTTTTTACCTGGTATTGAGCTGGACTCGGTGGTGGGCGTGTTGGTGTCGCGGTTTGAGCAGGTGTTTGGGCTGTCTTTTGAGGCGATCGCGCCCGAAACTTTTCAGACCGAATTTGCTGACTTATAGGTGAAAGCTAACTTCTAACAGCGAAATATCGTCTGCAAAGCGATCGCCGCTAAAACGACTGACATGCTCAACTAGATTATCTAAGTTGAGCTGCTGCTGCGTGCCTAGCGTGGAGATCAAGCTGATAAACCCATCTAAACCTAGCTGAGGTTCTACGCCATGGTGATCGCCCGCTGGCTGCACTTCATAAACCCCATCGCTAAATATATAAAGGCGGCTGCTGTCGAGCACGGTGCATCTCTCCCACCGATACTGACTGTTGGGCATCATGCCGATAGGCATACCCGGCGTGCGTAGCTGCATCAGCTGGCCTAAATCGTTAGCGACCGGCTCAGATTGAGGCGCGGTGGCCGGGGCTGGAGGCGATAGCAAGATAGCGGGCGGATGACCAGCACTGGCATAGACGAGCTGCCGATTGATGCGGTTGTAGACGCCGTACCAGATGGTGAAGTACTTGTCGTTTTGATCGCCCATTTGGAAGGCTTCGTTAAGTCCTCTCAGTACGGTTTCGGGTCGATAAAAATTGACGCCGGGTAGAGACTGCGATCGCAATACATTTAGCACAGAAGTTGACAGCAGCGCAGCGCCTAATCCGTGGCCCGAGACATCTAACAGATACATCACCAGATAGTCTGGGTCGAGCCAATAGTGATCGAAACAGTCGCCGCCTAGAGCCTGAGAAGCGATAAAGCAAGAGGAAATAGACACGCAGTTGGTGGCGTCGGGCAGGGTATCTTTGGGCAGCAAAGAAGCAACGTAAGCAGAGGCTTCTGCCAGTTCGGCCTCGAGCCGCCGCGTTTGGTCTTTCAGATCTTGCGTGAGCTGATGCAGGCGCATTCCAGATTTGACGCGTGCTGCAAGTTCAGCCGTATCGACCGGCTTGATTAATAAATCGTCCGCACCCGCTTCTATTGCATCCACCCGATTGGCGATATCAGAATGACTGGTCATCATCAAAAAAGCCGTCGTCGAAAGCTGAGGATCTTGCTTGGTGCGGCGACAAATATCTAACCCATCAATGCCGCCGGGCAATAGCCAGTCGCAAATGATCACCGAGGGCACGAGCTGAATTGACTTTTGAACTCCTGAGATGGCGTCGGTGGCCGTAGCTACCCGATAGCCTCGTTTTTGGAGCAGTCGCTTGAGACTTTTCAAGACAATCGGATCGTCGTCTATCACTAAAATATCGACCGAATCGAATGGGCCGCTCAGCATTTCTTCGGTGAGGATTTCTTCGCGGGAGATCTCTTCGCCGAAGATAGCCGCGTCTTGACGGCGATCGCCATCTTCCTCTTCAGCAGCAGACGGCGTCAGTGTTTTAGGCACAGAAGCTTCAAAAAAGGGCGGGTGAGAAGGATCAGAAGTCATAGGCAACCTGGGCAGGAACCTCTTCGCCTAGCGGCGTAGCGGCATCTATCATCAGACGACTGGAGATAGAATGGTTCCATAAGTCTACAAAGTCGGCTAGGTAATAGGGCAAGTCTGCTCTATCTGTCTCGGGTTCTGGCCAGGTGAAGTCCTCGGGATCGAACAGGTGCAGACGCATCATGGTTTGAACTTTGGTTGGCTCTAGGATGTTGGCGCGGTAGACCCCGGACTCGTCAATGGCGCTAAAGCAGCAAACCTGATAATAATTATCGCCGGATAGCTCGCGGTATTGAACGAGCGTATAGACATCAACGGGCTGCACCGGAAACGGCAGCGAGAGCACAATTTTTTGCTGAGTGGGAAGCAGGGAGAGTCGGAGGGCGTTGCGGACGCCGTAGTAGCCCACTTTATCGGGCTGGAGGGGGTATTTTCGGTGCCGGGGTTGAACATGCGATCGCATAAAAGTCGCGATCCCTAAGCTTTCTTCGGTGTAGGCTCCAATCAGGCTAACGTGAACATCGTAGGCGGGCACGTTGCTGATGTTGAAAACCTCTAGGGCAAGTCCGCTGTCGTTTGCGGCCGGTCGTAAATCCCAGTAGAGGTGCGGCAGTACGGTGAGCCTGAGCTGCCGTTCTACGACGCCGCGATAGTAGAGACTTTCCGCCTGAAGCTGTTTGATATTTTTATTAGATAACCAGGCGTAGGTTCCCGTCAACCCTACGAGGATCAGGTTGCTAATGATTAAGATTGACTCCATCGGGTTTTTCCTTGCCGTTTACCCCATTCCTAAAATACCAGTCTGTTTCAGCTTTGCGGTGCGACCATAGTGCGATCTCCGGCGCGATCTCCGGCGCAATCTCCAGTGCGATCTTCGTTCGATTACTTTCTTACTCTCCGATGATGCTCAATACCCCACTGTCCGTTCGGCCAAAACAAACGCTTTCGATGCGCACTAGAGATAGCGTTCGCCTAGACGCAGATGTCTATGTTCCGTCGGGGAAAGGGCCTTTTCCGGTGCTGTTGATGCGGCAGCCTTATGGAAGAGCGATCGCCTCTACTATTGTCTATGCTCATCCGCGCTGGTATGCGGCTCAAGGCTACATCGTCGTCATTCAAGATGTGCGCGGGCGGGGCAGCTCAGCCGGAAAATTTCGGCTATTTGCCCATGAGGTAGCAGACGGCGAAGACAGCGTAAAATGGGCGGCTAAATTGCCGGGTAGTAGCGGTCAGGTGGGCATGTATGGGTTTTCCTATCAGGGCATGACTCAGCTATATGCGGCGCAGAACTGTCCGCAGGCACTTAAGGCGATCGCGCCTGCCATGACGGGATACCATCTCTACGAAGACTGGGCCTACGAAAACGACGCCCTCTGCCTGCAACTAGGACTCACCTGGGCTATTCAATTAGCCGCAGAAACCGCTCGATTAGAGGGCGACAAAGCAACCTATCAAACGTTATTAGCAGCGGCTAGGCATTTGCCAATTGACGAACCAACGCCCGCCAATCCCAAGGTGCTATCAGCCGTTGAATCTTTTTTCCCCGACTGGGTGGAGCGCACCTCATCGGATCGCTATTGGCAAGATTTAACGCCTGATTTATCGCAGGTCAGCCTCCCAACGTTTCAAGTAGGCGGATGGTTCGACCCTTATCTGCGCGGCGACTTGCGGCTATATCAAGAAATGTCTGCTCGCGATGCTTTGTCCCATCAGCTTTGGGTCGGGCCGTGGTGTCATGTTCCCTGGGGTCGTAAGGTCGGTGCGGTAGACTTTGGTGCTGCGGCGATTAGTCCGATAGACCGGCTACAGGTTCAATGGTTCGATTGGATATTAAAGGGAAAAGTGCCTGCTGACCAATCATCCCAGCCATCTGGCATCTTAGGTCAGCCAGAATTGCTTGAAACTCACTCTGTCAATTTCTTCGAAATGGGTCGAAACCAATGGAGGCGATTGGAGTCGTGGCCGCACGAACTAGGCAGCGCGATTTCAGCACAGGTTTATTTTTTGCAGAGTACGGGGCTAGCTAATATTCGCGAGGATGATGGGCAGCTCGTAAAAACGCCACCGTCAGTTTCTCAGTTAGATACGCTAGTTCACGATCCTTGGAATCCGGTGCCAGCGTTAGGCGGACATAGCGCGATTCCGGCGGGATCGTTTGAGCGCAGCGCGATTGATGGCCGGGGAGATGTTTTGACCTATACCACTGAGCCGCTGCTAACAGAAATGAGCGTTGTCGGGGTGGTGGAGTTTTGGGGGGCGATCGCCGCCGACTCGATCAGCTACGATCTTTGCCTAGTGCTTTCTAGGGTGAGCGGCGATCGCGCTTATAACCTCACGCAGGGCTATCGACGGGTAGACACCGCTAGCGTAAATGGAAACAGGGTAAAGCTGCCGCTACATCCGACTTGCTTTAGTTTGAGGGCGGGCGATCGCTTACGAATCAGCATCAGCGCAGCTTGTTTCCCGGCATATCCGATTAACCCTGGCACCGGTGAGCCTTCACAAACAGCCCATCGAGCAGAGGCCCAGATGATTAGTTTGGCGATCGCGCTCGGCGGCAAAAACGCCGCTAGCCTCCATCTACCCACCGCGCCACCTGCCTCATCTCTCAACTGTGATTGAATACCTCAAACACCCGGCGGCAGCAGCTTCGCAAAGACTCTCCCGATGTTGGCTCAGGCGTCATTGAACCTTCAAACTGCCAGTCGTCAATAGTAGAGAGTCGCCACTGCTGTCCGCGATGGTCGAATCCCGCAACTTCTAGCCCAATCGCCCGGAGCTGCTCAGCCTCTGGATCTTGGTGCAATCGAATTTGAATCAAAAAGCTGCGACATTGAAACAAACGGCTCACCCCCGGAAAATGAAACCCAATATCAACAGAATGCGGATCGATCAAATCTTGCGTTTCTGGGTCGTTCGCCCAAGGCTTTAGATCCACTTTTAAGTCGGGCAGCTCAGACTTAAACAAGCCAACTGTCGCCGCGATTTTACTAGCAAATTCAATGGATGATGCTTGTTCTGCTGCGTTCACGCCATCTCAACCGAGCAATATAGCTTCTATTGTAGCGGCTTCATTGTAAGCGCCGTTTTCTCTCACTGCTGTCTTATTTGACAACATTCTTGAGGCATTAGGCTTGTGTAACGAATTTACGAAAGGGTATGGTAGTGTCTATCATCCAAAAGCGACTTCATGAGGATGAATGCAAGCTCATACTCCAGTTTCGACGGTGCTAACGCAGATTGGTGCATCCTTTAAGCTTTTACTATTTATTGATAAAAGGCCCATCTCAACCGAGCAAATTAGGCTAATTCGACAGCAGATAAAAGCACTGCCCGAGAGTGAGGACATTAGTTTTGACATCGTAGATGTTTCTAATCAACCCTATCTGGCTGAGCACTTTAAGCTGGTGGCGACACCTGCGCTAATCAAAATCTCCGCAGATGCCCACCAGATTCTCACCGGTTCAGATATCGCCTCGCAGGTTGCCCACTGGTGGTCGCGCTGGATAAAAGAGAGCCAAACCGCGCAGGAAACCTCGGCGGATCTAGACGCCATTGAGAATATCCACAGACCGAGCGATGACGATAAAGTCAGCGCACTCGCTATAAATGCAGTTGCCCAGTCTACAGAGATCCTGCGGCTTACCGACGAAATATTTAAGCTCAAGCAAGACCAGGAGAGCCTGCTCGCCCAGGTCGCCTTTAAAGATCGCATTATTGCGATGATGGCTCACGACTTGCGAAATCCGCTGACGGCGGCCTCTATTGCGCTAGAAACTCTGGAGCTTGCCTATGAGCCAGACAATGTACAGTCCAAAAAATTCACGCCTAAGCTAACGGCTCATCTAGTCAAGATGACCAAGGCGCAAATTCGCACGATTAACAGCATGATTACCGAGATCTTGCAGGCGGCTAAAGGCTCTAGCGCCGAAATTCAGGTGTCGCCTCAGCCTTTGAATGTGCGATCGCTCTGTCATACCGTCATGGACTCCTTTCAAAGCAAACTAGAGCAAAAAAAGCAGACCATCGACGCCGACATCCCACGAGACTTGCCCGCAGTCTACGCCGATTCAGACCAGGTGCAGCGAGTACTCACCAACCTAATCGACAACGCCATTAAGTACACACCCGCAAATGGTCAAATTGGGATTATTGCCCTGCATCGCACGACCGAGAAAGTGCAGATTAGCATCCGCGACACGGGGCCAGGAATTCCCAAAGACCAACAAAAGAGCATTTTTGAAGAGAGCTTTCGGCTCAAGCGCGATCAGTTAGAAGATGGCTATGGCTTAGGATTAGCGCTCTGCCAGCAAATCGTGCGCGCCCACTATGGGCAAATTTGGGTAGATTCTAAGCGAGGCGAAGGCAGCTGCTTTCACTTTACGCTGCCGGTTTACCGAGGCTAGCGCTCTAGTCTAGTTAGAGCCTTCGATCATGTTTGCCTTCATTTCGGCGAGCTGCGCTTCTACGTTGCCTTGGCCTTCTAAACTGGCAAACCGATCTTCTAGCGGATCTCGCCCTAGCTCTCTAGACACTTCAGCTTGCGATTCAAGATCAATGACTCGCGATTCCATCTTCTCAAAGGCATTCACAGAGCCGCCGGTTCCCGCCATCATGTCGTTAAGACGAACACTCGACTGAGCCGCCCTAGCTCTGGCAATGTACATATCTTTCTTAGTGCGAGCATCAGAAATCTTGCTCTCTAGCGTCATCATATTGTGCTTAAGCTGGCCCACAATGTCTTTTTGCTGCGCAATTTGAGCCGATAACGTCTGCGCGGTTTGGGCATAGGTCTGTCTACGAGTTAGCGCTTCTCTAGCGGTGTTGTCATCGTTTTTTTGCAGTGCCATTTGCGCCCGGCTATACCATTCTTGAGCGGTTCTAGCAGCTTGTTCGCTTTGCCTTTCGGTGCGTTTTTGAGTTGCGATCGCCTGTGCCACGGCCTGCCGCATTTCCACCAAATTGTTTTGCATATCTGCAACCGTCTGCTGCAAAACCTTTTCAGGATCTTCAGCATCATTGACTAAACCATTCGCATTAGAGCGAACCAGACGAGAAAAGCGATCTAGAAGTCCCATAGTAATTCAGTCAACTTTATCAGTCACATTAAATCGTCGAGATAAGCATCGACCTATCCATCATCCGTCCAGGTAGTCTTAGATACCCTTCACCAACTAGAGCATAACAAGTTGGAGTGGTAACTGGAGCGCACTTATTCTGGCGCGAACGGTGGCACGGACAATAGCGCTGATGCCTTATTCGGTCGTAGGGCCATAGACAAAAGCCGTCACCCCTCGTTTTTTAACATCGTCTACAAACCGTTGGGCCTCTGCGAGATTGTCGAACGCTGCCAGTTGAATGCGATTTCCGCCTGAAAACGAACGCACAAAGGCTTCTTCTACAACGGCTCGGGCGGTGGTTAGGTCCTGCTCGGTGGTAAAAGGCACTGTGGCATAGTAGGTAACCCCTACCGGAACGACCGCCGCTTGAATGCCACTAGACGCAGGTTGACCCCCAATAGGCGGTAGCTGAGCAGCCGTCGGCGATGATTCCGGCGGCGATTGATTGCTAGGATTAGTAGCCGGATCAAGGGGAGCAGGAGACATCTTTAAAGAGCTGAGTTTGGCGAGATCGAGATCGACAAATTCTCTTTCTGAAAGATCTGGGCCGGGTGGAGCAAAGGGTTCTTTTTCAGCCTCGGCAACCACCGCTGCGTTTTTACCCTTAAACAGATCAGCTAGTTTCTGCGTCATCGTCGGACTCGATACGATGTAGCTGACGCCTAATCCAGCGATTAATCCAAATAGCCCCAGTATGGCACCCGCTAACAGCGAAACCGTTTTGCGCTTGGACTTGAGGTTGATGTCCACCGGCTCGGGCATCGGGGGCAGATCGTCTAAGCTTTCGATTAGCTTTTCGGAAGATTCTAGGTAGCCATTGGGCGCAGGTGTGCCAGGGGCATTATCGGCACGAATGGCCGTTGCGTTGACAATCGAACTGGCTCCCGTTGCCTCCGATTCCATCGACCTTGGCAAATCGCTAAACTTTGCACTATCAGGCTGAGCCAAGGCTTGATCGGCAGAACCTATCACCGCTAGATTGCCCAAGTGCTGGCCATTTAAGCTTTGGCCATTTAACCGTCGGTTGGGGGGTAGCGGTGGCGGCGAGGGCATGCTCGCCGTTGGTGAGGTGACGATGATATTATCCACATCGATATCGAAGGTGGCATCATCTAAATCGGCAAACACGTTGTCGCTAGACGCACCTTTGGTCAAGCGGTTGCGCCGATAGCGGTTAAGCTCGGATTCTAAATTGACGTTAAGGCTGCTTAAGACCGGACGCAACCGTGGCGATAAATCATCATTAGAATCATTAGAGGCGGATCGATCTACCATGACAGATTTCCAAATTGTCCAGAGTCTCTATTGCCCGGATGCCTGAGTTCAAGAGCTTGAATGCCCACGCGCTCAAGGCACCTGAACAAGCTAGCTAATCTATAAAAGTGCTGATCCATAAAAGTATAGTAGTTAAAGGTAAAGATCAAAGCGCAGAGTACCCATAGTGAGAGGTAGCAGAAACTTGAGTAGCCCATGTCGTTAGAAGGACTCAGCCATCTGATTAAAGGGCTAGAAGGTAAAGAGAGCTGGCAGGTGCAGCGTCAGTTTCGTTTGGTGCTAAAGCATTGGCCTAAGTCTGTTGGATTTGAAGTGGCTAGAAAAACCCGGCCTACTGGCATTCAGCGAGGAACCCTGTATGTGGCAACCGCAACCGCAAGCTGGGCGCAAACGCTCTCTTATGAGCGGTACAACATTCTTAAAAAGCTGAACCAGTATCAGCGCCAGCCTTTACAAGGCATTCGTTTTAGCACGGCTCAGTGGAGTCGATCAGAAGATCCCAATCCACCGTTGAAGTCGAATGAACAGCATCCTAGCTATATCGGCCAGGTGCCTGATATTCCTGCGCAGGCGGCTGGGACTATTCGCCACACTCCGGCGGAAGCTTTTGGTCTATGGGCAGCGACGCTACAAGAGATGCAAAAGGCACAGGCAACATGTCCACAGTGTCGGTGCCATTGTCCGCAAGGTGAGCTAGACCGCTGGATGATTTGTGCGCTTTGTGCAGCTAAGCGCATGAAATAGCAGCGGGTCGGTGGTACAAAGTGCGGGTCGGCTGTACAGAGCAGGCTTTAAACACAAAGTGTGCTCTAGACGGCAAGAAAATTTAGATGTGACGGTTCAAGCGCGGGGTTGGGGCGATCGCCAACACTCAGCGAAACTATTCGGCAAAAACAATCAGCAAAAAGATTCGGCAAAAATCTTTTCTCTCAGAGAATTTACTGATCCAAATCACCTTTTTCCATCAGAACTAGTAAATGCGCCAGTATAAAAAACGCTCTATAAAAAGACCAGATTAAATTGCTATTTTCAAATCTTTAGGAAGATTGATCCCCCTTTTTGATCCCAAATAATTTGTCTTACCCAAATCGGCTGGGATCGCGCTACTGCAGATGTGTCGCTTCATAAACCAAAGCTGAAGAAAAACTAAAGTTGAGGTTAATATCAAGCCTGCTTGGTCATTCGTTTTATCAATAGCTCTGGCCTTTTGAAGGCTCTAATTGGCCTTTGCATTTGGGTCATGATAGAGAGGTCAGAAATACTTTTAAAAACAACGATTATGGCAGCTTTAAAAAGCGAAGTCTCTCGCTGTGGTCTATGTCGGTTCTACGATCATGAAGGACGCCGAGGCGGCACATGCAGTCGGCTTAATTCATCAGTTTTGGCTAAATGGGATGCCTGTCGGCTAGCGGTTTCGCCTTTTGAGAGTGGGTGCGAACGGAAAGAAGCGATCGCTCTCGATCAAAATCGCTGGCTAGTTCCAGAAACCTCCTTCGAACGGGTGGCTTGCCCGACCGCCTTTAGCTCGACCACCTTTAGCTCGACTGCCCTTAGCCCGATAGCCGTTAATTCAGCGACGCATTCTAAGCTGACGGAAAAGTCACAATCGTGAGTCTGAGAGGTGGGCGATCGCCTACCCTCAAGGCAACCAGGGATACTGCCGAAAATCCGGCTCCCGCTTCTCTAAAAATGCCTGCTTGCCCTCTGTGCCCTCTTCACTCATGTAATAAAGCAGCGTCGCATTGCCCGCTAGCTCCTGCAATCCAGCTTGACCATCACAGTCCGCATTAAACGCAGACTTCAGGCACCGAATCGCCATCGGGCTTTTCTGCAAAATCTCTTGGGCCCACTGAATGCTTTCTGCCTCTAGCTGGTCAATGGGCACCACCGTATTGACCAAACCCATCTCCAGCGCCTGTTTAGCATTGTACTGACGACACAAAAACCAAATTTCTCTCGCCTTTTTTTGGCCAACAATTCGAGCCAAATAGCTCGCGCCAAAGCCGCCATCAAAGCTGCCCACCTTCGGCCCCGTTTGCCCAAAAATGGCATTATCTGCCGCAATACTCAGATCGCAAACCAAATGCAGCACATGCCCGCCCCCAATCGCATAGCCTGCCACCATTGCAATGACCACCTTGGGCATAGACCGAATCAGCCGCTGCAAATCCAGCACGTTTAGCCGAGGCACGCCATCTTCACCCACATAACCCGCCTTGCCTCGCACCGACTGATCGCCCCCCGAACAAAAGGCATATTTACCATCGGTATGCGGCCCTGTACCCGTCAGCAAAACGACGCCTATGCGAGTATCTTCGCGGGCGTTGCTGAAAGCGTCGTACAGCTCAAAGACCGTTTTGGGCCTGAAAGCATTGCGCTTGTGCGGACGATTAATAGTGATTTTGGCAATGCCATCGGCCTTGTGGTAAAGAATATCCTCGTAGGATTTGACTGACTGCCAGGAGAGTTGCATGGGGAATCTTTCCAAGGAAACGTTAAGAAGGTATGAGCTGAGCAACTAAAATATGGGCTGCTGAAGGAAAATAGAGGCCGACTGTCTAGGCTGTTTCAGTCTAAACTGTTCAAACTCACAACCTCACTACTCGGCTTAGCTTGATGGCTTATTACTGGTTCAAAGCGTTTCATATTATTGGCGTAGTGGTTTGGTTTGCGGGCCTGTTTTATTTGGTTCGTCTGTTTATTTACCATGTAGAGGCCGAAGAAGAGGCAGAACCCGCGCGCAGCATCTTAAAAAAGCAGTACGCCATTATGGAAACGCGGCTGCTAAAAATCATTACGACCCCTGGCATGATTGTCACGCTAGCGATGGCGGGTGGTCTAATTTGGCTAAATCCGACGGTCGTGCATGAAGGATGGATGCAGGCCAAGCTGGGGTTTGTGGCTTTGCTAGTGGGCTACCATTTATTTTGCGCTCGGTTACGAAAACAGTTGGCTAAGGGCGACTGTGGCTGGGGGCCGAAGCAGCTAAGAGCGCTCAATGAGGCACCGACCTTGCTGCTGGTAACGATTGTCATGCTGGTTATTTTCAAAAATAATTTTCCGACTAGTGCGACAACCTGGCTAATAGCTGGGCTAATCCTTTCCTTTTTGGTCACTATTCAGCTGTATGCCCGCAAGCGACGCTTGGATAAAGAGCGCAAAAACGACGAGGTAGCCACCAACGAGCAGGCTTTGCAAAGCTAGCAGCTTTGAGCGATCGCGGATGGTTAGTGTTGACTAGCTGTCTTTTGACAACTTTAAAACCAGAGACCGATACTCAAGCTACTTTTAGCACTTGAGTATCGGTATGGCCTTGATTAGCTCTGAAGCAGTTGTCCACTCTCAATTAGGAAATGAGACACCCGGTAATCGCTTTTACCGTACCGTGTGGCGCTGGCACTTTTATGCGGGTCTGTTTGTTATTCCATTCATGCTGATTCTAGGCACGACTGGAATTATCTATCTTTTTAAGCCGCAGCTAGATGCCGTGATGTATCACCGCCTGATGTTTGTACAGCCTAGCTTGAGTGCTAATGCAACCATGCTGTCTTATACGGAACAGGTTCAGGCAGCTCAGAGGGCGTATCCTCAGGCCACCGTCACTAAATTTACGCCCAATATAGAGGCTAATCGCAGTGCTGAAGTAGCGGTGACAACGGCTGAGGGTCGGAGTTTGGCGGTCTTTGTCGATCCTTATGCTGGGAAAGTGCTGGGGGTGCGTGATGAGCAGAGAAACCTTCAGGCGATCGCCCGCAAAATTCACGGCAATCTGCTGATAGGCCGTTGGGGCGACTACCTGATTGAGCTGGCGGCTTGCTGGGCCTTAGTGCTACTCGCTTCTGGGCTATACCTGTGGCTACCCCGTAAAAATATCTCGCTCATGGGGACGCTAATTCCTCGTCTGTGGA
>JBBSOB010000025.1:0-26440 GCA_038260205.1 Phormidesmidales cyanobacterium
GATATGAAGCGCGGCGTCTCGGTGCATGGCGGTCATCGGCATCACTTGCAGGCCATTAACACCGTGCGGCGTCACGGCAGCATTGCCAAAACCGTGGAGGCAGGCGTTCTCAAAAGCGGCGTCATGTACGAATGCATCAAGAACAACATTCCGTTCTCTTTGGCCGGTTCTATTCGCGACGATGGGCCGCTGCCAGATACCAAAATGGATCTGTTGGAAGCGCAGGCAGATTACGCCCGGTTAATTCAAGGAGCGGACTTAATTTTAATGCTCTCAACCATGCTGCATTCTATTGGCGTAGGGAATATGACCCCCGCCGGAGTGAAGATGGTGTGCGTGGATATTAACCCGGCAGTGGTGACTAAATTGAGCGATCGCGGTTCTGTTGAATCGACCGGCGTCGTCACCGATGTAGGCTTATTTTTGAGTTTGTTGGTGCAAAAGCTCGGTAAATTAACCGGGCAGTACGCGCAGAGCTAAGCAAATTTAATCCTTGAAGATATGGGTGGGCATACCGTCGATGCTCACCCTATTTTTTACGTCCCAATAGTCAACAATGCCCTCAGGGCCTTTCTTTTCGGCCCATTCGTTGAGGGCAGGGCGATCGCCTTTATAGCTATACTCCGGCACCCCCATCCCACAAGAAGTCTGCACCAAATCAACGCTCAAATCAAAAATCTGACGCGTACCAGGAATCGTTGGAAAATTAGCAATCAGGTCGTTCCATTTCTCATGACGCGGATAAATCGTCTCGGCCTTGCCATACAGCCTTAAAATCAGCGGCGCACCTTCAAAGGAGCAGAACATAATCGTCATTCTGCCATTTTCAGCAATATGCGCGGCGCTTTCATTCCCGCTACCCGTAACGCTCAGCCAAATCACACGATTAGGATTCACTATTCGAAAGCTATCCATTCCTTTGGGCGATACATTCACCGTCCCTTCCGCGCCAGCTGTCCCCACAAAAAATATCTTTTGCTGTTCGATAAAGATCTGGTGAACTTTATTAATGTTATCAAACTGTTTTGCCATAGAAAATCGGAGATATTAACTGACAACGGTTGGCTAGCCACGGTAAGCGCTATTGACTAATAAAGGTAACAGATTTTCCTATCATTCTTGTTAAATTTGCCGGTCGATTACAATCGGTTCGCGGGATTAATCCGCTCGCGGTGTCAATACTTTGTATAGCTCGCTAATTTATATAGGAAAATTTAACATGAATTCCCAGATGAAAGGATCTTTAACCATCCTAGCTTCAGGCATTTTGGCTGGTTCTGCTGGCTTCTGGCTAATACCGAAACAGGCCAAAGGAGCCGTTGTTGGAGCCATAGCTGGGGGTGCTGCTGCGGCCGCACATGTTCAGCAAACAAATCGGTTGAGAAAGTTAGCGATCGCTCATCAATCAGACGCTAATAATCTAAGAAATCAAATTTTACAGGCCGCTCAGACGATAGAACATGTAGGGTTAGAAGCCCAGGGTCAAAAAGCACAAATTCGCACGATAGATGCCAAAATTGATCGAATACCGCGATCTTCGGTCGTTCCAAAATCTTCGGTCGCTCTAGAACCTTCGGTCGCTTCAAAATCTTCGGTCACTCCGAAACCGTCGCAGACTGCTGATATTAGTAGCTTTATCCACAGGCTGACTGTGCTAGAAACGAAGCTAGACAGCAGACCGGTTAAGACCGGTGAGGCGACAACTCAGCAAAACACGGTTTCTCCCAGTCCTGCTAAGGCTAAGCCATTCGTTATCGAAGAGCAGGCAGCCACATCTGAGGATGAAGCCGTTCAAAATATTACGGAATGGTTTGAGTGTAGGCAAGTCGAAGTTGAGAACTATTACGAGCCAGATCCTCAGATTGATGGCCTCCTAGATGGCCTATCGCTATATTTGGGTGACAACTACAGCACTCTTAAAATGCTGCATTGGAGATTGCGCAGCAGCGTCGGGAAAAGAACAATCTTTGACTTAAGCAAATGCGATGCCCGAGTCAAAAGCATTCACAAGGAGTATATCAATAAGCTTAAGTCGAGCGACTACTTATCGCTCGGTAGACTGATAATTCGAAAAGATAATTCGAGCTTTATTGTCGCCGAATCTCATCAGCGGCCAGATGTACAGGGCTTTTTCGATGGCGGCTGGTTCGAGCGCTACATCTACGATAAGGTCGTTGAACTTTTCGATTCGGAAGGAGCAGACTATCAATATCTCAGAAATTTAAAAATTGCGTACAGTAGTCCAAATAAAGCCGAATTAGATACCGCCGAACTTGATTTGGTTTTTTTAGTGAATGGAAAACCGCTGCTGATTGAGTGTAAAACGGGGCCAAGCCATGCCAAGGGAATTGAAAAATTCAGCAAGCATCGAGGAAGATTGGGACTAGATATTAGCAGCGCCATCTTTGTGGTGCTTGATATTGATGAGGCCGAGGCCCATCTGCGGACGACTAACTGGGGAGTGACGGTTACTAACCAAAATGATTTTCTAGCTCGAATTAAAGAAAGTATTATTGCCAGCTTTCCCTCCTCCCTCTCGGTAGATGAGGATAAAGAAGGTGAAATCGCTGAAGAAACGGGTTTGACGGGCTTGGTGAACCTGGGAAATGAGAGTTTGGAGAGTTTCTTCAAAATTATAAGAATCAATTTAGCGCCCGAATCTCGATCTCAAGTGCTTGAAGCGCTAGTTCAGTTGATGAAAGCCTCGGAGGAACCTACAACTTTTAATGAAATTGCAAAGGCTTTGCGCGATCGCCTCAAAGAAGAACACTCACTCTCTCGACATAAAGTGAGTGAAATACTGAATTGTCTACGAATCGCCAAGCTGTTTCGAGATAAAGAAAGTAAGCCCGTGATCAACACCGCCAAACCCATCTATAAAATGACCGTTTTGGATGCAGACTTCTTCGAAAGAAAATGCGTTGAATATTATACTAAAAAGATTCTAAGTCTGTACGATCCAAGTTTCTTTGACACAGCGGAGAACGTCGTGTTGTTTGAAACCTTGACACAGAGTAAGGCTCCCTCGGCCAAAGAGATTGAACAAATACGAGAACGTCAGATAGGTTAAAGACTATAGGTTAAAGACTGGGAGCTTTAATTTGATTAAATCTTGCGAGTTACCAACCTTTGTGAGCCGGTAACTCGCTTCCACAATTAACTATCTGAGCTACTAAATGACATCTTCTACGATATCTTGCATCTCCATCGGCGGACGCTTGTAGTCGACTCTCTTTTGTCTGGGCGGCAGCGTCATCGGCGGTGGGGTCAAATCTTCGTAAGTGATTTGATGTAGCAGATGGTTGATGCAGTTAAGCCTTGCCCGCTTTTTGTCATCGGCTTCTACTACATTCCAGGGCGATCTGGTCGTATCAGTCGTTGCAAACATATCGTCTTTAGCTTTAGAATAATCAAACCATCGCGCTCTAGCTTCTAAATCCATTGGGCTAAGCTTCCACCGCTTAGTCGGATCGTTCAACCGCTCTTGAAAGCGCTTCTCTTGTTCTTCATCGCTGACCGAAAACCAGTACTTCACCAGTACAATGCCAGCCCGCTTCAGCATATTCTCAAACTCCGGGCAGGAGTGCAGAAACTCTACATACTCCTGATGAGTACAAAATCCCATTACCCGCTCTACGCCCGCACGGTTGTACCAGCTTCGGTCGAATAAGACAATCTCGCCAGCAGTTGGCAATTGTTCTATATATCGCTGAAAGTACCACTGCCCTTTTTCTTCATCGTTAGGGGCTGCTAGGGCAACTGTGCGGCAGATTCGAGGATTCAGACAGCCGGTAATTCGTTTGATTGCGCCGCCTTTGCCAGCCGCATCTCGTCCTTCAAAAAGAACAACAACCTTTAGCCCTTTTGCCTTCACCCAATACTGAAGCTTTACTAGCTCTGCTTGCAGTCTTTTTAGCTCTTTCTTGTAGGCTTTTTTGCCTAGTTTTTTATGTTTCTTAGCTTTTTTAGACTTTTTTTCGCTGTGTTGTTCGCTACTTTTATCACGATCTTGATTGTTCTCTCTATTGTCTTTATTTTCTTTAGAACTTGAGGATTCGTTTTCACGACCCGCGAGCTGGTTTTTCTTGCGACTGGCTTTTTGGTTGGATTGTTTTTGGTCAGACTGTTTTTGGTTAGATTGTTTTTGATTAGACTGCTTGTTGTCTTTACTGCCGCCCGATTTGGTTTTGCTAGAAGACGATGAAGCGGTTTGATCAGCGGTGCCTTGGCCAGAGGTGCCATTAGAGTCCGCAGTGGCTATTGATTGTTTTTTCTTTTTTGCCATGAATCTTCTAGCTACCTTAGATTATCTACCAGCGTAGAACAGGTTTTTAGAACTCATGCACAATTTTAAGCGGTGTTAACGAATCGTTAATCTGCGAGGGGCGAGGTGCAGCACCTGACAAGGGCTTCTATTATATGGGGGTAGTTGGCGGGGCGGTAAGTGTATGAAAGTAGGAATTTTGGGCATTGGTTTGATGGGAGGCCCAATGGCGCTAAAGCTTCAGGCGGACGGGTTTGAGGTGGTGGCGTGGAATCGAACTTTGAAGAGGCTAGCGCCGCTAAGAGACGCTGGAATTGAGACGACGGAGGTGGCGGCTGGGGCGATCGCAGCTTGTGATATCACAATTACGATGCTTAGCGACGCTGCTGCTACTGAAGCCGCCCTGTTTGCGCAGACTTCGGCCCTATCAGAGCGCACTATCTTACAAATGGCGACCATTGCCCCTGAAGAAAGTCGCCTGATAAAGCAGCAGGTAGAGGCAGCGGGCGGCACCTATTTAGAAGCGCCGGTGTTAGGGAGCACGCCGGAGGTAAAAGACGGCTCGCTGATTGTGATGGTCGGCGCAACGCCTGAGCAGTTTGAGCAGTGGATGCCGGTGTTTAAGTGCTTTGGCATGGAGCCTCAGCTAATGGGGCCAGTGGGTACGGCAGCGGCAACTAAGCTGGCGATGAACCAGCTCATCGGGACGTTGACCTCGGCTTTTTCGATGAGTTTGGGTTTGGTGCAGCGAGAAGGGTTGGATTTAGAGAAGTTTATGATGTTGGTGCGAGCAAGTGCGCTGTATGCGCCGCAGTTTGATAAGAAATTGGATCGGATGTGCGATCGCAACTTTGAAGACCCCAACTTTCCAACCAAGCACCTGCTCAAAGATATGGATTTATTTGTACAGGCGGCTGAGGATAAAGAAATTGATGCGACGGTCGCGGCGGGTGTCAGTGCGATCGCGCAAAAAGCAATTTCTCAAGGGCTAGCAAATAAAGATTACTCGTCAATTTACAGCGCCATTAACCCGGATTAGCCTCGCGCCCGATTGCACTTTCACTTTCAGCCAAAAGAGGGCGCTTCCTTTCTAGGCCGTCAGAACAGACGCTTCTGCCCTCGCTACTACCTGGGTTTTCGCTGCCGCAACCGCATCTTTGGCATTACCAAATCGGCGATTTCGCTGCTGATAAGTCTGCAACGCCCGGTGAAACTCACCCCGGTCAAAGTCGGGCCAGAAAGCATTGGTAAAGTACATCTCGGTGTAGGCCAACTGCCAAAGCAAAAAGTTGCTCAAACGCTGTTCGCCACTGGTGCGAATGAGTAGATCGGGATCGCTGCCTGCGGTATAAAGATGTTGACCAATTGTCTCTTCGCTGATGGCCGCTGATGAGAGTTCACCGCGCTCTACTTTTTGAGCGATCTGTTGGCAGGCTTGAACAATTTCACTACGGCTACCATAGTTAATTGCCACGTTAAAATCAATGCCAGTGTTATGAGCCGTCTCTTCCATTGCTCTGCTAATCTCCTGTTGCAAAGAAGGAGAAAGGGCTTCTAGCTCGCCAATAAAGCGAATACGGACGCCTTCACGGTGCATTTCTTTTAGCTCTTTGCGCAGCATTTTTTCAAACAGCACCATCAAAAAGTCCACCTCAGACATAGGCCGCCGCCAGTTTTCGGTCGAAAAAGCGTAGGCAGTCAGCGCCCCAATGCCCCAATCTTTGCAGCAGCGCAGCAGATCTTTTAAAATCTTCGCTCCCTGACGATGACCGACCACGCGCGGCAGTCCCCGCTGATTGGCCCAGCGACCGTTGCCATCCATAATGACAGCGACATGGTTCGGCAGGCACTGAGAGTTAAGGTCGTCGGGGAGAACAGAGTATAGGCTCATGGTGGGGTGTGTGAGGTCGAGATAGGGGTAATAGCTTCAGCGGTTTCTGTGGGTTGATCTAGGCTGGTCTGGGTTGATTTCAGAATTCCCGATGCAGGGAAGAAGCCAGACGGTGATTCCACGGCAAAAGCCGATCTATCACCAGGCTGCAGGGACAGGCCCCATCGGTGAAGGCGGCGCTGTAAAAGCTAGCAGCGCTTTTTAGAAAATCGGTCTTACCCTTAGATTAGGCAGTGGACGGCCAAGTGTCAGTCGGAAAAAGTCGGTGAAAGGCTGCTGTGGATCAAGATTCGGAACATGGGTTGGGTAGCTAGTAGTCTATGCTTGCTGCGGGCGCATCCGCCCAGACCACCGCCGAAAAGACTATAAAATCTATAAAGAAAAGTCTATAAATAAAGGTCTATAAAGAAAAGAACATCAAAGACTAAAAGACCGATCTCGATATCGTCAGAAATTATGGGAATAGACGCGGCAATTGAATATGCCGACCAGTTGCTATACGAACGGACGGGGCGACATCTGAGCGATTTGCAAAGCTGTATTATTCAACAGAGCTGGCAGGGCCAAACGTACGGACAAGTCGCGACGATAGCAGGCTACAGTGAGGGCCATATTAAGGATGTAGCCTCTCAGCTATGGCGGCTATTGTCGGAGGCTTTGGGCGAGCGCATTACGAAAGGAAATTTGCGATCGCGCCTGATTAACCGAGTCAAACGCACGCTCAAAAAGGCATCTTCTCGCCATCAAAATGACCCTTTAATGGCGACGGCGACGCAGACTAATGCGGCCCTCGCCCCGCCAATAGTCGCGATTCCAGCCCCCTTCATTGGCCGCAAGCAAGCGCTCCAGACGCTACAGGATCTGGCTTTGACTCATCGAGCTGTGGTCATTCAAGGCGAGGGCGGTATCGGCAAAACCACGCTGGCTCATCAATACTGTCAGCGGTTTAATCAAACGCTAGAACTATTGATGGCCAAGGAATCGGCCAGTATTACCCCAGTCGAAAGCGTGGTAGAAGAGTGGCTGCGGCAGCATTTCGATGCGGAGCCAGGACGGGAGTTTGGCGTCACGCTGAGCCGCCTGAAACATCATTTGCAGCGGCAGTCGGTGGCCGTGCTGATCGATAATCTAGAACCCGCGTTAGACAGTAACGGGCAGTTTATCGCGGCCCATCGGCAGTATGTAGAGCTGCTGCGGGTGCTTTGTGCATCGGGGGCGACAACGGTTATCACCAGTCGCGATCGCCTTTGCGAACCGGGCATCCATGTCTATCACTACCGACTGCCGGGGCTGAGCCGGGAAAACTGGCAGCAGTTTTTTCAAGATCGCCAGGCCGTTGCGTTAGAAAGTTTAGCGCCCATGCACCGATCCTATGGCGGTAATGCCAAGGCAATGGAGATTTTGTGTGCGGCGGCGCTTGAAGATTTTGAGGGCGATGTGAACGCCTATTGGCAGGAAAATGGTGCTGATTTGCTAGGCGCAAGCGATTTGCGAAATTTGGTGGTGAGCCAAGTGAATCGGCTGCAAGCGCTAGATACGGATGCTTATCGTTTGTTCTGCCGGTTGGGTTGCTATCGCTACCAGGAGCGGGCCAGACTGAAGGCGGCGGCGGTGCTAGCTCTGATGTGGGACATGGAGCCTTCAAAACAGCGGCAGACACTGAATTCTTTGCGCGATCGCTCTCTACTAGAATCTTGCAAGGGCGAATACTGGCTGCATCCGGTGAGCCGGGCCGAGGCCATTTCGCGGCTGCGACCAAAAGCCAATCAAACAGGAGCCGGTCAAAATAGCAGAGAAGAGTGGCAGCAGGCAAACCAAGCAGCAGCCACCTACTGGACTCAGAGTGTTGACACGGTGGTTTCAGTAGAAGACGGCTTGCAGGCATTAGAAGCCTACTATCATTTGATTGCGGCTGAAGATTACGACGCCGCCGCTGCGGTACTGCTAAAAAGTCGGCACAACCAATGGCAGCAGTTCTTGCCCCTAGCGGCAAGCTTATATCGCGTTGGGTTGTTGCAGCCGGTGGTCAATGCGATTCTACAGGTTTTGCCGCATGTGACGGCGGGCCGCAGCGAATTAAACAACATTTTAGGCGACGTTTATTGGATTACGGGCCGAATTCATGATGCGATCGCCTGCCAGCAGCAAACCCTGATCGATACCGAGCGCCGATTATCAACTTTAAAAGCTCAAGCTGTTGTACAAAGTGACTCAAGTAAAGTACTCAAACAAATTGGATCTGCCGCTAACAAAAAAGATACTTACTACCTTAAGATGCTGACGGTTGATGCTTATTTGAGCATGGGCTTGTACCGAATGGATTTGTGGGATCTGAGCGCAGCCGCCGAGCAGTTTGAACAAGTCATTGCGATCGCAGCAGGCAGCGACCATCAAGCCTGGGCAGACAAAGCCACCATTGGATTAGCCTTAGCGCGGGCCTACTTAGGGCAAACGGCGGTAGCGAACGAGCTGGCCCTGGGGGTTTATTCCCGGTTTGCCGTTGGCACCCACGACCGCCACGGTCGCCATGCTTACTTTTTGCAGCTTTTGGGTCAGGCTTTTGATAGCTTAGGCAAATTTGATCAGGCGCGATCGCTCTACGCCCAGGCCATTAATTTTGCGGAGGCAGGCCATTACGTTCAGGTGCAGGCAAAGGCCCTCACCGGCTTAGCGGTTTTAGAGCGGCATCGGACTCACTATGCCAAGGCGATTCGTTTGCACCGCGAGGCCATAACGCTATGCGAGAAAATTGGGGCAAAGTGCGATTTGGCTGAAGCCTATTTTCAGCTAGGGTTAAGTCGGCAACTGGCAGATGAGGCTGAGTCGGCGGTAGCTGAGTGTTTTGATCGGGCGATCGCGCTCTTTTCCGATATTTGCGCACCCCAGCAGGTAGCGCGAGTAGCCGCCGCTCAAAAAATTTAGCGCGATAAACACTTTCTCTACCCAAATGCCCAGCAATAGACTAGCCGACGCTAATGAATAAATTAACCACCTTGGCAAATTAACCGCCTACATAGTCTCTAAATTGACGACGGTTTCCTCATTCCTTTTCCGCCCCACCTGCTTTCTACAGCATGAGTACAGCATGAGCGCAGTTATGAGTATGGGACGGGCGATCGCAGCGCTTGGAAATGATACGCTAAGACGTAATTATTCGCCGCCGTCTGTCTTGATGCAGCGCCCGGCACACAGGAGCGTTCGATTCTATGCGTTGGAAAGAGGGCCGTCGTAGTGCAAACGTTCAAGACCGTCGAGGAATGGGCGGCGGCTATAGTCGAGGGGGTGGTAGCCCAATGGTCGTCGGGGGCGGTGGACTAGGCATTGTCGTCGTCGCAATCATAATCACGCTATTAGGGGGCGACCCGACAATTTTATTAGACTCCGCTCCGACTGCGAGCCGCAATCCTAGCAGCGGTCAATATCAGGCGAGTTCTCCGCAAGAAGAAGAGCTAGCAGACTTTACCTCTGTTGTTCTAGCAGATACCGAAGACACTTGGGACGAAATTTTTCCCAAAGAGTTTGGCAGCAACTATCAGCATCCCGGACTCGTCCTGTTCACAGGATCTGTAGAGTCGGCCTGTGGCACCGCTCAATCGGCAGTTGGCCCGTTTTACTGCCCCGCCGACCAGCAGGTTTATATCGACCTGGGCTTTTACCAAGACTTAAAAGATCAGCTAGGTGCGCCCGGCGACTTCGCGCAGGCATATGTGATTGCGCATGAGGTGGGCCATCATGTGCAAAATCTGGTGGGCATTTCTGACCAAGTGCATCAGGCCCAAAGAAGAGTGAGCAAAACCGAGGCCAACCAGCTATCGGTGAAGCAGGAACTTCAGGCAGATTGTTTTGCCGGTGTATGGGGTGCTAGCGCCCAAGGCCGGGGCATTTTGGAAGCGGGCGATGTGGATGAAGCGCTGAACGCGGCTAGTCAGATCGGCGACGACAAGTTACAAAAACGTCAGCAAGGCTACGTGAACCCGGATTCGTTTACGCATGGAAGCGCCGAGCAAAGGCAAGAGTGGTTTCAGCGTGGCTTTTCGTCTGGCGATGTGGATCAATGCGATACCTTTAGTTAGCCATCTTTTTACGGAAGCCTTTGCACGGTTAGCACACCGCCAAAAACCGAAAAGTTTATCAAGCTTTCGGATAGTAAAGGGAATAAAGAGCCTCTTTGACACTTTTGTAACTTAGGTTTAATTACACTGAGCTACTTACTAGCCAATCTAGATATTGCAAGCAGGTGTAATCTCTGCTTAAGCTCATTCATCAGTATGACTAAACCCCCTATGGGATGAGGTTTTGACCTGTTCTTAGTACGTTAGTTTTTCTTGTTCCAAGCCGCCTGATAGCGCTGCTCATTCACTTCTACTGACTTCTGCAAATCAACTACTGGATTCGGATAGTCCACCCCGAGTCGAATATCGAAGCGCTTTTGCTCTACTGGCTGCAGTTTCCAGGGTGCATGTACTTTTTTCGCTGGAACTTGTTCTAGTTCGGGGAGCCAGTGTTTCACATATTTGCCTTCGGGGTCGTAGTCTTTAGACTGTTTTGGAATATTGAAGTAGCGAAAACCTCGCGCATCGTTTCCTACGCCCGCTGTGTAGTTCCAGTTACCCCAGTTGCTGCATACGTCATAGTCAATCAGCAGCGATTCAAACCATTCTGCGCCCATCTGCCAGTCAATGCCCAAATTCTTGGTCAAAAAGCTCGCCACGTTCTGCCGACCCCGGTTAGACATATATCCGGTCGCGGCAATCTCTCTCATGTTGGCATCTACTAGCGGATAGCCGGTTTCGCCATCGCGCCATTGGTCGAATCGCTTCCAGTCTTCTTGCCATTCTATCGGCAGTCCGCGAATGCCCCCTTGGCGAAATAGCTTCTGGCCATATTTGTGGCCGACAAATCGAAAGTAGTCACGCCACAGTAGCTCGAACACCATCCAGTAGGTAGAGTTGTTCTTTTGGCGCTGCTGCTCATACTGTTGCACTTCCTCGTATATTTTGCGGGGAGACAGTGACCCATTGGCTAGCCAGGGAGAAAACTTAGAGGAATAGTCGGCTCCTAGCATTTCGTTGCGAGTTTCTTTGTATATTTGCAGCCGGTCGGCGTCCCAGAAATAGTGCTGCAATCGGGCGAAGGCTTCTGTTTCGCCGCCTTTGAAGGGCAAGACGCCTCTGGGATCTATTTTGGGTTTTTCTAGGCCGAAGCGAGCGATCGCAGGAATATTTCCCACCTCAATTTCGGCTGGCAGCGCCGACAGCTTCTCTGGCGTTGGAAAAGTCGGCGCAATCTGACTTGCTTTTTCTACAGCTTTGCGAAATTGAGTAAAGACTTCGGGCAGTTTTTTAATCTCAAAGGGCAAATCGTCCGGATGGTAGAGCGTGGCTCCCCAATAAACTTCAGAGCTTACTTTCAGCTTCGCCAGCGCTTTTTCTACCGCCCGCTCTACCTGAGTTTCTTCTACGGTAACTTCTTCGTGCCAGTAAACAGCATCGATATTCAGCGCTTTGACTAGCGTGGGAATTTCTTCTTCGGGTTTGCCCTGGCGAATGACCAAATCGCTGCCCTTTTTTTGAAGCTGCGATCGCAAATCTGCAACGGTCTCTAGCAAAAACTGAGTGCGGTAAGCGCCTGTCTTAGGAAAGCCAAAAGATGTTGTTTCAAACTGTCTGGGGTCGAAGCAGTAGAGCGGGATAATATCTGCTTGTTTTTGGATAGCGCGGTGAAGCGGCTCGTGGTCGTGTAGGCGAAGGTCGTTGCGAAGCCAGAGAAGAATGCGCATAAAAAACGTAGGGGCGTCACCGCTGTGCGCCTATTCAAAGAATTAGATTGAAATGATAGGCTGACAGTCAAGATCGTCGCGACTGTACAGAGACAGAGAAAATGTCTGCCCAAAAAAAATCCGGGAAAGCGCTGAAAAAGCAGCTAGAAGATGCCTGCGAGGATCTGTGGTGGAGCAGCGAGTCGGACTATCCTATTCAGGTCGTTTGGCAACCGCAGGTGGACGCCCAAGCGGAAGATCAGGATGGGTCGATCGATCAATGGCTCGCATCGCTGCATCCTGAGGACGCGATAGAGACGGTTGATTTCGATGATTTTTTTGCGCGATCGCTCACCCCGAAAAGCTGGCACACCCCAGAAGATCAGGCGCAGATCAATCGGCTGACGCAGCTTCACAACCTGTTAACTTCTGAGCTATCTCACTTACAGGTTTATCGCTGCGGTGAAATAGAAGTGGCTGTATATGTCTTGGGCTACTCGGATGACGGCATCCTCTCAGGGGTGCAAACAACGCTAGTCGAAACGTGATAGATGATTCTACTTACCGGCACTTACCGGCTTACCGGCTTTCTATCTTTGCCTGAATGCCCGCTGGCACCTGGGAGAGCAAATCGTAGCCCGTGGCAATTTCGATCCGGTCTACGGTAGTGCGGTAGGTTTGCCAGTCGGCTTCGATGCGATCGCTATTGGGCATATCCACCGCAATCACTTCCGTACCCTGACTAATATCAGCATCTGCCTCGTCTAGCACCACGATGACCTTCCACACCCGCCCTGGCACCGTAACTCTGCCCACCTTTCCCTGATTGCCATACATGCCGCCAATCACGTACAGCGCCTTGCCTTCTTGACGAACCAGATCGCGGCCATATTGCTCTAAGTCCTTCCACGGGCCTCTATTGTTATTGCTAGCCTGCGGGAAAATATTTGTCATTAAAAAGGTGGCGGAGTTGTCTTGAGGGGTGCCAGTGCGATCGCCTGACGGCACCATATGTCCCCGGTCGTACCCGCTGCGGCGATACTCTCCCGGCGTCGCCTGATAGAACCCTTTGGGCAGTCCACCATCGGGTCTGAAGTCGTCTTGGCGGTCTATGCGCCCTAGCCAGCGATCGTCTACGCGCCAGCTCGCCCAGTTCAGCACGTTGCGGCTTTGGCTATAAGACAAAACGTATTGCGATCGCTCCATCAGCCAATTATCAGAATTATCTTTGCCCGCATTACTCGGATTGCCAAAGGTCAGATGCTCGCTATTGGAAAAATAGGTCGGTTCGTCTAAGCCCACTGCGACAAGAGGCAGACTTTCGCAAGCGGTGCCATTGCGATCGCTATCGAGATTGTAAACATCGTCTTCAAAAGCGAGCAAAACTGCCTGGGCCTGACTCTGGTTAGTAAAGTCGCTACAGTTGCAGGCGGTGTCAGCGCAGGGCGGCAGGCGGGCGTAAAGATCTGATGTGGATAGGCGATCGCAGCTACTCAAACCCAAAATAACTACGATTGCCAGCCAGCCAAGCCCCCAAATAGACGGCGATGAGGACAGCAGAAACGAGCGGCTTAGCCTGGGCATTTCAGTACGGCAGTAAATGAACAGCGGATAGATGGACTGACAAATTCAACCCGTGCATTCTACAAAACTATCATCTGTAGCACTGATGAAGCACTGATGACAAAAGCCTTGCTTAAGAGTGAGTCCACCAAAAAGCCAGGGCGGTATACTAAAGTAATAACCCCCCCAGGGGGATCTGCAATGACTCATCCGAGCCAGTCGGATTTCCTGAAGGGGACGCTGTTTACAAAATCAAAAGACATTATGCTTAGCATCGTTGTTTCAACTTTGAAAAACTGCTTTCCAGCCCCGGTGGTACAGGCCCACTGCGACGGCCCCTGTGGCGTATACGATCCGTCTTCTGCTCGCATTGCAGCGGAAGCAGTGGTTTCTATGACCAAAAAAATTCTTGACTTGCAGCATCCCGAAGGCGGCGACAAGCAGGCCATGGCGTCTTACCAAAACACCATGTCTCGCTACATTGCCATCAAAGAAGAGCAGGCCCAAATTGCTAAAGATGAGCTGTTGGTTCTTTGGACTGACTACTTTAAGCCAGTGCACCTAGAGAAGTATCCTGATCTGCACGATACTTTTTGGAAAGCCGCTAAGACTTGCTCTGCTTGTAAAGTAGAAGTCAGCACTCAGCACTGTCAGGAGCTAATGGACGCCGTGCAGAAAATTCATAACATCTTCTGGGAAACCAAGAGCCGCGATGTTTCCTGGTATACCGCTAGCTAGTTAATAGCTGGCCGCGGGTGCGCCAGAGTTGCGCCAGGTTTACGCCAGGTTTACGCCAGTTAGACAAAAGACCCTGTAATCTGTTGAGGCAGCATTACGGGGCTTTTTTGTGGATGGCAAAGCTAGGGCGAGACTGGAGCGAAGTTTGGCAATGGGTGCTAGGTAAACGCTGGCGAGTGCGCGTAGAAGGGCGCTCTATGCTGCCAACGCTACAGCCAAACGATGACGTACTGGTATTGCCCGTTAACCGGGTCACTCCCCTTGCTCCCGGTGATATTGTTCTTTGCATTCATCCTTTCAGGCCAGATTTGCGTATGGTGAAACGGGTTAGCGAGACCTTTTATGATGGGGGATGCTACGTGCTAAGCGATAATGCGGCTGAGGGCAACGATAGCCGATCGTTTGGGGTGGTGGGGCGCGATCGCATCGTGGGCCGAGTCACCAGTCGGCTACTGTAATTCAGTTACTGTAGTTCAGTTCCAATTGTCTCTAATTATCTATTTATTTTGTGAGAGAGCATACCGTTATGACCGTCGACATTCGTCCCGCCTATCCAGAAGATGTTTCGACTATCTTTGCCTTAATTCAGGCGCTGAGCGAGTACGAGCAGCTAGCGCATGAAATGGTGGGTAGCGAAGCGGATTTGCACGACGGTTTGTTTGGGCCAACGCCTTATGCGGAAGTGATTATTGCTGAGGTAGACGGTCAGGCGGCGGGCATGGCGCTTTATTTCTATAACTTTTCCACCTTCTTAATGAAGCCGGGCATTTATCTAGAAGATATTTTTGTCTTACCAGCTTTTAGACGCCAAGGAATTGCGACGGCTTTGCTGAAGCATTTGGCAGCTTTTGCCCTCAGTAAAGATTGTGGCCGACTAGAGTGGAGCGTTTTGGATTGGAATGAAGATGCGATCGCCTTCTACAAACGCATCGGTGCCATCCTCAAAGACGAATGGACAGGTTGCCGAGTCAGCGGAGAGGCTTTAATAGAGCTTTCCAAACTAGGCAGCTCTACTCAAAATCAACCCGTTTAGCAGCTTACGTTATCAGCATTGTTACCCATAGATCAGTAAATTCCCCGATAGCTAAACCAAAAGCTTACGGGGGCGGCTTCCTTCTGTTCTTGAGAACTTTCCCGGCAATGAATGAATATACCTGCTCTTCATGTATTGCCTGTAAATGATATTGTTTAGCACTCAGTATAAGCACTGAGTAAGGAATTTTAATTATCTTAGAAAGGACGGGGCCACTAGCTTGACTAACTGGCCTGAATTAACTCGCGCACCCCCTACCTCATTCACTCCGATCTAAGAGTATTTCAATGGAACTCACCGACAGCGCAAGCTCAGTTTCCGACTCAATGTCATCATCCCCCGTTGACCGTCGATGGCGAGTCTCCTCTGGAAAGACTGCCTCAACGCCAGAATGGAAGCTAGCGGACGCTAACGATGTCATCACGGCTTCTCGTCACTGCGTGGAGACATTAGTTGCGCAGCACATAGGGATGCCGCTGAGTGAGCAGCCTAGAAACGCTCAGGAAGAAGCCTGGGAAACGAGCTGTGAAAGAGATCAAGAAAAAAATCGTTTTACGCTAACGCAGATCTATTCGCAGAAAAAAGTTGTTGTCGATGTGCATTTATTTGATCCCACCGACAATCGTGAGCTAGCGCGGTTGCAACAGCATGCTAAAGATCTTCAGGCGCTAGACTATGCGGCAATTCCTGCTTATATTGATGCTTTTGAGCTAAAAACCTCGCTAGGGCCTGGTTTTGCGATTGTGCAGACAGCAGCAGAGGCCAAGTCCGTTCAAGAGTGGATGGCCGATGGCTACTGCTTTGACGAATTTGAGCTAAAGCTGATCGCGCTGCGAGTTCTTTCTACGCTGAAGTATCTGCATGGCCAGATGAACAGCCAGACGAGCAGCCAGACGAGCAGCCAGATGACTAGTCAGACAGTCGGTGTCTCTAGCTGTACGCTTCATCGAGCGATTAAACCGAGCAATATTCTGCTGGAAAACCGGCGGGTAGCCGATTCCTTTGCCGACTACGAACCCGCTCGCAACCGGCGATCAAATATTAAGCGCGATCGCGGCTTCGGTCGGCTGTACTTGGTCAACTTGGGCCAAGCACCCGCTGAAAAAAACGGCGGTACAGTGATCTCAGAAGGCACCTATGGCTATACTGCGCCCGAGCAATTTTATGGACAAGCGCAGCCCGCTTCCGACCTGTACAGCTTGGGTGCAACGCTCATCTATATGGCCACCGGTAAGTCTCCCACCACCTGGATGCGCCCAGACTTAGAAATTCAGCCCCGCGACATGGCGCTATCTCGGCCATTCATCGAATGGATCTCCCGATTGACGCAGGCCGACCTAACCAAGCGCACGACCTCTGCTAACAATGCGCTCCAAGAGCTAGAACTTATTCAGCTCCTAGGAAAACCACCATCCCAAGGCGATTACACTCTGGCGGTGCCGCACACTCCGCTCTCGCTTCAGCCCCAGCTAGCCTATCTCGACTTTAAAGTGAACTCGACGCCTCAAGAGCTAAGAATTCATTTCAACTACAGCCGGATACAAGGCGATAAAACGCAGACGCCAGCTACCCCAACCGGCATGGTCAGCCCTGAAGAACTCAAGACGGCCCTATTGATGATGCTAGCCGTAACCATCGTCGGTGGCACCGTCGCGCTAAGCGGATCGCCGCTGCTAGGATTTGTAGTGGCGCTGCTCCTACCCGGCTTTTATTTTCTAATGGTTCCTTATGCACCTGTGGTCGACGAACCTACAGAACGACTAGCTAGTATTCGACTACGTCGAGATACCTTTGGCCGAATGTTTGTGACGCTGGCAACAACGCCTTTGCCAAAATACGGGCTAAAGCGGCATTCCAGAGCGCAAGCCGCCTTTCAAGAGAGTCAGATTCACTTTGCTAACGCCCCTATTCGAATGCTCTGTAGCAAGCCCGGTGTCTTCTCACCTAAAATCAGCTTTATTTTGGCGACCAACGATCCTAAACGCACCGAAAAATTAGCGATTTTGGGTAGTCAAGAAGAGATTCGCTGGCTGCGGGTGCATGTAGGCCGCTGGCTTAAAAGCTAAGTGCGCCGTGCTTCGATGGGGCGACAGGAGATCTCTCTATGGAATCACGCAGAGCGCTGCTAGCTACCCTAAACTAGACCGAATGTAGTTTAGACAAGCTTGTATGACGGTTGGCATTTGGGTGTTGGGCGATCAGCTTTGGGTAGGGCAGTCGGCAATTGCAGGCTGCGCAGCGGATAAGACCCGTACTCCGGTCATTTTTATCGAATCGTTAGCTCATGTGAAGGCGCGACGGTATCACCAGCAAAAGCTGATTTTAGTATGGTCGGCGATGCGTCATTTTGCGGAAGAGCTGCGGGCGGACGGCTGGTTAGTGACTTACGAGACGGCTGATTCGTTTGAGGAGCCGCTGACTGCTTGGATAAAGCAGAACAAGATTGATGAGCTGCGAGTGATGAAGCCTGCGGATCGGCCGTTTGCCGCTTTGCTCAATGGGCTGAAGCTAGATTGTGAGTTAACCCAGACGCCGAACAATCATTTTTTATGGTCTACTCAGGAGTTTGAAGACTGGGCGACAACGCGTAAACGTCTTTTGATGGAGTCGTTTTACCGGGAAGGTCGTAAGCGGTTCAATATCTTGATGAATGGCAAAAAGCCGGTGGGCGAGCGGTGGAACTTTGACAAGGAGAATCGGAAGCCGCTAAAAGGAGAGATTTTGCCGCCGCATCCGCTGACGTTTGAGGTGGATAAGATTACGAGGGCGGTCATTGAGCGAGTAGAGGCCGCTGATTTTCCAACGTTTGGGGATGCTAATTGGTTTGGCTGGGCGGTCACTCGAAAGCAGGCGCTACAGGTGCTGGATAATTTTGTGAGCGATCGCCTCAATACCTTTGGCCCCTATCAAGATGCAATGGTCGCAGGCGAAGACACCCTATGGCATGCGCTACTCTCTCCCTATCTCAACATTGGCCTGTTGCAGCCGATGGAAGTTATTGAGGCGGTAGAACAAGCCTACGAGAAAAACAACATTCCACTGAACTGTGTGGAAGGCTTTATCCGTCAGATATTGGGCTGGCGAGAATATATGCACGGCGTGTACAACCGGGTTGATGAAGATTATCCTTCTCGCAATTATTTTGAACATAATCAGCCGCTGCCCGACTTCTTTTGGGATGGCGATACGCAGATGAACTGTTTGCATCAAACCATTGATACTGTCAAGCGTACAGGCTACGCGCATCACATTCAGCGGCTGATGATTTTGGCAAACTTCTCTCTGATTGCCGGACTTTCTCCGCAGGCAGTAGAAGACTGGTTCCACGCAGCCTTTATCGACGCCTACGATTGGGTCATGCAGACTAACGTCATTGGGATGGGGCTGTTCGCAGATGGGGGATTGTTGGCGACTAAGCCCTACGCTTCTAGCGCTAATTATGTAAATAAAATGAGCGATTACTGTAAAGGGTGTGCCTATGATCGCAAGGCGCGAATCGGAGAAAAGGCCTGTCCGTTTAATTTCTTTTACTGGGATTTTCTAGATCGCCATCGAGAAAAATTGAGCAGTCAGGGGCGAATGAACTTCATTTTGAACAACCTAGATAAAATGTCTGAGGCGGAGCTTAGCGAGATTCGGCAGCGGGCGCAGGACTGGCACCTCGTAAACTAGTCTTTATATGGCTGCATTATATGGCCGCATGACGACTGGCCTGCTAGCGATACCGCCGAAGTACTTATAATAGAAGATTCCGCTCTGGTTGCTATATTGTTTTATCGCCCTTATTTGACAGAAGGAGTTTATCTTATATTATGCGCTCAAAACGAACTTATGCCTGGTTTTTGTTGTTAGGACTGTTAGCCTCTATCTCCCCGCTTTTCGCTGGATGCAGCCCTTCTAATTTGGGTTCTCAAACGCCACAGTCTGCGCCCGTAGGCGAGTCTATGTCCACAACAGATCACGCGATGATGGATCTTGGCCCTAAAGATAATGAGTTTGACCTGCGCTTTATCGATGGGATGATTTTGCATCATCAGGGCGCGATCGCGATGTCCGAAGCCGCACTGGAAAATTCTCAAAGGCCCGAAGTTAAAGCGTTAGCCCAAAACATCATTAAAGCTCAAAAAGATGAAATTTCCCAAATGCAGCGCTGGCGGCAGGCCTGGTATCCACAGGCTAGCGCTGACCCGATTATGTACGATGCTCAAATGGGCCACGCCATGAAAATGTCTGCTGAGATGCAGTCGAGTATGCGCATGGACGGCGACTTAGGTAAAGCCGACGACGAGTTTGATCTGCGCTTTATCAATGGCATGATTCCTCACCATGAAGGCGCTGTATCTATGGCAGAGCACGCGCTGAAAAAGAGCGATCGCCCTGAAATACAACAGGTGTCTAATGATATTATCAAAACCCAACAGGTCGAAATTGATCAGATGAACCAGTGGAAAAAAGACTGGTATGGCCAGTAGTATTCTGATTTTCAAGCGGGACTGGTTTTGGCTCTAATTTCTGGCTCTAGTTTCTAGCTCTAATCATTAGAAACCGGAAAGCGATTCATCAAGAATACGGCTTGTCTAGCCGTTGTTCTTACTTCTTCGGATAAGTACGGAACATGCGGAATTTGGGAGAGTAGATCCAGCGTACGCCGCAAAATCCTGACGATATCGCCCTCATCTAGGCTGGTGTTATCGCACAGTTCTTGCCATTCAGCCTCTAGCGCCCATTGCTCAACAATGGCAATTAGATCGTAGTCTAGCCAGACAGGAATTTGAATATCCTGTCGGCGCTGTTCTTGAAAAATGCGGCGGCGAAGATGGCGCAAGCCTTCGAGGGCTTCGACGACGGGAGCCGTTGGCTCGTAGCGAATCCAGGTGTCGGGGCGATTGTTCTCCATCAGGATGCCAGCACAGGCAGCGGCAAACTGCTGAGGTTCTAGGGCGTCAAATTCGCCAGAAGCTAGTGCCATTCCTAGCCACAGTTCGTTGTCGCCTCGAATGGCGGCGCACATTTGGCCTAGTTCTGTGGGGCCGTTGTCTTCTAAACAGCCAAAATTTTCTAAGATTTGCATCAGGCTAACAAACTCTAGCCAGTAGCGATGGGTTTGATTGTCGTATTTTTGGGTGCGATCGCTCAGCTCCTCCAACAGTCTTCTCAACCGCTGCTGCTGCTTCACCACCGCCCTCGGATTCGACAGTTTCCCCACCGGATTCTCTTTTATCTTCGCTTCCACCGCCTCAACTTTTTCTCTTTGGGCCTTCACTTCAGGCGCTTGCTCTTCAAAATCAGGCAGCGGCGGTATTTTCATAACGACAGCCGCAGTTGTTTCATCTCCCTTACGAGACTTTCCAGGAGCCGCCGCCCAATCAGCCGGTGGCGTCAGATCATCCGCCGATCGAATTCGCGGTTGGTCACCATAGAGCATCGCCACATCTTTTACCGTCACCACGTACCAGCGATTGTCTTCTCCTAAGCACACCAAAAAGGGAAACTGGCCTGGCCCAGGTATTTTACTCACTAAAATCGCCTTTAGCGGAGCAGACACCTTCACGTTCTTTCCTTTCAAGGCCAGCAGCGTCCCGCCCATCGCAAAAGAAGTTGCCACCGGATCGCCGCCGCCCAAAGTCTCTTCTGCCTGTTTTTCTAGAATTTTTAGCAACCTGTCTTCTTCTCTTAGCCAGCCGCGCAGTTTCTCGTACTCCGCCAAAGCCGTATCGTCTATATAAGCGAGCTGATCGCGCAAAATAGCAATCTCAGTTTCTACCGCCGCTATGCCCTGCCGCTGTGGCGCTAAATGCAGCGTTGCTAAATACTGGCCAAAGCTTCGCTCAATCAGCTCTTGCGCTTCTTCTACCGTGTGAGTTTGCAACAGGTTGAGCACCATGCCATAGCTGGGCGTAAACTGGCTCACTAAGGGATCAGGTGGTGATAGTGCCAGCCTAGAAGCTTCTTTTGCGCCCTCAAAAGGAGACTCTACGGTAACAACATGGCCTTCTGCGTCCATCCCTCGGCGGCCCGCTCTGCCCGACATTTGCAAAAACTCAGAGGCATGAAGCAGACGATGCCCTTCGTCCGTGCGCTTCGACAAACTCGCAATTACGGTTGTTCGAGCAGGCATGTTGATCCCAGCGGCTAATGTCTCTGTGGCAAAGACCACTTTGATTAGTCCAGATTGAAACAACTCTTCTACCAAACTCTTCCAGGCGGGCAAAATACCCGCATGATGAGCCGCAATTCCTCTATAAAGCGGTTCGAGCTGATTGGCCCGGATGGCATCTGGATTGCGAGCTACAAACGCATCAATTCGACGCTTGAGCAGTTCGGCCTCTGCCTGCGTGACCAAATTCAAATGTGAAACCGACTGCACCGACTTATCGCAGCCCTTGCGGCTAAAGATGAAATAAATGGCGGGCAGCATGTCCTTTTGCTGGAGCTTGCTGACGATGCCGGGAAGGGTGGGGCCGGAGACCTGTGCTTTTTGTCCGCGCTGACGGCGAGGCGGTTTGCGACGGCCCTTGAGCTTGGGATGGATGGCATTGCCCGACGGGTTTAGCAGCGGGAAGATGCCCTTTTCTACCGCAAAGTGAAAGTTGAGCGGGACGGGGCGGTAGTCGGAATAAATGAGCCGCGTTGGGCCATGGACTTCACTAATCCAGTCGGTGAGCTGGCCGCCGTTGGCGACGGTAGCAGAAAGACCCACTAGCTGAATTTCGGGCGGGCAGTAAATGACAGACTCTTCCCAAACGGTACCCCTTTGCCGGTCGTTCATGTAATGACATTCGTCTAGCACCACGGCCTGCATGTCCATTAGCGAGGTGCCAACCTGTCCGATGCTAGTGCCGTAAAGCATATTGCGGAAAATTTCGGTGGTCATTACCACCACGGGGGCATCGCGGTTGATGGAAGTATCACCCGTGAGCAGGCCGACATTTTCTTCGCCAAAAATGCGCTGAAAGTCTCTGAGTTTTTGGTTGGAGAGGGCTTTGAGTGGGGTGGTGTAGAAGACCCGACGACCGAGTTCTAGGGCGCGATGGATGGCATATTCGCCGACTAGCGTTTTGCCAGAGCCGGTGGGGGCGCAGACGATGACGGATTCGCCTTTGTTTAGAGCGGCGATCGCCTCTAATTGAAAATCGTCTAACTGAAAGGGAAACAGAGTTTCAGGCGCTAACACAGGCAGTCGGGTAAGAGGATAACTCCTCTATTGTGCCAGTCCTTGCAAAGTCTGCGCGAAAGTTGGCGTTAACGTTACCTGAAACGAATGCTGTTATCCCTTATGTTTTCTAGATGTTTAGGAGGCTAAGCGTTTAATAGGCGAATGTGTTCGTTGAGAAAGGCGAGCGATCGCGCCCAAGCCTTTTCTTTCGCAGCCGCATCGTAGCTATCACCCGTTTCATTACCAAACGCATGTTCCTTACCCTCATAGCGGTAAAAATCATAATCCACGTTACCCGCTTTGAGCTTTTCTTCTAGCGCGTCCACGCTCTCCGGTGGGAAAAAGCTATCGGCAGTGCCAAAATGCCCCTGGACTGGAATGCTAATGGTGCTTGGATCTCCGCCTTCTTCGGGCGGGACACCGTACCAGCTAACCGCGGCCTGAATCTCTTCAGAAAGATGAATCGCCGAGAGCATCGTGAGGATGCCGCCCATGCAAAATCCCATGACAGCCACTTGCGAACTGTTCGTTTTTAGATAGCTTGCTGCGCCGCGAATATCCTGATTCGTCGCATCGTCAAAGTCCAGATCTTCCATTTTGTGCTGAGCTTCGGCCTGCTCCACAGTCATATCGCCTCTGTACAAATCAGGAACCAAAACGCGGTAGCCTGCCTTAATCAAATCATCGGCCATTCCTTTGATTTGATCGTTTAGACCCCACCATTCTTGAATAAGCACCACGCCCGGCGCTGTTTTGTTTCCTTCAGGTTCGCCATAGTAGCCAGAACAGCTTTTACCATCAGGACGTTGAAACGTAATCATCTCAGACATTGATAGAGTCTCTCTTGTAGATATCTTTTGGGTTAATTGAGGACTAGCACTCAATAACTAGTCCTCAACGACGAGTACTTAGGATTTAGCAAACTCTTCGATAGCTTTGCTGCAAAAAGCAGCCAAATCGTCTGGGTTTCGACTAGTGATCAAACCCTGATCTACAGGCACCGTTTCATCAACCCAGGTGCCACCCGCATTGCGGATATCCGTTTTGATACTCGGAAAAGAAGTCAGCGTTCGGCCTTTCACTACGTCGGCTTCGACCAAAGTCCAAGGGCCGTGGCAAATGGCCGCTACCGGCTTGGACTGCTCTACAAAGGTTTTGACAAATTTAACGGCGGCTGAGTGCGTCCGTAAACTATCCGGGTTAGCAACGCCACCGGGCAGCACTAATCCAGCATAGTCAGCCGGATCGGCTTCAGATAGAGTTTTATCTACCGTAAATTTATCTGCTTTGTCTAGATGATTAAAGCCTTGAATTTGGCCAGACTCCAAAGAAACTAGCTCCACAGTAGCTCCGGCTGATTTGATGGCTTCCCAAGGTTGAGTAAACTCCACCTGTTCAAATCCATCGGTAGCCAAAAACGCAATCTTCTTTCCATTTAGCTGATCGGACATTCAGTTATCTCTCCTTGTTTGTTTATTTTTGCTTGTTCAGTTGTTTTTGTGCTTATTTTTCTAGATGAACTTCTAGCGAAATATCGGCATTGAACAATCTGGAAATAGGGCAGTTCTCTTTTGCCGTATGCGCAACTTTCTTGAAGGTTTCTTCGTTGGCACCGGGTAGTTTGCCCGTAATCTTTAGCTGAATCTGAGAAACTTCAGGCTCGTTACCTTCTGTGCTCAGCGTGACCGTGGCCACCGTCTCTAGCTTCTCTGGGGTAATATCCTCACTGCCTAATCCATCGGCTACGGCCATGGTGAAACAGGCCGCATGAGCAGCGGCAATTAGCTCTTCAGGATTAGTGCCAGGATTATTCTCGAAGCGAGTGCCAAAGGTATACACAGACTCATTGAGCGCTTTGCTTTCGGTGGTGATTTTACCTTCGCCCTGCTTGAGGCTACCTTGCCAAACAACGGTTGATTTACTATCCATAAAAGGACTCCTTTGGGGTGGTTTACTGCTCTCTTACTAGACCACAAACCGCTTTTCTAGCCATCCTTCACAAGATAGTCATATCGCGGCAATGCCATTGTCAAACGAGCTGAATATAATAAGGCATTCACGTTATACGTAAGGATTGATGGCTGATAATCGCTCTGGAGATACATCTTCTGCGTCTGGGAGGACAAACTCGGTTGGCCAAAAGCTGGCGACTTCGGTGGCCCTAGTTTTGCTAGGAGCAGGAACGGCAACAGGTGCTCATTATGCGCTGGACTATGCGACGGAGACTGGGTCTGCCAATTCGGTCGCGGTTACGCAGCCTAGGATTCAGCCTTCTGGTACTCAATCTAACTACAGCACGGTGAATGCAAGCCTAGCGCTGCCTGCCGAGAGCAGTTCTGTGGCTGAGGTAGTTCAGGCGGTAGGCCCCGCTGTGGTGCGAATTAACGCCTCGCGCACGGTTGCTAGCCAGTCCTCAAATATTCCTGAGAGCTTTCGCCGTTTCTTTGGCGATGATGCTTTTCCAGGTGACGCCCAGGGTAATCCTCAAGAGAGAACCGAGCGGGGTGTGGGTTCGGGCTTTATTGTCAGCGCAGATGGGCGCGTATTGACGAATGCTCACGTGGTTGAAGGTGCTGATACGGTGCAGGTGACGCTGAAGGACGGTCGCAGCTTTGAAGGAAAGGTGTTGGGCGTTGATCCGGTGACGGATGTGGCGGTGATTGATATTGAAGCGAACGATTTGCCGGTGGTAAAGGTGAATGAGGGCGAGCTGTTGCCTGGGGAAACTGCGATCGCCATCGGCAATCCACTTGGTCTAGATAACACCGTTACTGTCGGCATTATCAGCGCCACCGGCCGAACGAGCGGTCAGGTCGGCATTGCGGATAAGCGAGTAGATTTTATCCAAACCGATGCGGCGATTAATCCGGGGAATTCGGGTGGGCCGCTGCTCAACGCGAAGGGTGAAGTGGTGGGCATGAATACCGCGATTATTAGCGGCGCACAGGGCTTGGGCTTTGCGATTCCAGCAGAAACTTTGCAGCGAATTTCGGCTCAGCTAGTGGCCAATGGCAAGGTCGAACATCCGTTTATTGGCATTCAGATGGTGAACTTGTCGCCTGAGCTGCGCGAGTCGGTAAACACCGATCCGAATCGTAGCTTTACCATAGAGTCTGATGACGGTGTGCTGGTCGCTGAGGTAGTGCCGGGTTCGCCTGCGGCTAAGGCCGGGCTACGCTCTGGTGACGTGGTGCGTCAGGTCAATGGGGCGGCTATTAAGACGGGGCAAGATGTGCAGAATGCGGTGGAGTCAAATGGTTTAAGCCGAGACTTGAAGTTGAAAATTGAGCGAAGCGGAGCGTCGAAAACGGTTTCTTTGCGACCTGAACCTTTGCCTGCACAAGGCTAGGGGAAAAGGTTAGAAGATGATGCTCTGAAGGCGCGGCTAGCGGCTCTATCTGGCATGCCTTCGCTCTTTAAAGTTGCCTGATCTCGAACTAAAAAGTTTGCATTAGAAGTTTGCATTAGAAGTTTGCGTTGAGATAGCGTCTGGCCGTAGGGTTGCTCATGCCCTGCGGCTTTTTGTTTATTTAAAGGCCAAAAACCATCTCGAAGGTTCATAGCTCAGTTCATAGCTCGATAGAGGATTAGTTTGCCAATCCTTCTTCCGGCCAGTATTTGAGATATTTACAAAAGCGAAATCTATATAAAGGCATATCCATTCAGTGAAGCCTGCGGAAGAGGTTGGGGAATTTTACGGATACACCTTTTCTGTTTTGGTTGGGAAATTATTGATGGGTACTCAAGTTGGCGTAGGTAGCAGCTATCACCGCAATCCGATGATGGCCGGGAAAGAGGCCGCCAGTCGAGCGATCGCACAAGCTTGCATAGAGTGTCCAGATTTTGTGGTGATGTTTGCAACGGTCGGCTACCGGCAAGAGCTGCTCCTGAAGTCTGTTCGTGAAGCGACGGGAAACGCGCCCCTGATCGGCTGCTCTGGGGCGGGCGTGATTGCGCAAGGCGTCGCTGACGAATCTAACTTTGCGGTGACGGTGCTAGTGATTAAGTCTGATGAAATGCACTTTGCTCATGGTTTA
>JBBSOB010000026.1:0-26433 GCA_038260205.1 Phormidesmidales cyanobacterium
AAGGCGATCGCGTTGCGATCGCGCCCCGTCATCTGACAAATCGGCTCTATCCCAGCCTGCTTTAGCAACACCGAACAGGCCAGCGCCGACATTCTCAGCACCGCCCGGCTCCCATCGGTCACATTCACCGCATGCACCCAATCTTTTAAGTGACCGGCCATTTCTAACATGTGGCTAGGATCCCCTCCTTTTGGCGGCATGACCTCAGCTGTTACTATGAACTCGCCAGAACGAGCAGCCGTGCGCAAACGATGTTGAGGTGCGATCGCGATAGGCGAACCAGCTTGTCCGTTGAGTGCAGCGTTCATAAATAAGATAGGGCTTTAGTGCTTAAAGGCTATCTTACCTAGTTTCCCCATCTACAGGGGTTATAGCCCGCGATTGAAATTGATCATCCATTAAACTTAGTGTGATGTTCAACCGTTAAAATAGCGCCGCACCACCCAAATAGAACAGAAAAGCTTACTGAACAAATCCCATCGCTGCTTTGACTTTCGCTAACGTCGGAGCGGCGATCGCCTGGGCCTTCGTTTTGCCTTCAGCTAGCACTTGATTTAAATAGGCGCGATCGCTCATCAAATCATTATACTTTTCTTGAATTGGCCGCAAAGCTTCCACCGTTGTCTCCGCCAACAGCGGCTTAAACTGTCCCCAGCCCATATCCTGGCACTCTGCGGCCACCGCTTCCTTGCTCTGGTTAGACAATAGCTGATAGAGACCCAGCAAGTTGTTGCATTCTGGCCGCTCCGGATTATCAAACTCCAGGCCGCGCGCCGGATCGGTTTTAGCCCGCTTAATCTTTTTTGTAATCGCCTTCGGATCGTCCGTCAAATCAATGCGACTCTGATCGGACGGATCGGACTTAGACATCTTTTTTGTCCCATCCGTCAAACTCATCACTCTAGCTCCTGCCTGACGAATTAGCGGCTCAGGAATTTTCAGCACCGGCTTCTCTTCACTGCCAAACTGAAAATTCACCCGAGCCGCAATGTCTCTAGTCAGCTCTAGGTGCTGCTTTTGGTCTTCACCCACCGGCACGCTGTCCGGCTCGTACAGCAAAATATCGGCCGCTTGCAGCACCGGATAATCCATCAGCCCAATGCTCACGTTATCGCCCTGCTTAAGCGCTTTCTCCTTAAACTGGATCATCCGCTCCAGCCAGCCTAGAGGCGTCACGCAGTTAAACAACCAGGCCAGTTCGCTATGTTCAGGAAGCTGCGACTGAATAAAAATCGTAGACTGCTCCGGATCAATCCCGCAGGCAATATAGGTCGCTGCCACCTTAAATGTGTTCTCCGCTAGCACCGCCGGATTGTGAGGCACCGTTATCGCGTGCAAATCCGCCATAAACAAAAAGCACTCATGGTCGGCCTGCATTTCTACCCAGTTACGAATCGCACCCAGATAATTACCTAGATGCAGGTTTCCTGTGGTTTGAATGCCTGAGAGAATGCGCGGCTTGCTCATAAAAGGAGTACGAAATGGGGTCGCCCTAATTTTAGGTGACTAGCTTCACGGCGTCTACGTTTGATGTATTTACTGGATGATGTATCTACTGGATGGTGTATCTACTGGATTTCCGCCTTGATCACAGAACTGTCCTGCGGCCCCAGCGTCAGCGCTAGCGGTCTCTCCTTTTCAAACGCCTTTACCGCCTGCCGATAAACGTCGGCGTCCGTCGGCAGTGTTTTTGTCTCACCCGCCTGATTAAACGTCAGCTTGTAAGCCACCGACTTTATCACTTCCGCCGGGCGGGGCGTTTCGCCGGGGCGCTGCCGGTCTTCTATTTCCTCAACGCTGGGCTTGGGCGGCAGCACCGGCCACCAAAGTCCCTGCTCATCTGGGCCTGAGCCAGCCGCCTCTGGGCGAATGCCGTTGCGATTCACTACCTGAGTAGACTCAAACTGCTCTAAACGACGATCGTTCGGTCGATCGGGCGTGTTGCCCCGAGGAACATACTCTATTTGCCAGGTATAGGTGGTTGCGGCGATCGCCTCAAAATCTGCCGTCGCATCAGAAGCGCTAGTATTGACCTGCGTACAGCCCACTGCCCCAAAGGAAACCAAAAGAGCGCCCATCACGGGAATTGTCGCGTTAATCCAAGCGGAGCGATCGGCACGAAAGTTCATTTTTATACAGCCTCAAATTATGCGTTACTAGCTTAACGCTCAGTGCCGTCATTCAGGGCCGTCATAGAGATTCATATTAGGGACAATCTGGAAAATCTACCGTTTCCTCAGATGCCTTAGATGCCTTAGATGTCTTAGATGCCTCAACTGGTGGAAAGTGGCGGAAAGCGGTGAGCGACATAGGTCAAAATGTCTCGCAGAACGCCCGTTGTCCCGTGATTATCTAGTCGAACAACGTCGCCTTTTAGCGCATCTTTGTCTCTTAGCTGCATCACAGAATCGTGAAGCTTGTGAGAGATGTACCCGGTGATAACAAATACAAAGTCACAGTTTTTAATCTTCTCTTTTACCTGTCCTCTATCTGAAGTATGTTCGTGACTAAGCTCGTGCAGATGTCGTTTTTTGAGGCCGTGTACCTGCTGAAGCTTTTCAATGACGTGATGACGGGTGTTGTCATGCCCACCGACTAAGGCAATCGAAACGTTGGATAAATCGACGCACTTTAGTACCTCCGGGTTGATGTCATTTAGCGGAGTTTTATCGTCATTGGTCAACGACTTTTCCGACTCGAAAATTTGAGGATGTTGATAGGTTTGGCGAGCTAAAGAGGCTTCGAGGACGGCAATTTCACCCACGAGCTGAACATTCTCACGTTCTTTATTGTTCAGTGCTAGCGTGAGCTTTTCTGCTTGAGCCAAAAATCCTTTTTCGTCGTCGTCAGCGAGTTTAACCAACTGCTTAATTTCAATCTCTTTTTCTTGTATTTGCAAGACTAATGCAGATTGTTTGGCCGTGAGCTGTTCATTATGATTAATCGCGATCGCCAACTGCTTTTCAGATTTTTCTTTTGCTAAAGCTAGCTCTTCACAGCGTTTTTGCAGCTGAACGTACTCATTTTGTAGCTGTTTTTGCTGCTGAGTAATGCGATCGCACGTTTGCTTTAGCTTTTTATGACTGCGCTCTAGGGCGTCTTGCTGCCGCTGCAAATAATCGCAGTCGGCTCTGGCCAAATGCAGCTTTTTGGTCAGACTGCGATTAGCCTGCCGGTCTTTTCCGATTGCCCCATCTAAAAATAGCTGGAGCGGTTGAATAACAAATTTAAACATTGGCCCTCCGAAGGTCAGCGATGACGTAAGGTCGAATCTATAGAATCAGCTCAATAAAAGGCATTTACGGCAGCACCTATCTAAAAAATAAGCGCAGGGCAGCCTCTTTACTTTTATTCAGCATAACGAGAACATCTGATGACTGGCAGATCTCGCTGACTTTTAGGGCGTTTTTATTAACTAGTTCAAAAGAATTTATTCAGCTTAATATTGAGAGGTTGTTTTTGATACGAGGTTATTTTTGGATGTAGTTGATTTTACAGAGTTGTTCTTTTTAGAAGACTGTTTTGGACAAGGCTGTTGTAGACAGAGCTATTTTAGACCGGGCTATTTTATACCGAATGGTTCTCAGCCTGTTCCGATACGAAGGCTTTGATCATGTCATCGAATGAGCGATCGCCCACAAATCCCAGGTCAATTGCTCGATCCACGGCAAATTCACTCGGCCAGCTCTCAACAATTTTGGCGATCGCCTCATTCGGCTCGTACCGAATTTTTTCTACCGCCGCCGCACCCACTACGCGTCCAAGCGCCGCAATCATATCGCCCACGCTGACCGTAATCCCTGGCAAATTGACGGTGCGAGTAAAGCCGAAGCGCTCAGCGCTCAGCGTATTTACATGGGCCAGATTATCGACAACCGTACTCGGACTAGACAGCCACAGCCGCAAATCATCACCCACCGGACAAACCGCCGTTTCTCCTTTAATCGGTTCGCGAATAAGGCTGCTAGCAAAAGAAGACGCCGCCGCATTTGGCTTCCCCGGACGCACGCAAACCGTAGGCAGCCGCAGCACTCGGCCATCTACAAAACCTTTACGGCTATAGTCATTGACCCAAAGTTCAGAAACAGCCTTCTGCGTTCCATAAGAAGACTGCGGCATCACCGCCGTTTTATCCAAAATAACCGCCGGTAGCTCGCCCCCAAACACCGCCAGCGAGCTAGCAAAAACAAACATGGCCCCCGCCGCCTTTCGCCTCACCGCCTCTAGCAAATATCGCGTCCCCTCGCAGTTCACCGCCATCCCCAAATCAAAATTGGCCTCGGCCTGCCCGCTCACCACCGCCGCCAGATGGTAAACCACCGTCGTTTGGGCCGTAATCAGACTTTCAGCCGCCTCAAAATCAGTCAGATCGGCCTGTACTAGGGTAACTCGATTATCTTGCGGCCCAGATGGTGCAACAATATCTGCCAACACAAGCGACTGAATCTCAGACTTTTCCAGTAGCTTGCGGGCTAACCGCTGCCCTAAAAACCCCGCTCCACCCGTAATTACAACATGCATGTTCCCACCCTTTATCTCTAAATACCTATTATCTCTAAATACCTATTCGCAAATAAAGGGCTGCGCGTCTCTTTCCGTCATCGCACACTGCGATAATGATCCGCCCGAATCCGCCCTATCGTGACTCCTAAGCTATCATCAATCTCACCTAGCGTCCCCAACAGATGCGTTCCCAGTGCCAGCGCCGCCTCAAACTCTGGCTGCACCACTTCTTGCGCCCCCAGTTGACTGAGCTGATCCAGTTCTTTGGTCGTGTGCGCTCTAACGATAATATCCAGCTTCGGCGCGATCGCTCTAGCCTGTACCAAAAGCAGCCTTGTACTCATCGGATCCGGCAGCGCAATCACCAGCGCCTTAGCCTTTTCCAACCTGGCTTTAGTTAGAATCTGCGCCGAGTCTGCATCGCCAAATAGATAGGGAATATGTTCTTTGCGCAGCGAGGCGATCGCCCCTTCACTATTTTCTAACACCAGCACCGGCTGACCGTACTGCTGCATCAACCCCACCACCACTCTACCCACTCGCCCGTAGCCCGCCACCACCACATGAGCGCTAATTTCTATCGCATCTTGGCCTTGAGAGAACTCGAAGCGGCTGAGCAGTGAAACCAGCGCAGGCTGACGATGTAGCCAGTTAGACAGCCGCGGAGCCAAGCGAAAAGACTGCGGTGTTAGCACTAACGTAATCGCAGTTGTACCCAGTAACAACAGATAAGTATCTTGGCTAATGAGGTTATTCTCCAGGCCCACCAGCGCCAGCACAAAAGAGAATTCACCAATTTGATTAATCCCGCAGCTCGTAAAGACAGCCGTTTTGAGCGAGTAGCCGAAAAGCAAAACAATCGGAAAAATAATCAGCGCCTTGCCCAGCATGACCAGTACAACTAAGCCGATAATAGAGTCAAAGTTTTGAACCAGCACGCCTGGATCAATCAGCATCCCAATCGAAACAAAGAACAGGCTAGCAAAGGTATCACGCAGCGGCAGCACCTTGGCCAGCGCCTGATCGGCATAGTCAATTTCTGCAATCATCAGGCCCGCTACAAATGCGCCAATCTCGATAGAAAGCCCAAGTCGCGCCGTCAGCAACGCCACGCCCAGGCAAAGCGCCACTAGCGTCAGCAAAAAGAGTTCGCTACTCTCAGTAAAGGCCACCTGTCGAATGATAGCTGGAATAATCCAGCGTCCGGCGATCAGCGCCACTATCAAAAAACCAACAACTTTTAGCAGTACTAGTCCAATGACCGTAATAATTGGCCCAGACTGATTGATCGCAGGCAAAATAGCCAGCATCAAACCCAACGCCAGATCCTGAGCAATTAAAATAGCCAGCATAATCTGACCGTGGCGCGTGTTAATTTCGCCCCGCTCGGTCAGCGTTTTTAGCACCACCGCAGTAGAAGAAAGCGACAGCAGTGCGCCCCAAAATATCCCCTGCGAAAGGGTATCTACCCAGCCTAATGTCAGCGCGATCGCACAAACAAATCCAGTCGTCAAACCAATTTGCAGCAAACTGCCCTGCAACGCAATATTCCGTACCCGTCGCAACTCTTCTATAGAAAACTGTACGCCCAACGCAAACAGCAAAAACGCAACGCCCAACGTAGCTAAATGCTGAATATTTACCGTATCTGTCACCAGCTTGAACCCCAAAGGCCCAATCACTACACCGCTAGCCAAATAGCCCAGCAAAACCGGCTGACCCAACCGGCTAATACTATAACCGCCCACTGCCGCCGCACCTAGCGCCATCATTAGCTCGTAAGTAAATCCTAGTTCTGTTGCCATTGTCCTTATCGTGAGTATTGGTAGAACAATGGGTGGCTCCTATAAGTCTTCACTGTTTACATCTTTATTTTGTATGTCTTTAATTTTTGCGCCCCTACTTTTTGCGCCCCTACTTTTTGCGCCCCTACTTCTTGCACCTCTACTTCTTGCGCCTCTTCCTTCTGTGTCTTCACTTTCATCTTCCGGACTCATTAAGATAGCAATGAGCTGAGTTTGAGGAAAGGGTTCGAGGAACAGTTTTTTAACCATGATCGTCAGGGGTAGGGCGAGGAAAGCTCCGATGGGGCCGAGTATCCAGGCCCAGATAATGACGGCGAGAAAAGTCACTAAAACGGATAGATCTAGCCCCTTAGATAGATAGCGCGGTGCAATCACCATGTCGAAGAAGTTGTTGATGACTACATAAGCCAGCGCAAAAAATAGTGCCTTCAGCCATCCCAACTCAATAATGGCAATCAGCAGCGGTGGAATCAGCGCCAAGTAGAAGCCGATGTTGGGTACAAAGTTGAGGGCAAAGGAGAGGACGCCCCACAGCACGGCAAAGTCTAGACCTAAAGATACCATCAGCAGCATTTGAACCAGCGCCGTTAAGGCTCCGAGCCAGCCTTTAATCATTAGATAGGAGCTGGTGCTGTGAGAAAATTCTTCTAGCCGATGTAGGGTTGATGTGTTGGTCTTGAGTCCTTTTTTTAGCTGGGTGGAAAAGCTGGGAGCGGTGGCTAGCATGTAAATAAATATCAGCAGCGTTAGCCCCATGTTTGAGAGCGTTCCTAGCAAGGCAGAGGTCAAAGAGAGCGAAAGCCGAATAATTTTTTCAGGCTGAAGCCAGCTCAGCGCCTGAATATCGTCTACCGTCACGCCTTTGTCGGTAAGCCACTGCCACAGGGCGTTGACCTGCGTTTGGATTTGGCTGCTGTAGGACGGTATTAGGTTTACCAGCTCGTTGATAGAGGTAACTAAAAAGAGAACGCCAAACGAGCCGATTGCGACAACGCTTAAAAGAACCAAAATATAAGCTAACCAAAGCGGTAACCCTTTTCCCCTTAACCAGGCCAAAATAGGATAGGTGACCAAAACCAGAAATAGGGAGAGCAAAATAGGTGTCAGCAATCCTGCCATTTCTTTTAGGCCCGCGACGACTAAAACGACGCTAGCGAGGCTGATCAGTAGAGAGACTATATTAGGTTGCGTTTTCATGGGGGTTCTCTTTACCAATTTTTTCAGATGTATGATGTTTTGGCTGGTTGTATTATCCGGGTTAATTCATGAATTTGCGCAACCGATTTAAGCATTTCAGGAGAGAAAAACCTAGCCTGGAGAAATTGGCTGATACAAAGGCTGGGCTGACCGAAGAGTCCGTCCTAGATATTTACTATCTGGCGCTAACGGTAGGTGCCTGTGCGATCGCTACTTTAGGGCTACTCTCCAACAGTACGGCGGTCATTATCGGTGCGATGATTGTAGCGCCTTTAATGCTCCCAATTAGATGTATAGCGTTCTCAGCGCTATCGGGAGACAAAGATTTATTTCGCAGTGCCCTGATCTCGCTGACCGTTGGCACGGTGGCCTCGGTTGTTTTGGCGTGGCTGCTGGGGCTTTTGATCAAACTACCTACTTTTGGCAGTGAAATTTTGTCGCGATCGCAGCCTACGCTCATAGACTTAGGCATTGCGATCGCCGCTGGGGCAATCAGTGGCCTCACCAAAGTAGAGCCTAGAATCTCTTCAAGTTTGGCTGGAACCGCGATCGCCGTTGCTCTCATGCCGCCGCTTTGCGTGATTGGCTTAGGTCTTTCTCAAGCAAATTGGACGCTGAGTACAGGGGCCGCTCTGCTGTATCTGACCAACCTACTCGGCATTACGCTTTCTTGCATGCTGGTTTTTTTAATGGCGGGCTATATCCCGCTGCGTCGGGGGGCAAAAGTGCTCAGGCGTACGGCAATTTTTACCAGCCTGCTTGTGATTCCGCTAGGAATAGGATACACGCAGCTATGGCGGCAAAAGGCACTAGAAGTCCTGGTGCAAGAAGCCCTGATAAATCGCACCATCACTTTTCAGCGGCTGGAGCTAATTAGCATTAAAACCAACTGGCAAAGCCATCCGCCCGAAGCCGTATTGGGCATTAACATTGACGGCACGGAAATCCCTACCCCTAAGCAGGTTAGGCTTCTAGAAGATTTTGTTGCCAAGGAAACAGGGCAGCGGTTTGCGCTAATTTTTGAAGTGAGTCAGGTCGAGCGAATCACCGGAGATGGCGTTGGGCTAACCACTAATCCTAAAAAATAAGTGAATAACATTTGTTGTGAAGACTTCTAAAGATGCACCAAGTATGGCTTTAGTGAGTATTTTCTATTACGGTTTATTTGTTCTTTGTTCTTAAGCTGCACTGGCACGTACTTCATTGGCACGTACTCTATTCGCCATACAAAAATATCTCTGCCTATGGGTAGGCGCAAAAGAGAGCTTGTCTCTTAATATTAGAAAATAATATTGGAAAAATTCATGTTGGAGAAATCCGTAGCTGCTTCGGAGTTGTATATCGCAATTTGGTATACCGCAATTTGGTATACCGCAATTTGAAAGGGGTTCTAGAGCCTGAAAACTTCAATTCTTCCTACAAGTTTTAGTTCTATAAAGGCTCTATAAAAGCTCTATAAACTGCATAGATTCCGATAAATTGTATGGACTCGATAAATCGTATAGTCAAAACTGTTAGTCTAAATTCCCAGTCAAAACTGTCAGTCTAAATTGTATAGTATTATACTAAATCTGCTTATGTGCTGGTTATATATCGAGTTATATGCCAAGCGGATACATTTCACAACTTTGCGACAAAGCGTTTTAACAACAGAAAACTTCCTGAGAATTTCAACTACGAAGACAAAACCCTACTAATGTAAAAGGTTCAAAATGAGAAATATAGATCCCGAAGTTAGAAGGACAGAGGCCGCAGAGATTGCTCGGCAACAAGAGATGCAGAGGCGGCCGCCGGAAGGGGCTTTTGCTCTCGGCACGGCAATTGGGATTGGATTGGTGATTTTAGGCATTATTTCAATTGCCCGTCCTGCTTTCGCGGCGATCGCTTCAACCTTAGTTTTTGGTTGGCTGTTCATTGTGGCAGGCGTCGCTCAAATTATCTACGCCTTTTTAGGCCGCAACCTCAGTCAGCTAGTTTGGAAGCTACTGCTCGGCATTCTTTATCTTGGCTCTGGCGCACTTATTTTATCGAACGTGCTTGCAGGTGTGGTTGCCATAACGCTCATCCTGGGTATAACGACCTTTGCCCAAGGCGCTCTTCAGGTTATTTTTGCTTTTGTGATGCGGCCTATTCCAGGCTGGACGGCTATTTTAGTCAGCGGAATTTTAAGCATTATTCTAGGCATTTTGATCTGGTCTCAGTGGCCCGCCGGTTCGGGCTGGTTGCTAGGCGTTTGGGTGGGTATTAGCCTTTTGACGGATGGGATTTGGGCGATCGCGCTCTCTTCACCATCGGGGCCTCGTCGAGCGTAGATTGACGTTTTGAGAGACAACAATATTAAAAACAACTTTAGAACGCGCCAGTCGATGTGATTTTGATAGACGGCGTTCTTAGCGCCAACGTTAGTTTCTTAAAGCTTGAGCATTTTTATTATGGATCCCAATCAGCGGTTATCCACCGGACGCACCGACTTGCAACAGACTATCGATTTGGTAACGGCTGTTTTGATGGGTGGTGCCGATAGCAAGCGCGTTGACGAACCAAAAAAGTCAGAGACTCAGCAGCAGATGTTGAGCAATTATGAACGGTTTCGCGCGATCGCCCCTAACCGGCCAGAGACTTATCCTATTCAACAGTCTGTATCACTAGAGCATTATCGCGCGATCGCCCCCTGGATGGGACGGCTCATTTTGCCTGCCAAAGACCAGCGGCAAACCATTCACGATGTTTTGTTTGAAGTGCATCACGCGCCAGATGAGTTTCAGCACTTAGTCGGCCAAACGGTGACGCTGCGCCTAAGTAACAATCTCGAAACGCGCGCTTACGCTCGAGCCGTCACCAAAGACGTTAACTTTAGCCCCCAAGCCGAAGCCAGCGTTAAAGCGGGCAGAATTCATCCCACCCGGCTCAACCACTGGCGCGTTGTCAATCCTTTAGAATCACTCGCAGGCGCTCATCCCGTAGATGACATGATGGTCGCGCTGCCTAAATTAGTCACCGTAAAGGCCAATCACCTTTTGGCAGGAAACGATTCTCCAGCGGCACAGATTTTGTGCATTGAGCGCGAACCTGTGCAGATTACGGGACGCTACTACGGCCTCATTAGGTTTGTCGAACCCTTAGCCAATTCATCAGAGCCAGACAGCGACTTGTTCAAAGTGATTCACTTCAATCGGCGCTCAGGGCAGTTTGATGGCGCTGAAGAAGTGGTCAAAGTTCCTCACGTACCGGCTAACAATAACAACACGCATCCTTCTACCATAAAAGATATTGAAAGCAACGATCTCAATCAAACGGGATGGTACATTTACGGTGCGCAAGATAGCGCGGGCTATTTTGTGGTTCAAGCTTTGGCTCCTCGCAGGCTACTACAGGCTGAGCCGAGTCGAACAATAACGGACAAACATGCTGCTAAAAAGTATTTTAAAGAGGAAGTCTGGCAACATTTGAAGGCGGATCAAGGAACCATTAGCTCTGTTTTGCTAAATCCAGATGCGACAGCTCAGGCTACGACGAGCCAAACGCCTTGGGCGGAGGGGCAAAGAGCCCTTCTAATTCATACTTATGGCGGCGTGGGCGGCAAAAAAGCTGAACCGGCGGCTAAGGCCATCTTTTACTTTGGTCATTTTGCCTATGGTACGGCTGAAGTTGTGCGCGAACCGCTTACCGGAGAGCTGCGGTTTGAGATTATTTATCATCAAATCTATACCCAAAACCATGAGGGACTAACCTCGGGGAGCCTGCACTGGTCTCGCTATATGGGCGATCGCACCTTTGGCATTTTAGGACTGCGCCCGGTGGTCGATACGCTGGTTAGGCTAGACGAGTTTACCGGTGACTATGGGGGCGAGGGATGGACGCGATCGCCGCTAGATCGAATGATTTACGAGCTTCAAATAATGGCGGCTCGCTACCGAATTGGTGACGGCACCGGGGCTACTTTTGTCGGGCCTGCCAACAACTGCGATCAAGATGCCAATCAGGCCCTGTATGCCGCGTTGCGCGATATCTCTCGCTCTATTCGCCGTCATCCAAAGGCTGATCAATGGCAGCAACAGCATCCCGACCAGCGGCTACGGTTAGAGAAATTAGAACAACTCACTGAAGACTTTAAGCACTTGCTGCTGCCTTGGGGAACGGCCCGCGCTGACTGGAAAAACAATGAAGAGGTTTTGGGTGGCACTTTAGAAGAGCATCCAATTCAACGGATAATTCGTGGGTTGATTTCCTGGCGGACAATGTTGCCCCGTTTAACCAGCAATGAAGTAACTAACGTGTTTTTAGATCGTGGGGGTGAGGCTTGGTTGCTAAAAACAACTCAAGTAGGAGGCGTTAATCCCAATATTAAACCCGTAGCTCCGATGACGATCTAGTGACGATCTAGAAAAGTATTTCAAGACTGTGAGCGGACGGGATCTCGACTAGATTGACGCTCCCATAGACATGGATGATTGGGTTGAAGTGCGATCGCCATTTAGCCGAAAACGTCCGACAGTATCCTACCTGATCACCGCTGCTATTCATACCGCTAAAGGGACGTTGCCAAAAGGACATCGCTAAAAGGTTATTGCCAAAAGAAGTCGCATTTCGTCTTAGCCCTAGTCAGCCCCCAAGACTCTGAGCTAATCGACTCATAATATCTAGCTGTAGGGGTTTGCCTGCGCCCTTTTAATCTGCGCAGATAATTTGGATAGCTAATCTGCATAAATAATCTGCATAGCGATCGCTTAAATAAGGCAACCATTTTGATTGCTCTTTCAAACACGCATTCTAGAATGCAATATTTAGACTCTTTCCAAGTAAAAGTAACGCGTACCCATATCGCGATGCTCGCCCAAAAACAGCGTGATAATACAGAGAGTAAAAGTGGGCTGCCCACATCAAGTCGGATTTCTTCGGTGGCGATCGCTGCTGCTGGCAAAATAGAATCGAATAGTACAAATGGCCTTATCAGCATTCCGGCCGCGCTCAGACCATTCGGGTCTTTCTAACCGTCCTACTGTCAAGCTCGTAAGGAACAGGAAAAAATCTCTTTGGGCAGAAGATAATTAGCCAATTTGTTGCTAATGTGTCTTTAGGTACGATAACGTCAACTTTCAAATAAGAGTATTTTTAGCATGTCCATGAAAAGAAACTTTTTGGGCGCAGTCGGTATTGCGCTTATGGCATTCGGAATCAGTCTGCCTGTACAGGCTCAAAACCTCACGGAAAACGAACTATCTGCAGCTAATACCGATACTGTTGCGGAACCAACCGTTTCGGAATCGGCTGCTTTAGAGCCAGCCGTTTACGAGCCAACCGCCATCAACTCACCTGAGCTGACGTTAGGCGAAACCCAGACTGCCGAGACAGTAGCGGCTGAGCCAATGACGGAAAGCGCTGAGCTAGTTTATCCGGCTGAAGAAGAAACAGAGGTTGCGCAGGCCCGCCGTCGCGATCGCGCCCAGCTAAGAGCCAACAGCCCAGATTTTATCGGTATTGGCGCAGACGTTGGCACCACTAGCGACGTATCTTTTGCCGTCATCAGCAAGCTGTCCATCAGCCCTCAGTTTGCAGTTCGACCTTCTGTACTAGTCGGCGATGGTTTTGCAATTCTAGCGCCCGTCACTTACGAGTTTACGCGCTACAACACTGAGGTTGACGCAAACGCTCAGCGCATCCAAATTCGGCCTTACGCAGGCGTCGGCGCGTCGTACGTTGATAACGACGACAGCTCAGACTTGGGCATGATGCTAGCAGCTGGCGTGGACGTGCCTATTTCCAGACAGTTTACTGTAAATGCTCAGGCTAACTATGCCGGTATTTTCAGCGACTCTGATAACTTCGGCGTTACGGTGGGTCTTGGCTACAACTTCGGCAACCTAATCCGTTAGTCTCCTCGTTTAGCGTTGGTTGGCTATGAGCTTAGGCCGATACCTCAAGCGATTAATCAAGCAACGCTAAACGCATATTTTTTCTGACTGCTGATTTGTGTTTACGATCATTGTCATTTTTCCTGAGTTGTGGTTTCGGGCTTGAGTTTCGGGCTTGATATTCTTGGCTACGGCCTTGGCTATGGTTAAAGCAAGAATCTGGCTAGCGCTGAGTTGCACCCTATAAGAAGCTAAATTCAGCGTCTCGAGATAATTAGAGCCAGTCTTGCGATAATTGCCTAACCCAATATCTGCTAAAGCTTCAGCGACCGGCTGCTTGAGTCCCGGCTGCTTGAGTAAAGAAATAATCTCGCTGTCGTCTTTAGAGATAGCTGAGAAACGACTAGCCTTGGATGGCACGGCTCAATATTTTTTATTCGATCTGGTTTGAAAGAAAGAGCGAATCTGCTCTATAAGCTTAGGGACAATAAGCTTGGGGACAATAAGCCTAGGGACAACAAACCTAGAGACAACAAGCCTAGAGACAACAAGCGTAGGGATAAGCGGAACTTCAGGTCGCTGCCCACTTGTTTGGGCAAGAGAACTCAAAAGCGTACGACCCCTGGTGCGGGTAAGTCTTGAGTGAGTGCAGCTAGGTTCGTGGCATGGCTAGTTCCGAGCGCTGCTTGATTGTGGATAGCCGCGATCGCCCAACTGCGGTGACGAATATATGAGGCGATAAATCAACGAATTCCTTGAATGTCTGCTTAAAAGTTGCTTGGATGAATATTTGGACGAACCTAAGCCGCTCCTTTTCCAGCGGGTGTATGTAATTAGCTAGGGCGATCGCTCATCTTTAAACAAATGCAATGAAAACCAACACTTTTACAAACCTAGCAAAACAGCGAACTCGCGCGGCGGCTGAAAGAACTTTGTTAGCTTGGATAAGAAATACTTTAATGCTGCTGGAACTAGGTATTGTGATTAGTCAAATTTCTGAGACATTTGTGCAGAATTTTCCCGAGGCTAGCCGCAACCTAGAATTCGAAGAGCTGCGAGTAATTGGATTACTGTCTATTGGGCTAGCGCTCGTGTTGCTAGCACTCGCCATGTGGCAGTACATTGCGGCAGTGCGATCGCTGCGCCGCCCAGACTACACCTCGCTTCCGTCTCATCCTCTAGAAATAGCCTCAACAGCAGCCGTTTTGCTATACGGACTCAGTGCTCTGTGTATTTTATTTTTTTAAGATTTCTTAGATATCAGTTAGATACCACGGTGATTACAAGCGATCGCCAAACTGGTTTGTTCTCAAATTGATCTGCTGTTAAGATCTTCTACTCTACGAGTCAATCAAAATACCAAAAAAGGCAAATAAGCCAATTCCAAACAGCACAATAGCCACGAGAAAACTAATGGACAACTCCGGCACATAGCTATAGTTTTTCTTGCGAATGCGCTGCAGCTCTCTTCTATGCTGTATCGTTGCACCTAGCATTGCCAGGGTTCCTAGCGCTACAAAGGCCAGCCCTAATATCCGAGTAAATCCGATGGGATCTTTGACGCCAACCGCGTCATTCATGACAGAGATAACCTTATCAATGCCAAAGCCAAAAGTAATCAGCGAGAGGCTGGTTCTAATCCAGGCCATCAGCGTTCGTTCTGCGGCAGCTCTTGTTCTCTTTCTGGCCAGCTCTAAGTTCGACATGCCTAATCGCCACTACCTTGCATCGCTTTCTTGAGTGCCGTAATGCCTGCTGTGCTAACTTCTACGTCTTCCTCATCAGTGCCAGATCCCGTGCCGATGGCACCGACGACTGGGCCATCAATTTCAATAGGTAACCCGCCCGGTAGATTAGAAAACTGTCCGTTAAATGATTTACAAACCTCGTTTCGACTGCACTCAAGGCTCAATATACCGTAGTCAGAGAGCTGAGCGTAGTCGAAACCCGGTTTATGCGGTTAGCTTGAATTACATTAGGCTAATTAAACTGAGCTAATTAAACTGAGCTACTAGAGCCTTGAGGTAGAGCCTTGAGGTGAAAATTCGCCATCTAGCCTATTCGAAGCGTATTTGGCGCTTTTGCTGTGGCTATGATGTTTGAAAATTTCTTTGTCTTTTAGCAGCACGTAGGCATAAATTACTTTTGCCGTAATATCTAGAAGTGCAATGAGCAGCGTTTCTAAAGATGTGCCGTATAGTTCGAAACCCTTTCCACCCAAAATCCAAACAATGGGATAGGCAATGTAGTAGGCCGCAAAAAACCACATTACCTGATTAAACTTGCCGCTCACTCGGCTGTGTTGCTTTCGAGCCGCTGCCGCAATCGGGCCAAAAAGAATGGCAAATACAGCCAGCTCAAAAAAGCAGCTAATAATGTACCAAACGTAACCTATTGAGGCCGGAGAAAGGGCTGCAAAAAGTCCTGTTGCAATCATTAGTTCGTTGGTAATTAGCAGGCCAGCCACAATTGGCCCTCTCACGCCGCCAAATCGAGCCAGACTAAACAGAATTAGCGGCGTAGTCAGCGCCCAATCCAGGTAGCGCGCCCAAAAAACTTCGTGGCCGTACACTTCAATAAAGGTTTGGCCCATAATCATGGCCAAGTAAGCCAGCGCCGCGATCACCGCAATGCTGAAGTGAACAATATGAAACTCTTCCCAATCTTCGCCATTGGCAGTAATGGCATCTTTGCCAAAATAAATAGCGCCGATGGTAAGACCGATAAATCCGATCCACAGTGAAACTAGTGTAAAAGAGTCCATGACTCTCTAGTCCTCCCAATTGATTATTACTTGTTTTTTTACTTGCTTTTTTGAGCAACAAGTAGGCAAGCCTAATTATTCTCTAAAAGCGCAGTTATTTTCTTCTGTCCTCAGCTATAGACGTTACAGATATTACTATAAATGTATTTAATTATACAAAAGTTATAAATAGACAATTTTCGATTACTTCTTTAGGAAAAATAAATAATTGCTATTCTTTGAGAGCTTGATTATTTGCCTCCATGCCCATTACTCTATAAGCAGCCAAATAATGCGTCATTTAGCTTGCCAAGATGCTCTCGTGATATCAGTTCACGCAGCTCTGTGTATAGCATGTGCTTGTGCAGTCTGAGCCAATGCAATATAGCGGCAAGAACGGTTTAAGAACAGCTTTAACGCTGGCTTTGAGTATCGCGATCGCCTGTCTTTTTCATCGGTAGGCGATCGCGAAATACATCAACAAGCGCCGCAAAACATCAAAGACACAGCCCACCGTACCATTGAAACCTCCGAAGGAAATTTGAAGGAAATTTGGTATTTGAAGCGATGAAATAGACGATGATCATTACCGCCGCAAAATAGGCGCTCTTTTAACAATAAGCGCTGCTACCTGCACAGAGTCTAACAAAATCGTTGCTACGGATAATCCATCAATCACGAAATCAGAGTCTGTGGAACAAGCACCCGAACAGAAAGATAAAACACTTAATTACACCTAATCACAGACAAAAGCACAAACAACAAATCAAATGGAGATTGCATTATGGTGCTACCAAAACTCTTTGACCTAAGTGGTAAAACAGCGATCATTAGCGGTGGTGGCAACGGCATCGGGAAGGCTTGCTGTCTCATGTTGGCCGAATACGGCGCTAATGTTATTGTTGCTGACTTTAGAGTAGACGACGCGCAAAAGGTGGTCGATGAAATTGAGCAAAAAGGCGGACAAGGACTGAGCGTTTCTTGCAATGTGCTCAAAGACGAAGACCTGACGAGTATGGTGGACAAGACACTAGAAAAGTTCGGTTCGCTGAATATTTTGGTGAACAACGTTGGTGGCGGTGGTGCCGGAAAGGAAAGCCCGGAAGATATTACCGTTGATAAGTTTGCGAGTGTTTTTCAGCTCAATGTTTTTAGTATGTGGCGATTGTCGCAGCTTTGTGCGCCGCACATGAAGGCGTCGGGCTATGGCTCTATCGTCAACATATCGTCCATGAGTTCAATTAATAAAAGCCCGGCCATTAGCGCCTACGCTTCTTCTAAAGCCGCCATTAACCACATGACGGCAAACCTGGCTTTTGACTATGGCCCAGAGGTTCGAGTGAATGCGGTGGGGCCAGGTGCGGTAAAAACCGACGCACTAGCATCGGTGCTGACCCCTGAACTGGAGAAGAAAATGCTGTCGCATACGCCGCTAGCGAGATTGGGCCAGGCTTCTGATATTGCCGGTGCGGTGCTGTATTTTGCAGCGCCTGTTTCTAGCTGGGTGAGCGGGCAGATACTGTTTGTTAACGGCGGTGGCGTACAGACGCTAGATCAGTAGAGGTCTGGGGGATAAGCGATTTTATGATGTCCCAGGTAATGATGTCCCCAATATCTTACACACCGTAATCCTTGTCCCTATCATCCAGAGCTGATTAAATATGACTGCATCGAACCAGCCCATTCAAAACGGCCAAGAATTTCTTTCTGCTGATCAAAGCGATCCCAATAAATTGGGCTGGATGCAGGGGTTTCCGCCTCCAGAGGACAAAGTATTGAGCGTTAAAGACGGTTCGTTCCTGGCGTTTCCGGCCTTGCGTTATAGCGCAGTGCATGTGCAGCAGTTTCTGCCAACGGTCGAAGTTTCGCGCCAGCTAAAAGCGCCTGAGCCGTTGCCCTATGCGCTGGATGATAATATCGACAAACTGACCTTTCAGCCGGGTTATCCACCGCAAGAAACCGATGCAACGATGACTTGGGAGGCGTCGCTAGCCGAAAACTACACCGACGGCATGTTGATACTACATAAAGGCACCGTCGTTTACGAGCGTTATTTTGGCGCTTTAACTGCAGCGACTAAGCATATGGCCATGTCGGTATCAAAGTCGTTTGCTGGTACGCTAGCGGCTATTTTAGTTGCTGAAGGCACCCTGAATCTAGATGCGAAAGTGGTGGACTATGTGCCTGAACTCAAAGAGTCTGCCTTTGGTGATGCTACCCTGCGTCAGGTGATGGATATGACCACCGCGATTAAGTTCAGCGAAAATTATGCCGATCGGAAGGCCGAGGTTTGGAGCTATTCGACGGCGGGCAATCCAATTGCTACTGCTAAAGGCGATGAGGGGCCGGTGGGCTATTTTAATGCTTTAAAAGAGATTAAAAAACAGGGCGAACATGGCGAAGTTTTTAGCTATAAAACGCCGAATGCCGATGTGGTGGGCTGGATTATTTCGAGGGTAACGGGCAAATCGGTGGCAGCGCTGCTTTCAGAAAGAATCTGGAGTCGTATTGGTATGGAACAAAACGGCAACTATCAGGTAGATGGCTTGGGCATTCCCTTTGCGGGGGGAGGCTTAAGTGCTGGGCTGCGAGATATGGCCCGGTTTGGCGAGCTAGTTCGCAATAAGGGAAACTGGCGCGGAGAACAGATTTTTCCGGCGGCGGCGATCGCAGATATTGAAGGTGGGGGGAGTCAGGCGGCGTTTGCCAAATCGAGCCATACTGAGCTGCCAGGGTGGTCTTATCGAAACTTGTGGTGGATTTTGGAGAATTCGCATGGAGCCTATGCGGCGCGGGGTGTTTATGGTCAGACTATTTACATTGATCCGGCAGCCGAGATGGTTTTAGCGCGATTTGCAACTTATCCGATTGCGGCTAATGCGGCTAACGATCCGACTTCTCTGCCCGCTTATGCGGCGGTGGCTGAGTATTTGATGAATAAAGAACAAAAGTGAGCGATCGCTTTTACCTAAATCCGTTATCTAAAGTCATTACCTAAAGTTATGACCTAGCGCGATCGCCTAAAGCCATGTTGTTCTAACTAAAGAGGTAGATTCTGTTTCAAAAACAGTAACCATCGTTTGCACTATAGAAGACGATGATAGATTTGAAACAGGTTGAAAATCCAGTTGTTTAGCGGTTTCTCAACCTGTACACAATTTTTTCCAGATAAGGTTTGATAATGAATAAGAACGTGTTTTCTCAAGCAGTCGGTATGGGGTTAGTAGCTATCGTTGCGGGTAGCTTTTTGCCGATGCGAGCGATCGCACAAGACGCAACAAGCAAGCTAGTGCAAATGCCAGCAGCAGAAAATAACCTAATGCTGATGTCAAAAGACACGCTAACTAGCCCAAGGCTGGGGCCAATGTCGATACCAGAAAACACGTTACTTCTCTCTCAAACGGCTGATATTGCAGTGCGTGTGTACAATACCAGCGATGCTTTTTACCCTCAGCTTAATTTGTTCAATAAGCGGACTGGCGTTACAGAAATTTTAGGAGCACCCATGACTGTCGAGTCCACGGAGACAGGGACGACTTATCGTTATGTAGGCGAACAGAAGGTGGAAATTGCGATCGCTCCCACCGGCGAACAAACCATTACCCTCAATGGCAAACCACAGCAAGCCTCTAAAGCTGTGTCAGGGACGGTCTTCTATCTACCTAGAATCGCGCTGCCGCCTAACGCAGTTGTTGACGTAAGCCTGGTAGATGTTAGCCGAGCAGACGCCCCCGCCATCGTGCTGGCCTCTGCGCAAATGGTTTCCGGTGGTCGGCAGGTGCCTTTTCCCTTCAAGCTGCTTTACGACGCCGGGCAAATTGACTCGCGCTATACCTATGCGGTGCAATCGCGAATTACGGTAGACGGCGAGTTGCAGTTTATTAACACCACCCAAATTCCCGTGATTACCAACGGCAGTCCAACAGAAGGCGTTCAGGTACAGGTTGATCCGGCTAATCAGAACCAGGCGGTAACGGATGATGCTTCGCTAACTAATACTGTCTGGCAGCTAGAACAGATTCAGTACAACGACGACAAACAGCTAGAGGCCACACCGGGCGACTACACGGTTGAGTTTATGGACGACGGCCAGGTTTCTATTCGCGCCGACTGCAACCAAGCGGGGGGCAGTTTTACCGAGGATGGCAGCAGCCTGTCGATTGATCTTGGCCCCACGACGCTAGCCGCTTGTCCGCCAGAGTCCATTGCCGGTGACTATTTGCAGGCGTTGCAAAATTCAGGCGGCTATTTCTTCCAGGATGGGGATCTGTTTATCGACTTGAAGGCCGATACTGGTACGATGCGGTTTTCCGCGCAGGACTCGTAACCTAGAAGAACTATGCTGCCGAATCTTAGGCGATTTATTCGGATTTATCGCAATTACGTTCGTCCGATTGTGATCTCTCAGGTGCTGCTGGCGATCGCCGCTATTTGCACTCTCGCCATCCCGCTAATGACTCAAAAGTTGCTGGATGAGGGGCTGCTAGTCGGCGATCGCGATGCCACTATCGCCAGCGTGCTGTGGATGGTGCTCTTTGCCATCCTCGGCGCGGTGTTTACCATCGCCAACGGCTGGTATGCCGTCCAGTTTGCTGAGCACACGGCCCATGCGGTGCGGATGTATCTGTACCGCAAAATTCAAACCTTCTCCTTCGGCAATCTAGATCAGTTTTCTACCAGCGATCTGATGGTGCGGATGACCAGCGATGTCAACGCCATTAAAATTGCGATTCAGCTCGTCATTTTGGTGTTTATTCAAGCGCCCGTGATGTTCGCAGGTTCGCTGTTTCTAATTTTTTACAACAGTCCTAGCCTGATGTGGATCCTGGCGATTGTGGTGCCCATCGTTGTTGCCATGCTGGTGTTCTTCGTCAGTAAAACGAGCGTGCTGTTTAAAATTCAGCAGCGAAAGCTCGATGGCGTGAATAACGTTTTACAAGAAGGCTTCTCGGGCATTCGGGTGGTAAAAGCCTTTGTCCAAAGCGATTATGAAAAACAGCGCTACGACCGGGCCAGCCAAGATTTGCGTAAAGCGGCCCTGCGCCCCCTGCAGTACGCCGCTTTTCTGCAGCCTGTGCTCTTTATGATTGTGAACTTTGCCACGGCTGCCGTGCTGTGGATTGGCGGCAATGACATGACACAAAGTGGGGTAACGGTGGGCGAAATTGTGGCCTTTTCGCAATATCTGGTCGCCCTGCTGATACCGTTAGTGATCATTGCGGCGATCGCCCCTCAAGTCACCGCCGCCGAAGCCTCTGCTGAGCGCATGTTTATGGTGATGGATGCGATTCCACAGATACCTGAACCATCTCCAGCGATCGCGCTTTCTCCGGCTACTGCTCGCGGACGCATTGTGTTTGAAAACGTGACCTTCAGCTATCCGAGTGAATACGAACTGGGTGCAAATGAACGTCACTCTCCGCCTGTTCTAAACAACATTAATCTCACGATTGAGCCGGGTCAAACGGTTGCCTTCTTGGGCGCTACCGGATCTGGCAAGTCCACCTTGATCAATCTGATTCCTCGCTTTTATGACGTGACCAGCGGACGAATTGCGATAGACAATGTAGACGTGCGCGATATTGCCCTGTCGGATCTGCACAACATAGTCGGCATTGCCCTGCAAGAATCGGTGCTGTTTAGTGGAAAAGTTCGCGACAATATTTGCTACGGCAGACCCGATGCCACCGATGCCGAGATGGTCGCAGCCGCTCAAATTGCGGATGCTGATAGGTTTATCTGCGATATTCCAGAAGGCTATGATGCTCCAGTAGCCCGCCGAGGCACTAACTTTTCAGGCGGGCAAAGGCAGCGACTTTCGATTGCTAGAGCGATCGCCCTCAAGCCCAAAATCCTGATCCTAGACGACAGCACCAGCGCCCTAGATTTAACCACAGAAGCTCGCGTGCAGGCGGCGATCAAAACCGCCATGCCGAAAACAACAACACTTTACGTAGCCCAGCGCATCAGTACGGTAATTGCCGCTGATCGCATTTTTCTGCTAGCAGCCGGAGAAATCATCGCCGCGGGCACCCACGAGCAACTGCTCCAGACGAGTCTTTTGTATCAGGAAATTTGTACCTCTCAGCTAGGAGGCATCCCCGCATGAAACCCTTCATTCACCGCCAGCTGAAATCTAAGGTGCAGGCGTTAGTTTCGCCGAAAAGAGGCAAAACGATCAGAAGGCTGTTGGGCTATATCACCCGCTACAGCGGAGCAGTCGCGGCGATGGTTCTACTGCTAATCATGGGAAGCGGCCTCAATCTAACGGTTCCTTTCCTACTAGGTCAAGGCATTAACAACCTGAGCGGCCCGCGCGACATGGCAGCGTTAGGGCAGACCGCTTTATGGATAGCACTGGCTAACCTAGGCAGCGGCCTTGCCCTAATAGCACAAGGCCAAATCTTAGCCTCCATCTCGCAAAAGGCCATTTACGATCTGCGCCGAGACTTGTTTGACCATACGATGACGCTCTCGCTTAATTTCTTCGACCGCCGCCCAATTGGTGAACTTATGAGCGGTGTGACGAACGATATCGAAGTGATTTCGCTGTTCTTTCGCAACGGACTACCCGCACTGGTGAGCGACAGCCTCAAAATTATTTTGATTATGATGGTGATGCTGTTAGTTAACTGGCAGTTGGCGATCGCCGCTCTAGTCATCATCCCTATCGCCCTGGCCCTCATTGCCCTGCTCGCCCAGGTATCAGGCCCCGCTTTTGGCGCACTGCAAGCCGAGGTCAGCGAACTCAACGGCCTGCTAGAAGAGACGGTCAGCGGCGCGAAAGTGGTGATTGCCTACGACCGGCAAGAAGAAGCGATCGCCTCTTTTGAGGAAATTAGCCTCGCCGCCAGAGATGCGGGACTAAAAGCGACCTTTGTGGCCATTCTAGGTCGTCCGATTACGCAGGTACTTACCAACCTAGATTTAGCCCTAGTGGCGCTCGTCGGCGGACTGCTGGTCCTACGCGGGGCGACCGATGTCGGAACGGTTGCCGCCTTTTTGCAATACACCCGCAGGTTCTCTTTGCCCATTACTAATATTGCCAATACCCTAGATACGTTGCTCAATGCGATCGCCGCTGCCGAGCGAGTATTCCTCACCCTAGACGAACAACCCACTATCAACAATAAACCCAACGCCATTCCGCTCTCGTCCGTTCAAGGCCACGTAGAATTTAAAAACGTAGACTTTAGCTATGTGCCCGGCAGACAAATTCTTAAACGCAATACCTTTGAAGCATTAGCAGGCCAAAAAATTGGGTTATGTGGCCCGACCGGGGCAGGCAAAAGCACCATCATTAACCTAATTACGCGCTATTACGACATTGACAACATCGCAGCCACAGCTGATAACCAAGCAGGCGATATTTTAATTGATGGTCACAGCATCTACGACGTGCAAAAAGAGAGCCTTCGCCGCCAAATCGGCATTGTCCCGCAAGAACCCTTTCTATTTTCAGATACGATCATCAACAACCTCCGATATGCCCGCCCAGAAGCCACCGAACAAGACTGCATCGAAGCGGCCAAAGAAGCTAACGCCCACGACTTTATCATTCGCCTTTCAAAGGGCTACAACACGTTACTCGCCGAGCGCGGCAGCAATCTCAGTCAGGGCCAAAGGCAACTCCTAACCATTGCCCGCATGATGGTACAAAACCCGAGCCTAGTGATTTTAGACGAAGCAACGAGTAACGTAGACACCCGCACCGAGCAAAAAATTCAGGAGTCATTAGAGCGACTGATGAAGGGCCGCACTAGCTTTGTCATTGCCCATCGGCTTAGCACCATTCGCGACTCGGATCAGATTTTGGTCATTAGAGCCGGAGAAATTATCGAGCGCGGCACTCACGACCAAATGATGGCGGATACAGGCTTTTATTACAATCTCTATATGAGCCAGTTCAAGGGCAAGCTCGCGGCATCTGCTGCATCGGTTTGACTTCCCTCTTCGCCCATCCGTTTAGAAACTGCGCTAGGCAGGGCTTGACTGATCAATCCGAACTCAATACAGGCCCAGACGCTGGAGATAAGACGTAGTATGGAAAACAGATAGGGAAGATAAAATCAGGATTTAAAGAGAAACGCGCTATGGCTCCTAACACAGTGACTGTAAAATGTCCGCAATGTCAGCAGGTGTATATTTCCTGGCATACTCCAGCGGTGAATACGACCGACAGCGAGTACGAGCCAACGACGGTTTGTTCTCGCTGCGGGCATCGGGCGAAGCTAAAAGATTTGAGCGATCGCGATGGAGTTTTGCAGTAGGCATAAGGCCCCGCGCAAAGCGTAGCAAAACGTACCCGATTTATTCTCCAGGAGCATCTGGCTGGTTAGGAGTATCTGGCTGAGCAGGCGCGTCCTCCCGCATGAAGTACTGAGCCTGTTCTCTTAAGGAGGTCGCGGGGCCGGTTTGACCTTGCTGCGCTAGCAGGTCAGCGGCTTTGTTATAGTCGCTGGCAACGGCTGCAAGAACGTCGTCGGGCAGATCGTCGAGGTCGCCGTTTTCGTCCGTAAATTTTAGGTAGGCGTTGCTGAGGAAAGCTTCAGCTCGACCAATGTAAGCACTAGGGTCGGCATCGTTAAGAGCGATCGCCGCGTTATAGGCTTCTACCGCATTGGGGTAGTCTTCAGAGAGGGTGAGTTCGTAGGCGCGGTTGAACGCTTGCTCGTAGTCGCTAGTGGGGCGCACTTCAATTTGGTAGCTGCCGCCGAGTCCGGAATAAGAAGTTGCGATCGCGCTATAGGTGCCGGTTTTAGGAAGCTTTATGACAATAGTAGAGTTCAGCGTCACGCCGTAGTCGTCGTTACTGGTAATGAGTTTACCGTCTGGCCCTTTGAGCTGAAGCACCGTATCAAAATCAGGGCTTTCTAGCTCAATGGTCATCGTCTGACCTTCGGCGCCATCGAAGGTGTAGGTATCTTCCATGGGCGCGAGTTTACCCTCTTTCTGCAAAATTGACTGAGCCAAGGCCGACTGGTGGGCAGCGCCAGAGAATCCCGCCAAAACCAGGGCAGACAGCATGACCTTGATGGTTCTGTTTTGGGGTTTGCTCCGAGTTTTATCCTGGATTTTGCTCCGAGTTTTATCCTGGGCAAATTTGCCTGCTAAGGAGTTGACGGCCTTTGACGCTCTCATAAATCGGTTTCCTAATCGACGGGTGATCGCTGAAATTTGCTGCTTTAGACAGTGCTTTTTTGACTGTAATGCAAGTAAGAGGCCGCGCCGATGAACGGTGGGCCAATATAATAGCTGTCTTGCCATCAGGTTTTAGCCTTGTTAAAAATCGGATTAAAGCGGATCAGTGCTATTTTGATCTTGAGCTTACTCGGCTGGTTAGCTTGCTCTGCGCTCAGTATGGCGGAGGAAAGTTTGCCATTAGCAAAAGGAGACGCCAATACACAAAAATCTGACGGTTTATCGACTGATCTGCTAGAAACTGATCCGGTAAAGGAACCCGCGAAAATACCGACATCCTTGGACTTGGAAGCGATATCAGCAGACATTCCAGAGGAGATTCTGCGGACAGAGATTATTACAGGGGCGCGATCGCCGCTGACGGGAGAGCCCCTGACGGCGGCTGAATATGCTCAGCTACAGGAAGCTTTAGACAATCCAGTAGCGTCCTATCAAGTAAGCGCCGACATCCGCTATCTCGTATTTTTGCTTCAGCTGCGGCGGGCCGTCAGACCCATTTTGCCTTTTATCCGGTAACTTCTTTTATCTGGTACCCACGCGATAACTATTCGGCAACTGTCCGGTAACCGTGGCTTTTTCTCATAAAGGCCATAAAAATCTATCTATTGTAGTGAGTCATTTAAGTTACGGTTCTCCTGCACTTTGATAAGCTTACATACATAAAAGCAAGTTACTTTGTTTGGTTTAAGCCATTCGCCAGTCGCGGTATGCTAAAGACAGCTAAATGCCACAAACCTAGCACTGTAACGGCATTATGCGTTCTAACCGATAAAAATCTCGATTAACGCAACTCTCAATTAGAACTCAATTAGAAAATATTTAAGGGTCAGGTATTTAATATGTCGTCCACTATTGCTTCCGAACAGATTGATCGGATTGTTTGGAATCAGCACCAAAACCCTTTCGAGGTACTGGGGCCTCATCAGGTAGAGCAGGATGGCAAGCTAGTTTGGGTTGTGCGCAGCTATTTGCCTAAAGCCGATGCGGCGTGGATTGTACTGCCAGAGACGCGCAAAGAATATGAGATGAAAAATGCTCAGCATCCCCACTTCTTTGAGACAATCATTGAAGTTGATGAGCTAGCCAACTATCAGATTCGCTACAAGGAAGGGTCGCGCGAGCATGTGTTCTA
>JBBSOB010000027.1:0-25161 GCA_038260205.1 Phormidesmidales cyanobacterium
CAGAAGAAAGCAGGCATGGAAGGGCTAAAAATCCGAGAGTGGCTGTGTTCCAATTGTGGCACTCACCACGACCGAGATGTGAACGCTGCGAAGAATATTAAAGTCGCCGGGGGATACTCGGAGACTCAAAACGGACGACGGAGAGAGTGTAAGACAGGCTTGCCTGCGGTTCTCGGTGATGCGTCTACCCATCGGATAGGTGAGCAGCTTAGTTTGTTTGCTTAGGTCGGGAATCTCCTGCCATACCGAATCGGTTGGAGGGAGAGGATGTCAAATTAAAGCGCCGCCTAACTATGCTTGGGGGCCAAAGACAGTGCCCAACGGTCAGTATCTGGTGCTAGGCGATAATCGCAACGGGAGTTTGGACGGACATCTTTGGGGCTTTTTGCCGGAGGACACCATTATTGGTAAAGCCGCCGGTCGGTTTTGGCCGCCTCAACGGGTGGGTGGGCTGGAGTAGGCCCAGGTTTTGATGACTTTTCCCTGAATGGTTTGGTTTAGCCAGGGCGTATTACTCGCTTGCGATCGCATCTCTTCAGCCGTCGCCTGCCACGCCATCTTCGGATCAAACAGCGCTAGCTCAGCCCAACTCCCAACAGTGAGTCGATTGGGGGCTAAGCCCAAACATGCGGCGGGTCTTTGACTCAGGGCTTGCCATAGCTGCGTAGCGCTCCACTGACCGCTCTCTACAAAGGTTTGCCAAAGGATCGGCACAGCCAGCGCTAGCCCAATTGCACCGGGGGGAGCCGCATCGAAAGGAACGGTTTTTTCTTCGTAGGTGTAGGGGCTGTGGTCGATGGCGATCGCGTCAATCACGCCCTCAACCACGCCTGCAATCAGCGCCTGCCGGTCTGCGGCGGTGCCCAAGGGCGGATTGTGCCGCAAATTGGGGTCGTAGGTTTTAAGATCTGCCGTGTCAAAAACGAGGTGATGCCAGGCAACGCTGGCGCTAATCGGCAAGCCTGCTGCCTTGGCCTGACGGATGAGTGCCACGCTGCGGGCGGTAGAAACTCGCATGATGTGAACGGGCGTAGCGATTTCTAAGACGCATTCGAGCAGGGTGGCCAGGGCGGTGGTCTCGGCGATCGCACTCACACCAGCTAGCCCCAATCTCAAAGCTTCGACCCCTTCTCGGGCAACGCCGCTGCCAGAAAGATTTAGATCGCAGGGCCAAATGGCAATGGGTTTTTGTAGAGGCTGCGCGTATTCCAACAGCCGTCGTAGCAACGCGGTATTCGCTAAAGGCTGGCCATCTGTAAAGCCCAAGCAGTCCGCTGCGGCAAGATCTGCTAGCTCAGTGAGCTGCTCGCCCGCTGCGCCTAACGTGACGGTTGCCCAGGGCATTAGCTGGGCTGTAGGGGCGAGATGGTTGGATGGGTTGGCTCTGAGGACGGCGGCGATCGCGCTAACGCTATCCACCGCAGGCTGCGTATTAGGCAGCAGCCCCACTCGAGTAAATCCCCCAGCAGCGGCGGCTTGCCGAATAGACGCGTAGGTTTCTCTCGATTCGTAGCCGGGTTCACCGCTTTGGCTGTACAAATCAACTAGGCCAGGGCCGAGATATTGGCCTGGCGCTTCGATGATGTCTAGCTCAGCCAGGTCTAGGTCGGTAGAGAACTCGGCGAGGGTAGGGGCGATCGCGGCAATCTTTCCCCCTTCAATCAGCACATCTGCTGTGCCCTCGGCGCTGGTAATCCCGTCCTCTGCGCCCAGCCAGTAGGCTTGCCTAATCAACGTCGTCATGAACCGATATCCATGAATTTTTCCATGAGCCTGCTCGTGAGTTTACAGAGCGCCCGCCGCCGTTTTATCAAAGATGCTGCCCGACAGATGCGTCGTAATATTCGCAGCGCTTAGCACCGGAACGCTCCCGACCCCATCGTGATAGTCAATCACGCTTACGGCCCCATTCCCCTGCTTAAACTGCCAAAAATGCTCTGGCCCCAAACCAAATACCTGACACAAAATCGCCTTATTAATCGCATCATGCGCCACTACCATTACGGTTTGCGGCGTTTCCGACTCACTAAACGCCGCCACGACATTGCCCCACCCTACTTTGGCCCGTCTCCACACATCCTCCAGGTTTTCACCTCCCGGCATTTGCACCATAGCTGGCGTACTTTGCCATTTGCCCAGCAGCCCCGGATAGCCAGACTCAATCTCACTTTCTAGCTTGCCTTCCCATTCGCCGTGGCTAATTTCCCACAGATCCTCAGTCACTTCCAGACGAGTCTCCGGGTGGTGCTCTAATATTTTCTCTGCCGTTTCCTTGGGCCGCAGCATAGAAGAGGTCACCGCTGCGTCAATTTTCACCGATTGCAAAAACTCACCGGCCTGCGCGCCCTGCTTTTTCCCGTTCTCATTGAGGGGAATATCAATTTGCCCTTGAAAGCGTCCGTCGCGATTCCAATCGGTTTCTCCATGACGCACCAGCAGCAGGCGCGGCCCCTTAAAGCGCGATCGCCGTTTGGGCAACGCCTCTCCTAAATGACTGGTCAAATTCATCGACTCTAGCTGAACGCCATTCGTCCAGCCAGCCAAAAAGTTCAGCACGTTAATGGCGCAATTATCCTGGCCCATCTGGTTAAGGCTTTCGGGGCCAAGGCCCATCGCAGAGCCAATGAGCGCCCGATTAATCGCACTATGAGCCACTAGTAAAACGGTTTGCCCCTCGTGCTTATTTAGCAGCGTTTGCCAAAAAGCAGTGGCCCGCTCCCAAATTTCGCGTACCGGATAGAAATCTGAGGTGCTGCCATCCTCCGCAGCGGCCTCGCCTTCCTGTAGGGGAATCGCCATCCTAAATTCGTTCGGATCTTGCCGCCAAGCCTTAAATTCTGCCGGATAGTCCGCCTCTGCATCCGCAAAAGACTTCGACTCCCACAGCGGCAGACTAATTTCTTTAAGCTGGTCTGTAATCTGAATATCGGGCAGATGGGCAATGCCTTCATGACCTGTCTGCGCCATTTTCGCCATCGTTTCGACAATTAGCTCACAGGTTTTATGAGCGCGTTTGAGCGGACTGGCGTACACCGCATCCAAGTCCAGTCCGGCCAGCGTCTCCCCCACTCTTTTCGCCTGCTGTTCGCCCAACTCAGTCAGCACAGCGTTGTCGTGATGCCCACTAATAATGCGGCCTATATTAGAGGTGCTTTGCCCATGACGAACAACGATGACTCTGGTTTTCAACGGACTTGTCCTCTGCGATAATCTGCCAGGGTTTATCTTACAACAACGCCTATCCGCCGTTCTCAACCGTTTGTTTGCTATGTATGGATAGCTACAGTTAAGACGATAAGAATAAAGACTCCATGGAACGCATCGTCACCTACAGCCCGGCCTACACACTGGTGCCTACCTACGAGTGCTTCAACCGTTGCACCTACTGCAACTTTCGCCGCAACCCTGGCGAAGACGAGTGGATGCGCTTAGAAACGGCTCGCCAAATTTTAACCGGTTTGCAAGGCAAAGGCGTCATCGAAATTTTGATTTTGAGCGGCGAGGTACATCCAAAAAGTATGCGCCGCCAAGCCTGGTTCGAGCGGATTTATCAGCTTTGCGAACTGGCGCTAGAGCTGGGCTTTTTGCCGCATACCAACGTCGGCCCGCTGAGCTATGAGGAAATGGCGCAGCTAAAGCAGGTGAATGTGTCGATGGGGCTGATGGTGGAGCAGGTAACGCCCGCGCTGCTGAAGACGGTTCATGCCCATGCGCCCAGTAAGCTGCCGGAAGTGAGGCTAGAGCAGCTAGATTTTGCGGGGCGGCTAAGGATTCCGTTTACGACGGGAATTTTGTTGGGATTGGGGGAGACGGTGGCAGACTGGAAGGAGAGTTTGGGGGCGATCGCGCAATCTCACCAAACCCACGGCCATATCCAGGAAGTCATTTTGCAGCCACACCAGCCAGGAGAACGGCAGGCGGAAGTTCGACTCCCCTGCCATGGAAAAACACTGCTGCAAGCCGTCCAAATCGCCCAGAAAATTCTGCCCTCAGACGTTTCTATTCAGATTCCGCCCAACCTAATTCAATCAGATCAAGCTCTATTAGACTGCATCGCAGCAGGTGCTCAAGATTTGGGTGGAATTGGCCCGATTGATGAAGTGAATCCTGATTATAGGCATCGCGATCGCAAACTCATGGTTGAGTTACTAAAAGCACAAGGTTGGGCATTACAACCGCGTCTGCCTATCTATCGAAAATACGATAGTTGGATACCGCAAAAATTACAGCTCGCCGTTCAAAAAAGCCGAGCGGTTTCGAAATAGCAATTTCATAGCATGAAATTAGAATTAGTTCGAACCAAAAAGCCCTCTGAATTTCGGAGGGCTTTTCGATCTAGATAACGAAAGGTCGGCGAGTAGAGTTACACGCGGCCCCTCAGCATCTGTGCCATCTCGTTTTGCTTTGGCGACAGCTCTAGCGCCGTCTCCTCCGTAATCCGACCTGCTTCGTAAAGGCCGTACAGCGCCTGGTTCATCGTACACATGCCGTCGAATGTACAGTTGGGCAGCAGGGCTTCTACTTCATCAAGTTGACCTCGCAAGATGTAGTCCTTAATGGCGTCGGTGTTGATCAAGATTTCGTGAAAGGCAGCGCGTTTGCCGTCGGTGGTGCGGCACAAACCCTGGGCGACGACACCGATCAGGGATTCGGCGATCGCAACTCGAATCGGGGCCTGCTGCTCCGGCTCGTACATACCCAAAATCCGCTCAACCGTCTTCACCGCACTATTAGTGTGCAAAGTTCCAAATACGAGGTGACCGGTTTGAGCCGCTTTTAACGCCGTTTCAATCGTCTCTCGATCTCGCATCTCGCCCACTAGAATAATGTCCGGATCTTCCCGCAAAGAGGCTTTGAGCGCGTTGCTAAACTTGCGCGTATGTACACCCACTTCCCGCTGCTTAATCAAGGACTTGCGGCTCTGATGCACAAACTCTACCGGGTCTTCAATCGTGATGATGTGCTTTGGCATCTCTTTATTGATGTAGTCAATCATCGCCGCCATCGTGGTGGACTTACCCGATCCGGTGGGGCCTGTCACCAGAATCAAACCCTTGTGGTAATGGCACATGTCTTTGATCACAGGCGGCAGATTGAGCTGCTGCATGGTCAAAATCTCTACCGGAATCAGTCGCATCACGATGGATGGGCCATTCAATGTGTCAAAGATATTGATGCGCACACGAGAAAAGTCGTACTGCGCCGCACCGTCAAAGTCCAGGGTTTCCCTAAACTCTGCAATTTGCTCCGGCGTCAAAATCTCAGTGAGCCAGGCATCGAACATGGCCACCGTCGTTTTGGGAAAGTCCGTTGCCATCATCTCTCCCCGGTTGCGATAGCGGGGGATTTCGCCGACGCCGACGTGAATGTCCGAATAGCCTTCGTCGAAAGCTTTGCGAATAATTTTCTCTAGGGTGGGAGCACCTGTCGCTGCGCTTGTGGGCAGTGGTGGTGGGGCCGCGGCTCGATGTCCAGCGGCGCGAGCGGGGGCCGATTGAACCATCTCGGCCTGAGCGTTAGCGGGCTTGTTCGCAGGTATTGCCGCCGGATGCGGTATTAGTGGCACGGTAGCTATTCCCCCCGTTCTCGACATTCCTCCGGGTACTCCTCTGGGCGGTGGCGGTGGTGGCATAGCAGGTCTTGGTGGCGGAGCCGATGGCGATTGCATGTTGCTCATAGAAGCCCTTGGAATGGGAATAACCGGAACCGGAACGTTGCTTTTGTGAAGCAGCCCGTTGGATTTAATAGAGTTTTCCCAGCGCTAGGGCCAAAACTGGGATCGGCGATCGCTTAACCCATCTGCAAACGGTCATACGGCACGGCTAACCGACCATTTCAACTACCCGCATCCCGTGTTACCTTATTAAAGTTCTCTAAATTCACACATCTGGATTTTCGGGTGTTTGGTGCGATGACAACGGAGTGGGTTCCGGTTTCTTTTTCGGGCCTATCTTTGCGCCTCGAATGCAGCCAGATGAAGGTTTAACCCGGAAGGAAACTAAAAATATGCCAGTCGTATCCCTGTCAGACTTACTAGAGTGCGGCGTGCACTTTGGTCACCAAACGCGCCGCTGGAACCCGAAGATGGACGACTACATCTTCACCTCGCGCAACGGCGTCCACATCATTGACTTGGTGCAAACCGCCACTTTGTTAGAAGAAGCGTACAAGTACGTGCGCAAAGCCTCCGAAAGCGGCAAAAGCTTTTTGTTTGTAGGCACCAAGCGTCAAGCAGCAGGCATCGTAGCCCAAGAAGCGGATCGCTGCGGGTCTTACTACGTCAACCAGCGCTGGTTGGGTGGAATGCTCACCAACTGGTCTACCATCAAAACTCGCGTAGAACGTCTAAAAGAGCTAGAGCGCATGGAGTCTTCCGGTGCGCTAGCTATGCGACCCAAAAAAGAAGGCGCTCAGCTCCGCCGCGAATTAGACAAACTGCAAAAGTATCTGGGCGGCATCAAGACGATGCGCCGTATTCCTGATGCAGTGATTATCGTTGACGTGCGCCGCGAGTACAACGCGGTTCAAGAATGTCAGAAGCTGGGTCTGCCGATTATTTCTTTGCTAGATACCAACTGTGATCCCGACGTGGTCGATGTGCCGATTCCGGGTAACGATGATGCGATCCGAGCGATTAAGCTGATAATTGGTCGTTTGGCTGATGCCATCTATGAAGGATCTCGTGGCGGCAACACAGCTAGCGGCAGCGGCGGTAGCACCACCGATATCTATGATGGTTACGATGGCGCTGACTACGACGATGAAGGCGCTGAAGTGGGTGGTCTCCCTGACGAAGTGGCTCCGGCTACGGAAGCTTCTATTGAAGGGTCTAAGGCCAGCGCAACTGAAGAGGCATCCGCAGCGACTGAAGCCTAGTTCTTAGGCCAGACGCCAAGCGATATTGCTTATATCGCTTAGTAGTTAAGACGGACTGTGGCTGAGGACAGCACTACCTATAGCGCTGGTTCTCGGCCTGGTTCTATCGCTTAATTTCTTTTTTATTTTCTAGATAAACACAGGATCTGATAGACGATGGCAGACATTTCTGCGAAGCAGGTTAAAGAGCTGCGCGACCAAACGGGCGCAGGCATGATGAACTGTAAGAAAGCGCTGAAGGAAAACGACGGCGACATGGAGAAGGCGAGCGAATGGCTGCGCCAGAAAGGCATTACCTCCGCTGCTAAGAAAGAAAGCCGTGTTGCTTCTGAAGGCTTAGTAAGCAGCTATATTCACACAGGTGGCCGTGTCGGCGTACTCGTCGAAATTAACTGCGAAACTGACTTCGTAGCTCGCCGTGATGAGTTCAAAGAGCTAGCGCGCGATGTCGCTATGCAAATCGCCGCCTCGCCAAACGTTATGTATGTGAGAGTCGCTGATATTCCCACCGACTTTGCAGAAAGCGAAAAGGCCATTGAGATGGGCCGAGATGACCTGGGTAATAAGCCAGACAATATTAAGGAAAAGATTGTTCAAGGCCGCATTGACAAGCGATTGAAAGAACTTTCTCTCGTCGATCAACCTTTCATTAAAGATCAGAACATCACGGTGGAAGAGCTGGTTAAGCAGTCTGTGGCTAAACTGGGTGAGAATATTCAAATTCGCCGATTCTCCCGCTTTATTTTGGGCGAGGGCATCGAGAAGGAAGAGGTAAACTTCGCGGATGAGGTGGCGGCTCAGACGGGGCAAAAGAAAGTGGAAGCAGCGCCAGTACCAGCAGAGCCTGAGAAGAAAGCGGTAGATGCTTCCAAGAAGAAGAAAAAGAAGAAGTAGATGCTGGCATTGTAGCGGGGCCACTTAGCCTCTGCTGCGAGTGGACGGCTCACAAAGTAGCCTGTTCGTAACTGACGGAAGTTGAGTTCTTCTTTATCGTTTTCACCTGATCGGGTTCTTCTTTTATATGAGGAACCCGACATTTTTATTGATGTATTTAGCCTCTGGTCGAAGGTTTTCAGGGGTGTTTTCATCACAGCTAGCGAACAAAATCGCTATTGTATAGAGTATATGGTTAGAGCAAGCAGCCAAATTAAGCAGGAGCTATCGCTACTACAGCAGCGAACGCAGGAGCTGGAAACGTCTTTGGAGCCTTTGTATGAAGGCTATTTGAAGGCGTTGAGTGAAGCTGGCGGTCGGCAGCTAGTGATGGCGGCTTTTCATATCTGTACGCAGGCTTATCCCAGTAAGTTTTTAGACTTATCCTTGCAGCAGCGAAATCAGCTTCAGCAGGAGATTCAGCGCTTAAGTAGCGGGCTGTATCAGCAGCTGATGACTCAGCGCGAGCAGGCCAAAAAGGAGAGTCGCCGTCCGCCCAAAAAGAATGGGCTGGCTTTTTTGCAGCGGCTACTGGAGGCAAAGTCTTCTGGGGCCGCCATCGTGGCGACGGATGGTAGTCGAGAGAGTTTGTTAGAAAAGCTATCTGCTCTAGGATTGTTGGGTGATGACGACCACGATGGCGAAGACTGGTCGGGCGATGTGCCTGTTGCGGAAGAGGATGACGATGGGCTAGATGCTTGGGAGTCGTCGGATGGCGAGCCTTCTAGTCGGCGGTCGGATGCTTTTCCTGATAGTTTAGATGCTGATCGCGCTGAGCGCAGAGATGCTGAGGCATTGGGTCGTGGTTATGAAAGTATTGATATCTTTGAGAGCGGGTTTGAGGCGGATGTAGAACGTCAGGAGAGGGCAGATCTTCCAGGGGATGAGGAGAGCGATCGCCCCAATATAGAAGATGCGTCCTCAGAGAACCACGACGTTGATTTTGAGCTAGAGGTGCCGCCCGCTGATGAGCGACTGACGCTGACCGATGAAGACGACTTGCTATCAGCTTTGGAAGGGCTTGCCCGCCGCTCCGCTGAAGATGAGGAAACAGCGGTGGAAGAAACGCTAGCTCCCATTCATTTGGTGCGGCAGCAGATGCTGCTAGAGAAGGCCATTCGGAAGGTGTTTGAGCAGGTCTCGGAACAGGCCAACGGATGCTTGCAGAAAGCCGATATTATGCCGAGCTTTCCGAAGTCGCTGATTTCGGCGGCGTCGGGTTCTAGAGAGATGGGGGAGCCGGTGAATTCGGTGCCCAATATATTTAAGGTGTCTGTGCGAGTGATGCATGGAGAGGCCATGATGGAGGCCGTTGAGGACATGCTTCCTCGAGGTGACTTAGACGGTGCCGAAAGGCCCAGACTGAGAAAGCCGAATCGAGAATCGGATAGAAGGCGGCGGGTGAGAAGACCGCGTATGCCTCGCGAAGGGCTGCGTGAGGCGATTGAAATGGACGCACTGCCTGAGCTGTCGATGATTAGTATGCAGCTCAGCGAGGTGGAGTTTTCTGACCATACGGTGTCGGCCTGGCGCAGTCGGATTCGACAGGAGTTTGAGAATTTGAAGAAGCTGGGGAGCCGGTATCAGCAGACGCAGCGGGCGCTGGAGACGGCACAGGCTGAGGATGCCTGGCGAGCGAGCTGGACGCCAGTAAGAGCAGAGGATTTGAGTGTAGATAACTTAGAAGAGGAATAGATGCAGGTAAGCCAACCGCATTCTGGGTGACAAGAGGCGTTTTTATGCTGGTTGAAACAGCGGGGTGAAGTGTCGGCACCGTATCGCTGTCTCCCTTGCGGAAAGACTGGGCTAACGCGTTAGGGTAAAAGAGCTAATAAAGGGCATGAGGGACTGTGGAAGATCTATCCAAAACTGAACTCTTTTCTGCACGTTCTACGAAGGAGAAATCTGCTGAGGCTCAGGCGCTGCCGGATTGGGTGCGGTTGCAGAAGGCGCTGAGCCTAGAGTCGGAGAATGGGTTCAATAACTTGGAGGGGCACCGACAGTATTTTAATGCGTTTCTTTCCAGTAGTTTGGCCAATGGAATTAAAACGCTGTCGGCCAATTTAGCAGGGCAAATTAGTCGTGATAAATGGAAAGAATTAGCTACGAGATTCGATCATTATCAGGATCTCTCTTTTTCTCAGCGGCAGCATTTGGTTGCCGATACTCGGCGGTTTTTGCATCGAGCTAGGCAGGCGGCAGATGCCTTGCCTTTGCTAGCTGAGAACGGAGGAAGCTACTCGACAGATGGAACGTCCGGGGCGAAGACAAGCGCGAAGACAAGCGCGAAGACAAGCGCGAAGACAGGCGCGAAAGGGATAACAGAGAAGAAGAACACAACAAAGCGGCAGAAGACTGCGAAGACGAAAGATGTGACTGGGCTAAGCGATCGCCCAAACTCCACTCATCCTCTAGACAAGCCGCTAACCTATCTCAAAGGCGTTGGCCCGAGTAAAGCTGAAAAGCTCGCAAAGCTAGGATTGCTGAGCGTTCGAGACGCGCTTTTTTACTATCCGCGAGACTATATTGACTATGCTAAACAAGTTAAAATTGCCGATCTAGAACCTGGAGAAACCGTCACGATTGTCGTGAGCGTAAAGCGCTGCAACATTTTTAAGAGCCCGCGCAATCCTAAGCTGACTATTTTTGAGCTGATGGTGTATGACAGCAGTTCGCGACTAAAAATTAGTCGATTTATGGCGGGCGCTCATTTTGGCTCTCGCGGTTGGCAGGAGCGGCAAAAGAGACTTTATCCGCCGGGCGCGGTGGTGGCCGTTTCGGGGCTGGTAAAGCAGACGAAATATGGCATTAACATCGACAGTCCGGAGATTGAGGTGCTAGGCGGTGAGGGCGATCCAATTGAGTCGCTGACGGTGGGCCGGGTGGTGCCGGTGTATCCGCTGACGGATGGTGTGGGAGCAGATTTGGTGCGGAAGGCGGTGGTAGCGGCGCTGCCGTCTGTGGTGGAACTGCGCGATCCGTTGCCGAGAGAGCTGCGGGAGAAGCATGGGCTAGTGGATTTGAGAGTGGCGATCGCCCACATTCATTTTCCCCCCACTTCTGAAGAATTAGCGATCGCCCGTCGCCGCCTCGTCTTTGATGAATTCTTCTATCTACAGCTAGGCTTACTACGCCGCAGAAAAGAACAACAGCAACAGCAAACCGACGTGCAGATGGCTCCAACCGGCCAGCTAATTACCGACTTTTATAACGTGCTGCCCTTTAAGATGACCGGCGCGCAGCAGAGAGTCGTACAAGAAATTTTGAACGATTTGCAATTGCCCACGCCGATGAATCGTTTAGTGCAAGGAGATGTCGGATCCGGTAAAACGGTTGTTGCGGTGGTCGGCATTTTAGCCGCGATTCAGGCAGGCTATCAGGCGGCGCTCATGGCTCCTACTGAAGTCTTGGCCGAGCAGCACTATCGTAAATTAGTAGAATGGTTCAATCGGCTGCATATTCCTGTAGAGCTGCTCACCGGTTCGACTAAGGCCGCTAAACGGCGACAAATTCACAGTGAGTTGATGACTGGCGAGCTGCCCGTTTTAGTGGGAACTCACGCGCTAATAGAAGACCCGGTTAAGTTCACAAATCTGGGCCTAGTCGCTATAGACGAGCAGCATAGATTCGGGGTGCAGCAACGGGCTAGACTTCAGCAAAAAGGCAATAATCCTCACGTTTTGACACTGACCGCCACGCCCATTCCTCGAACGCTAGCGCTGACCATCCACGGCGATCTAGATGTTAGCCAAATTGACGAACTGCCGCCCGGTCGAAAAGCGATTAAAACAAACGTCTTAAAAGGAAAAGAGCGAGCCGATGCCTACGACTTGATCCGAAGAGAGATTGCTCAGGGTCGGCAAGTTTATGTTGTTTTACCGCTAGTAGAGGAGTCTGAAAAACTAGATTTGCGCTCGGCAATAGAAGAACATGCGAGGCTGCAAGAGACTATTTTTCCGGACTTTAGCGTTGGCTTGCTGCACGGGCGCATGAGTTCTGCGGATAAGGACGCGGCGATTAGTGCGTTTAGAGATCAAGAGACGCAGGTTCTGGTTTCGACCACGGTCGTGGAGGTGGGCGTAGACGTGCCGAATGCTTCGGTGATGCTGATTGAACATGCTGAGCGCTTTGGCCTGTCTCAGCTTCACCAGCTGCGGGGCCGGGTGGGACGAGGGGCAGACCAGTCTTTTTGTTTGTTGATGAGCAGCAGCAAAAGCGAACCGGCGATGCAGCGGCTGAAGGTGTTGGAGCAGTCTCAGGACGGCTTTTTTATCTCGGAGATGGATATGCGCTTTCGAGGGCCAGGACAGGTGCTAGGAACCAGGCAATCGGGACTGCCGGACTTTGCGCTAGCTAGCCTGGTGGAAGATCAAGAGGTGTTGGAATTGGCAAGAAAGGCAGCGGCAGATTTGCTGGCAGAGAAAAGCGAGTCGGGTGGCGATGGTTTAACCTGCTGGCCGCTGATGGAAAGCGAGTTGGCGCGGCGGTATCAGAAGCTGATGGGCGGTGCGATTTTGACCTAACGCTTAAAGACCCATTACAGAAAGTAGCGGGCAATACGGTAGCGTGGCATGATTGCTACGCACTTTTAGACAGGCCCCTATGCAAAGTATCGACTGGGTAATTGTAATCAGCTATCTAGTGCTCACCATGATTCTGGGCATTTATCTGGCGCGTCGGGCCTCAGGGGGGATGGTAGATTTCTTTGTGTCGGGGCGATCGCTCCCCTGGTGGCTAGCGGGCACTAGCATGGCCGCTACGACATTTTCAATCGATACGCCGCTGTACATTGCGGGCGTAGTGGGCAATCGGGGCATTGCCGGAAACTGGGAATGGTGGAGCTTTGGCGTGGCCCACGTCGTGATGATCTATGTGTTTGCTCGCATGTGGCGGCGATCAGAGATTGTGACGGATGCTGAGCTGACCGAGATGCGATACGGCGGGAATACCGCAGCCGTTTTGCGTGGGGTCAAGGCGTTTCTGTTTGCGGTGCCGATTAACTGCATTGGCATTGGCTATTCCATGCTGGCAATGACTAAAGTGGTAGACGCTTTGCAGCTATGGCAGAGCGTAGGCATTGAGCCAAACGAAAGTAACAAGCTGTTTAGCGTCATCGGCATCAGTGTATTAGTGCTGATTTATGCGGGTTTTTCAGGTCTGTGGGGCGTGGTGGCGACCGACTTTTTTCAGTTCTTTTTAGCGCTGTTTGGGGCAGTGGTGGTAGCGGTGGTGGCCGTGAATTCACCTGAAATTGGGGGAATGCGATCGCTCGTCGATCAGTTCGTAGCCGCGACCAATCCCGAGATGATGAGCTTTATCCCGCTCAAAGTCGCCAATGGTGGCATTGAATGGAGTGCGCTAGCGGGCATTCCTTCAAGTACGTTTTTGGCCTATGTCTTCTTGCAGTGGTGGTCATTCCGTCGGAGTGACGGCGGCGGCGAATTTGTTCAACGGCTAGCCGCTTCCAAAACTGAATCCGAAGCCGAAAAAGCGGCCTGGTTCTTCAATATTTTGCATTACGTTATCCGCACCTGGCCCTGGATTATTGTGGCCCTAGCGGCAGTTGTGATCTACCCCAATTTAGAAGATCGAGAGCTGGGCTATCCCATGCTGATGCTCGATTATTTGCCGCCAGCGATGCTAGGTCTGGTGGTGGCTTCTCTGATCGCCGCCTTCATGAGCACGGTTTCTACGCTGATTAACTGGGGGGCGTCGTACCTGACCAATGACCTTTATGGTCGGTTTATTAGTCCGGATGCGACGCAATCTGAGCTAGTGTTTGCCGGTCGAGTCTCGTCTGTTTTGGTGACGATTTTGGGAGCAGTCGCAGCCTTCATCTCCACCGACGTTGCCACCGTCTTCCGCCTAGTCATTGCTATCGGCACTGGCCCTGGATTAGTGCTGATTCTGCGCTGGTTCTGGTGGCGTATTAATGCTGCGGCTGAACTAGCGGCAATGGTCGGCGGCTTCATCGTTGGCTTTTTCACCAGCGTCCCTGCCGGTCAGGCCTTCTTTGCGAATGTCGCGCCCTGGATAGACATCGACAGCTTTGGCGTTCGCCTGCTGGTGACCTCAGTCATCACCACCGTTATCTGGGTGGGAACGCTCCTGCTTACCCCGCCCGAAAGCGCCGAAACGCTCGACAGCTTCTATACCAAAGTGCGACCCGGCGGCCCCGGCTGGGCGATCCAAAGGCAGCGAACCGGCATTTTGCCTCAGCAAAACCTGAACCTCGACATTCAGCGAGTGCTAGCGGCAATTCTGTTGCTCTTCGGCTCCATGCTCGCTGTGGGCGGCTTTCTCTTGCTCCAGTCGCTAACGGGTTGGATATCGTTAGTGATTGCTGTCATTGGTGGCTTCTGGCTGCGACAGCTCGGTAAGCGCCCCAACTTTCCAATGGGCCGTCCGGGTACGGAAGATGGTTAAAGGTTGTTACCCATTTCTATTCATCTTCTCGGATAACGTCTTCCTGCTGAGTTGAGTTCGCTAGGGCGGTGGCGATCGCATCGACTACTCTTCCCGCCTCGATCACCTCCATTCCCGAAATATTCCGCTTCTGTCCTTTGGGCACCAAGGCCCGCTTAAACCCTAGCTTGGCAGCCTCTTTTAGCCGCAGTTCCATCTGCGAGACCGGGCGAATTTGTCCACCTAATCCGACTTCGCCGATGAGGACAAGTTCGGGATCGATAATGCGATCGCGAAAACTAGCCGCCACCGCCACCGCAATCCCCAAGTCCGCCGCTGGCTCTCCCACATTCAACCCCCCCGAAGAGGCGACATAAGCATCTAATTTAGACAGAGGAATGCCGACTCTCTTTTCTAAAACTGCGAGGATTTGAAGCAATCTGTTGTGTTCTATGCCAGTAGTCGAGCGGCGCGGTGAACTGTAGCTAGTCGGACTCACTAAAGACTGCAACTCTACAACTAATGGCCGCGTTCCCTCACAGGCCACAATCGTCGCCACGCCGGGCACATTCTCTTCTTGAGAACTCATAAACAGCTCAGACGGATTTAGAACTTCTTCTAAACCTTTGTCTACCATTTCAAAGACCCCCAACTCGTGGGTTGCGCCAAAGCGATTTTTTACCGAGCGCAGCAGGCGATGGCTAGCAAAGCGATCGCCCTCAAAATACAGCACCGTATCAACCAAATGCTCTAATACTTTTGGTCCTGCGATCGCCCCTTCTTTCGTCACATGTCCCACAATAAACAGCGAGATATTCTCTTTCTTAGCAAGCTGCATCAGCGCCGAAGTACATTCTCGAACCTGAGCCACCGATCCGGGCGCAGACGTGAGCGCCGAATAGAACAATGCTTGAATACTGTCGATTACTGCAACTTGAGGCCGCAGTGATTCCAGTTCTTCTAAAATAACTTCTAAATTAGTCTCTGGAAGCAAGTACAGATTTTCTGTGATGCTCTGTTTGTTGCTATCGTTGTGGGCGATGTCTAGGCGGAGCGATCGCAACTTCACCTGCTGACCCGACTCCTCCGCACAGACATATAGAACCGGCGTTTTACTCGCGAGCTGATTAGCCGTTTGCAGCAGCAGCGTCGATTTGCCAATCCCCGGATCGCCCCCTAGCAACACTAAAGATCCAGGAACAATGCCGCCGCCTAGCACCCGGTCTAATTCCTGGTAGCCAGAGGGAATGCGCGCCTGCGGATGATCTTGAATTTGATTAAAGGTAAGCGATAGGCGCGGCTGCGCAGGCGTTTTGTGGCTGCGCGAGCTAATAGCCGTGCGCGACTTCATGCTAGGGCGCGTCGTGCTGCTCTCCTTTGGCTCTACTTTTTGCTCTACCAGCGTATTCCAACTGCTACAGGTCGGGCATTTGCCAAAGTGCTGTCGAGCTTCTGCGCCACAGGCATTGCAAACATAGATCGATCGAACTTTAGGCATAGGCAACCCCTAACGCGTCTTCAGCATACAAGCCTGCAACGTACAAGCCTGCAATATATCAATATACATAGTATAAACGTACTTAATGACCTAATGGCTGACTGCCCCACTGGCCTCTCCTACTACACATTTCTTCGCAAAAATAGCGGCTTGCACGCTTGCGGATAAAGATCAAACAAACTGAGAAAATGATCGCAAACAGAGACTTTCCTTCATCAAAAGTCCATAGCTGGCGTATGCTGTAGCGATTCTTATCAGTTCTATTTGCCTCGCTATAAACCTTAAGAAACATTGAAAGCCCTTTTTCCATTTAGCTTTCAAGGCGTTTTACAACCTACAATTGACCTGCGAGATAGTATTCTCTACCACGAGTGAGTGGACTATCAACCGCGACTTTATAGGAGTTAAGAAAGCTTTGGACAGCGCTAAAGAGAAAATCCTGGTTGTTGATGATGAAGCGAGCATTCGGCGCATTTTAGAAACGCGGCTTTCGATGATTGGCTATGACGTGGTGACCGCCGCTGATGGTGAAGAAGCGCTAGAGACCTTCCGCAACACCGTTCCCGATCTAGTCGTGCTCGATGTCATGATGCCAAAGCTTGATGGCTACGGCGTTTGTCAAGAGCTGCGCAAAGAATCTGATATTCCGATTATTATGCTGACCGCGCTAGGCGACGTGGCTGATCGCATCACTGGCCTGGAGCTGGGCGCAGACGACTATGTCGTTAAGCCTTTCTCGCCTAAAGAGCTAGAAGCCCGCATTCGCTCAGTGCTGCGTCGGGTCGAAAAAACAGGCGCATCGGGCATCCCTAGCTCTGGCGTCATCACCATTAACAACATCCGCATTGATACCAACAAGCGGCAGGTCTACAAAGGCGACGAGCGCATTCGGCTCACGGGCATGGAGTTTAGCCTGCTAGAGCTGCTGGTGAGCCGATCTGGTGAGCCATTTTCTCGCTCTGAAATTTTGCAGGAAGTATGGGGCTACACGCCTGAGCGTCACGTCGATACTCGCGTTGTCGATGTTCATATCTCCCGGCTAAGAGCCAAACTAGAGGACGATCCGAGCAATCCTGAGCTGATCTTGACGGCAAGGGGAACTGGTTACCTGTTTCAGCGAATTGTAGAGCCAGGCGAAGAGTAGTCGAGTTATAAAAGCCAGTCCAAAAACTGATCGCATTAAGCGGAGCAGATGTGTAGTCTGATAGAATTCTTAAAGTTTCTATTAGCCCGCACGGGACGTAACTTAATGAGTTCAACGCAGGTACGCATCGCAGTAGACGCAATGGGCGGTGACTACGCCCCTAAAGAGGCGGTCGCTGGCGCGATTAGAGCGAAGGCCGAGTTGGGCATTGAGGTGCTGCTAGTGGGCGATCCTGAGAGAATCAGGGCCTCGACTCAGCCGGAACTGCTGCGCGATATTGAAATCGTGCCTGCGGAAGGGACGGTCGAAATGGACGAGGAGCCGCTGAAAGCGCTAAAGCGTAAGCCCAATGCTTCGATTAATGTGGCGATGAGTTTGGTAAAGAAAGGGCGAGCCGATGGCGTGATGTCGGCGGGCCACTCGGGGGCGGCAATGGCGGCGGCGCTGCTGCGGCTAGGTCGAATTAAAGGCATTGATCGGCCTGCGATTGGGGCGGTGTTTCCGACAGTGATTGCGAATAAGCCCGTGCTGATTTTGGATGTGGGTGCCAACGTAGACTGTCGGCCCAAATATTTAGAGCAGTTTGCCGCGATGGGCAGTCTCTACTCACAGTATGTGCTGGGCAATGACCGGCCTAGAGTGGGTTTGCTGAACATTGGCGAAGAGAAAAGTAAGGGCAACGAAGTCGCTATTCAGGTGCATAAAAAGCTCAGCGAGCAGTCTACGATTAATTTTGTGGGCAATGCGGAAGGTCGAGATGTACTCTCGGGCGACTTTGAGGTGATCGTTTGCGATGGGTTTACCGGCAATATTTTGCTGAAGTTTGCTGAGGCGGTGGGCGAATCGGTGCTGCAAATTTTGCGCGAGGAGCTGCCCCAGGGCGTTGCGGGTAAGGTTGGCTGCTCTTTGCTAAAGGGAAATTTGCAGCGGATTAAGCGGCGGATCGATCAGGCGGAGCATGGCGGTGGGTTGCTGTTAGGGGTGGCTGGCGTTGCGGTGATTAGTCACGGTAGCTCTAAGTCGGATTCTATTTTTAGTGGGATTCGGCTAGCTCAAGAGGCCGTGGATAAACAGGTCGTAGACCGCATTAGGGGTCAGTATCAGAAGGTTGCGGCTATTGCTGCTAGGGGCGAATAAACAAATGACTCAGCAGACAAATAGCGCTGGTTCAGGCTCAGGATCTTTAGGTCAGCGGCACGGTGTGGCCTTTGTGGGCAGCGGTTCGGCGAAGCTGGAGACGGTGCTGACGAATGAGCAGCTCGCCAAGGTTGTGGATACTTCGGATGAGTGGATTGCGACGCGTACGGGCATTCGGCAACGGCATATTGCTAGTCCGAATGATTCGATTCGCTCTTTGGGTGGGGCCGCGGCCGCGAGTGCGATCGCCCAAGCTAATCTCACTCCTACAGATGTAGATCTCATTATCTTAGCCACCTCAACTCCCGACGATTTATTTGGCTCTGCCTGTCAAATTCAGCATGAAATTGGGGCGAGTCGGGCGATCGCTTTCGATATTACCGCTGCCTGCTCAGGCTTTGTTTTTGCGCTGGTGACGGCCTCGCAGTTTATCCGCACGGGCGCTTACAAAACGGTGGTGGTGGTCGGGGCCGACTTGCTCTCTAGGCTGACCGATTGGAGCGATCGCCGCACCTGCGTTCTCTTCGGCGATGGGGCTGGGGCTGTGGTTCTCCAAAGATCCGAATCGGGCGATAATCTGCTGAGCTTTGAAATGCACAGCGACGGCACCTTAAACGACTGCCTGAACGCGGCCTATCAGCACGAGTCTACGCCGCTGACTGATGAAGTGACGGTACAAAAAGGCAGCTTTAACCCGGTGACGATGAACGGGCGCGAGGTCTATCGCTTTGCGGTCAATCGCGTGCCGGAAGTGCTCGAAAAGTCGCTTTTTCACGCTCATCTCACCGTTGATGATATCGACTGGCTAATTTTGCATCAGGCGAATCAGCGCATTTTGGACGCGGTGGCTAAACGGCTGAAAATTTCGGGCGATCGCGTCGTCAGCAATATGGCCGAGCATGGCAATACCGACGCGGCTTCCATTCCAATTGCGCTAGATGAGTGGGTTCGCGCTGGCAAAATTAAAACCGGCGACGTACTCGCCCTCTCTGGGTTTGGAGCGGGGTTGTCGTGGGGCGCAGCAATTTTAAAGTGGGGCAAATAAATCAAATGGCAAAAACGGCATGGGTCTTTCCTGGACAGGGATCGCAGTTCGTAGGAATGGGCCAGGATTTGGCCGAAGTTTGCGCTGAAAAGCTGGGCCAAGCTGAAGACATTTTGGGCTGGTCTGTTCTGGCGGCCTGTCAGGATGAGGAAAAGCTTAAAAACACGCGCTATACGCAGCCTTGTCTGTATGTAATTGAATGTGCGATCGCCGATCTATTCACCGAAAAAGGACATCAGCCTAGCCTTGTTGCGGGCCACAGCCTGGGCGAATATTCGGCGCTGTATGCCGCAGGCGTGTTCGACTTTGCCTCGGGTCTGCGGCTGGTAAAGCGTCGCGCCGAGCTAATGTCTCAGGCGTCGGCCGGGGCCATGGCCGCGATTATGGGCTTTCAGCGCGACGAGCTAGAGGCCAAAATCGCAGCGACCGACGGCGTTGTTCTTGCCAACGACAATAACCCTATGCAGGTGGTGATTTCGGGGACGCCAGAAGCCGTAGAGACGGTAATGAACGGTGTAAAAGCTAAGCGAACCGTAAAGCTGAAGGTAGGCGGGGCGTTTCACTCGCCGCTGATGGCCGATGCCGCCCAAGAATTTGAGTCGATCTTAGCCGAGGTGGCCTTTGCGGATGCGCAAGTGCCGGTAATGTCTAACGTTGACCCTCAGCCAGAGACGGCGGCGGCCGCGCTAAAGGCCAGGCTTACCGCCCAGATGACGGGAGCCGTGCGGTGGCGGGAGATTTCTTTGAGTCTGCCAGAGCAAGAGATTGACACGGTGGTAGAAATTGGGCCAGGCAAAGTGCTGACGGGTTTGATTAAAAAGACCTGTAAGGAGCTAGCTCTGAATAATGTGGATGGTTTAGAGGCGATCGCGAATTACTAAAGGATGCGCCAAAGGAACGATGCGCCGAAGGGACGAATAAACCGACTCGCCTTGGAGATAGCAGCTCTTTTGATCACAATCCCGATTTTTTTAAACCATATCCAACTATGTCTTAGCGGTATTTCCGTGATATTTCCGCGATAACATGTTGCTAGTATGTCGGTAATATGTCGGTAGTATAAAGAAGCTTTGTGTTAGAAGACACTACGTACAGGTGATCTGCTTCACGGTCACCGTCCAGATAGGCCGCTAATATCAAATCATTCGAACTTAATATAACGAAAGCGAAAGCCTCGACCTTAATCGGTTGGGGCTTTCTTATGGGAGACGATAGCCGTACATCAGCCAGCCGAGAAAACATTAGGCCAAAAAATATGGGAAGATTCAGGCATTTCTGACGTGCGTCCTATGGCCTCAAATCGCGAACCGTTTGTTAGCTTAGCTCTCTACCATCTGTTTAAGTGGTCGATTGTGAGTCCGGTACTGCATGGCTATTTGCGCGGTCGCATTTACGGGGCGAAAAAGGTGCCCTTGGACGGGCCGCTGATTGTGGTGGCAAACCACGCCAGCAATTTTGATCCGCCGCTGCTGTCTAACTGTATGCGGCGTCCGGTATCGTTTATGGCGAAAGAATCGCTGTTTGAGGTGCCGGTGTTGGCTCCGGCCATTCGAGCCTATGGGGCGTATCCGGTGAAGCGAGGGTCTGCCGATCGCAGTGCGATTCGAGCGGCGCTGACGCAGTTGGAAAACGGTTGGGCGGTGGGTATTTTTTTGCAGGGCGTGCGGACGCCAGATGGACGGGTTTCGTCTCCTAAGCTGGGGGCGGCGCTGATTGCGGCTAAGGCACAGGTGCCGCTACTGCCCGTTAGCCTGTGGGGAACTGAGCAAATTTTGAAGAACGGCACGTTTCCAAGACCCGTCCCGGTGACTGTTCGCATTGGCGATCTGATTGCACCGCCAGTGGCGAAAGATAAGGCGGCGCTTAAGATGGTGACGCAGCGCTGTGTGGATGAGATTCATGCGCTGCATGAGCTAGGTCGATGATAGCCTGTCTGCGAGCAGCCGTTAGCCTGTAACCTCAAGCCCGCAACCTCAAGCCCGCAACTTACGCTCAGCTCGCGATGAGTGATGAAGGCTTCCCTGACAAGGTAAGATGCTTTGAAAGGTTGTTCAGTTTAAGACGAGCATGACTGAGGATTTACGCGCAGAGCTGGAAAAGATGGTTGGCCCTGTGCAGTGGGAGGTGTTGAAACCCCACGCCGGGCGCGATGCGGTGGTGGTAGTAGACGCGCAGCTAGATCTGGTGGAGGTAGGAGAAGCGATCGCCTCTGACAGCACGCAGGCTGTTTCCCGCTGGATTAATGAGCAGCTCATTATCAAACCCACCGCCGAACAAATTGTTGACTGGAGCCGCGAAAATAAGCGGTTGATGTCTTTAATTGTGCAGCCTTATGTTCTAGTGCAGGACAGGCTTTAATCCTCCTCATGCAAAATCGCCTATGGAAACAATTCAATAACTCTACGCTTCTAAGATATCTGTTGCTGTTTGCCTGTGGCTGGGCCGCTATTGAGGTTTTAGAGTATTTTGAGATTGTTGTTGTTATTTTTGCCTCTTCAACCATTCTGGCTTTTTTGCTAAGTCATCCGGTGCGGTGGCTGCGGCGGTTTTTGCCGCACAATATCGCGGTGATGGTGGTCTTTGTGCTCTCAATGACGGTGGTAGGTGGGTTTGCTACGGTAATTATGCTCACGGTGATTGCGGAAGGGCCACCGCTCATTAAAAACATCACTGACTTTTTGACCTCGTTAACGCCTAGGATGGCGGCGCTAGAGCAAACTTTGCTGAGCTGGGGCTTTCAGGTAGATTTGCAAACGGCGGGGGCGCAGCTCCGTGACCAAACGGCGGTCTTGCTGGGAGCTGGGGTTGGCTTTTTGCAGGCGCTGCTGACAAATTTTTTGCGCTCTATTGTGATTGCGGTGGTAACGCTGTTTATGCTGTCGGATGGCGATCGCCTCTGGCAGTTTCTGATCAAACCGCTCTCACCGGATCGTCAGGTGCAGGTCACCCAAACCGTTCGAGCTAGCCTGCTGGGATTCTTCTGGGGGAGGCTGTTGCTCTCGACATTCTTTGGCGTCTCTACGTTTATTTTTTTTACTATCTTCAAGATGCCGTACGCGCTGACGCTAGCGGTGGTGGCGGGCCTGTTTGACCTGATTCCTGGGATTGGGTCCACGATAGGGATTAGCCTAGTCATGCTGTTTTTATTGTCGCAAAGTGTGGGATTAGTCATTCAGTCGTTGGTCATTTGCGTATTTCTACAGCAGATAGAAGAGAATTTGCTGATGCCGCGCGTGATGCAGGGGTCGCTGAACATAAACCCGGTGGTGATGTTTTTTGCCCTGATTGTGGGCGCTCGCATTGCGGGGGTGCTGGGCCTTTTTCTCTCTATTCCGGTGGCTAGTATTATAGTTAGCCTGTTGGAAATAGATGAAATGAAAGGCATCCCGGCGGCTAAAGCCCCGGTTAAGGTTCAGCGCGAGCCGTGATTAGTCTTGCCAGGGCAGTTTGGTCGACGACATTACTTCAATCAGCGTTTGGTGCATCGTTTCGTTGGCAGAAACAATCAGCCCTGGCCAGCGGTAGTCGTTGCTTTGAGACAGCGGTGGCAGCGGTTCGCCGCGATAGGTGGTGAGGCAGTAGCCCATTTCTTGGGCCATGAAGGAAAGAGCGGCGGTGTCGATAAACTGGGCGCTAGCCAGGATGACGCCGGAGACTTCGCCCGTGAGCAGGCCGTTGATGGGGGGCACGGCGACTTCGGTAGAATATTCGGTTTTGAGATCGATAACGGGGTAGTGCGATCGCACCAATTCAGCCAACGGACTCAGCGCCCATCCCAACACCACTTTGTTTTCTGGATGCTCAATCTTCAAAGGCTGACAGTCCTCAAAGGCATCGTCCATTTTGCCGCTGAAAGTGCCCTCGCCGCGCAGACTGTAGTAGTAGCGATCGCGCCCCGGCATCAGCGCCAACGCACCTTCAAACCCATCGGCATTCAGCACGGTCAAAATAATCATGTAGTTGGGATGGCCGTCCATGTAATAGCGCGTGCCATAACTAGGATCAAGCGTGACCAGATAGTCTCCAGGTGGCCCTAGATCTATCGCCCTGAAGTACTTAGTGTTGTAAGACTTTTCATATTCTTCGCCGTAAAATCGTACGTTGGGAAACTGAGCGAGCAGCGTCACCTCGACAAATGTTTGCACTGACAGATCCGCATCCGTTAGCGCATTCGCAAACAGGTGATCGCCCTCAAACTTATTGGGGTGCGAAGCAATACGCTGCTGGATTTGCTGGGCGTAGGCCGCTGCCACCTTGAGGGCAGGCAGCAGCGTAGACAAAATTTCCTTGGGTGTCGGTTGCTCAGCCATAGAATGCCTCTTTAGCGCGGATCGCGAATCATCGTCATCGCTACTGTAGCGCGCCTTCGAGCAATCTAAGCCTGCCAAGGATGTTAGAAGGAGATCTGTAAACCGCCTTGAACCTCAACGCCATCGCTGCTGTTGAAAACGTTTTCGACTCGCAGATACGCGCCAGGGCCTTTGGCTTTACCGGTTCCTACGCGCTGAAGAATGCGATCGCCTGCCTCATCTAGCACAAACTGATTAACCGCGAGATCCACGCTCTCACCATTCTCGCCCTGTACCGTTTCCATCATGCGACTACCGTTGGCATCTAACGTCGGTTCTGTTTGATACACCGGCACCACATTACCCGCCGCATCGTACCGATAGGCATCTCGCTTAACTTCTCCAAAGGGATGAAAAACAATTTCAGCTCGCACGCCCGTCTCCGAACCATCACGGCTGCGGCCAAACACCGTATCTCTATAGAACAGCTCGGCGCGGGCAGTATTGGCCGCTGTTGTCCAAGGCGTGTTGCCAAAGTTGTAGACTCCTCCTAGCGCGGCCTCGCCCGATACTGCCGAGAAGTTGGGATAGCTATCTTCGCGAGTCGTCGATTCTTCATCCCGCGAAATCTCTTCAACCGTCTCAGAAATCACCGTATCTTGCGTGTCCGAGCCGATCTCCTCTCTCACGCCGAGCTGCTCCTCCCCTTGGGTTCGAGTTTCTCGATTATTTACAAACACCGTAGTCGGCTCTTCTGTCGAGCTAAAGACGGCGTTTTCTAACTCGCCCGCTCGGCTGATGTCAAACGATACGGTGCCGTTCCGCTGGGTCACTGTTCCCGACTCCGTGCTGATGGTGTCGAGGCGAGTTCTGGGCGTAGAAAAAGTAGTGGTGGTGCGCCGGTTCAGCAGTTGATCGAGCGAAAATTCGGTGGTCTGACGAGAGAGAAATACGGTGTCCCTCTGATTGCCAAAGCCTCCTGTGAGGCCGCCCGAAACATAGAGTCCACCAGCTCTGGTCGTTTGGACATAAGCCGGTTGACCCGCTTCTCGAAAAGCATTCAGCACATAGAGATTGTTGCCCACTCGCGCATCGGCTTCGGCCATACTGGAGACATCGACAGTCGCGATCGGTGCGCTACCGGGGGCTTCAACATATACGCCGGGAACGCCGTTAAAAAGACTATTGGCGGCGTTGGGTGCGGCGGCAACCGTGTCTTCTACGGCATAGACTTCAGCGGTTTCTTCGACAAAGTTTTGAGGCTGACGATCAGCAGAGATAATCTTGAATCCCCCATCTGCGATCTGATATTCGCTGCCGCCTTGAGTGACGGCGTAAGTTTGGCCTAGCTGAAGATTTTGCCCCGCCTGCTGAGGCACCAGCGCATAAATAATTCGCGTGGCCTCGCCAGCTGCTAGCGAGATCGGCGACTGCTCGTAGCCCGCTTTCGTCCACTGCGGCACAAACGTCAGCGATCGATCCGCTCGCTCGATGATCAAACCGCCCACGTTGTCGGTATAGGCCGCTTTGCCGCGTCCTACCTGCTGTGGGTCGGGCTGAGCAATGGTAATCGCGGTGTCGCTGGGCAGCTCAAAAATGCCTTTTGATGAGGTAATTGGCTCGCCCTGTACCGGATTTCCAGTAACGGTTGGTACATAACCTACGAGCCGCCGATTGCTGAATAGACCAGTTGGCTCTAACAATCTGCTGTCGTCTGGCCCGATGATGTCATTGCCAAATTCGTCTGTGGCAAGGTGATGGGTGCGGGTGAGAAACTGCGTGATGCCGAGTCTGGCGACGAGTCCGGCTTCGTTGTCGTCTACGAAAGGATCAA
>JBBSOB010000028.1:0-24983 GCA_038260205.1 Phormidesmidales cyanobacterium
AGGTCTAGCAAAAAAACTGTCCTGCTAAGGTTCAGACTCGTCCTGAGAACCGTCCTCATCGGCGTTTGTTTTTAACATCTTTCAGCAGGAGACAGCGGCAAAGCCTTGCAAATAAAAGATTTCAGAAATGACAATTATGTGCGAGGGGACGTTAGACCAGCCACTCAGACAATCCGTAACGATACGAGTACGCTAAGGCTCAGTTTTTATTTTTCGCCGCCTGTCTATCGAAAGTTATCCACCGTTTTCCCAGAAGTTTTCCACAGGTTGCGGATAGTTATCCACAGGTTTTAACGCAAAATCAATAGCTTCACGGATCTGGCAACTTCAGGAGTTTTCAACATCTCAAAAATGAGAAAATGCGAAATAATTGTTTACTTTTGTAATAAAAAGAGGCTGAAAGCCAATGAAATCGTTTAGGGCAATTTTTTGAAAAACGCTGTTCGTAGTTTTTTATCATTGACAAATCCTGGTGCTCATCCGCAAAATGACTTCACTAACCTGCACAAACTTGCAGGGCTACCTAATGAGATCGCCTAAATGCAACTATCCGTAAGTATCCTGGCAGAAATTCCTGAAGACCTACACGAATCTCTCAAAGGGTTTCTAGCTAACCATCCCGCTTGGGATCAAGATCGCGTCTATGCCGCCGCACTCTCGCTGTTTTTGCTGCAAAACGGCCATAAAGAAAGCGATCGCACCCCGTCACGGGTATATCTCGACACGCTCTTTAACCGCGCTAGCTAAACCTCTGTTTCCAGCGGATGAGTCGGGCTTAAGGTGTGTTCTGCTAACGACGTAGCCTAAAGCCAAGAAAGACAAGACCGCAGAGATTATGTCAAGAGCTGACTACATCACTAGCCCATAAGTGGCGATTTATTCAACGTAAATTGATAAATCTCCCCCCATCTGCTAGCCATTTGGGTATAGTAGTTAAGTCGTAAGATAATTGCTATATAGCCATGTCTGCCAATCCTGCTGACCGGGACTCACCCAGTCGGACAGCGACGCAGGATTCTTTGCTACTTAGAAAAGTATTCCAGAGTATTGACGCGCAAAGCTGCCCGACGACCTATAACTTCCACATGCACACCAACTGCTCCGACGGGAAATTAGATCCCTCAGAGCTGATGATTCAAGCTGTCGAAATTGGGTTGCAGGGGATGGCCATTACCGACCACCACAGTGTTAAAGGCTATCGAAAGGCTTGTCAGTGGATGGAAGACTGGCGGTGGCACAACCCCTCTAGCTGGGGTCAACGGCAAAGGCGCAAAGGCAAAATTGCTAGACGCCAGGCTAAGGGTAAGAAAGAGGGTAAGCCAGAAAGCTACGGTCAGAACCCCGGTCAAAACAACAGTCAAACATTAGGCGAGCACAATTCGCAATCTACCGGCAACTTTCAAACAAACTACATTCAGAAAAAGCTGCCAAAGCTTTGGGCAGGAATAGAAATTACCTCTCGTCTAGCAGAGACAGATGTCCATATCCTGGGCTATGCCTTTGAGCCTGCGGCTGAGGTAATGAGACCCTATATACAGGGCAGTGCGCCGAAAGGAGAAGATCGGCAAGCCTGTCGAGTTATTGGCGCGATTCAGTCGGCGGGTGGGATCGCCGTACTGGCCCATCCTGTTCGCTATAGAACGGACGAAATTACCTTAATTAAGGCAGCAGCTAGCTTAGGCATAGACGGTGTTGAGACCTACTATGCCTATAACAATCCTACGGTTTGGAAGCCTAGTCCAGGCAAAACTGAACGGGTGGCGGCGCTGGCGATCGCCAACAATTTGCTCAGCAGTTGTGGGACAGATACACATGGCAAACTTATCACCCGACGCCTTTAGGGCCAGACAAATCGGTGAAGATATTTGCTCGGTGAAGATATTGACTCAAAAAGAAACCCATCGAGCGATCGCCCGATGGGTTTTGTTTAAGCATTTTCATTAAAAGCTAGACCGGCTAGACCGGCGCGTTCGACATCAAAAAGATTAACCCGACGCAGCCAGCAACCAACAGCAGGCCGAGTCCTAACGATTGACCTAAACCATTTCTACGAGCAACTTTCATAACGTGTACCGGCTATTGAGCCTTTATGAGGGGTATATATAAATATTAGGGGGGTTCTTACTAAGTAAATCTTTTTGTGAATAAATGGAAAGTAAAAGTAACGATACTTAAAGAATATGAGAAAAAGTTGGCACCGATTACACCAAGCTTCGGTGTCTCAACGATTCTAGAATGAGCGAAGCCTGCACAGACAAGGCATCTAGAAGATGCACTATCTGCACAGGCTATGAGTTTTTTAAGAAGCAGGCGAGTATTTTTTTATTAAGCCGCTCTTCTTAGTTAGTCAACCGCTTTTTTAGACCCTCAACATCCACGCAATCGTCAGCGTTGTAATTGACCTTAACGCGAACTCTATAATCAGTCGTTTGGTCAACATCGCTAAAGTCGAGGTTCATAATCGCGTCTTGCGCCCTTAAGTTCAAGGTTTCATAGCCAGTACTTTTGAGAACGTCAGAAGTATCTATCTCTCCGCCCGGATTCACGATGACGCCCACCAAGCCATTAATCGGCGGATTCGTTCTGCAAGCTTTAAAGGCATCCTGAATGGTGACCTCAGCCTCAGCCTGTGGCAGCGCTCCCTTGTCAGCGACTACGCGGTTAGACCAATCTTCCACCTTTGCCGCCACCGCGTCATCAGCAGTCAGCCGGCTATCATAAGCCAGAGCATCTTGCAGATCGGCGGCATCTCCATTGGCAGGGTCTAAAGCCAGCGTCGTTACTTTATCCGACCCGTTATTTTCAGGAGAAGTTTCAGCGCTTTCTGTCTTGCCGTTATCGTCTTCCCCTGTCGGTGTCTCTACAGGCCCATCGCTGTTTTCACCAGGGCCGGTCGTCGGAGCTTTATCCGGCGTCGAGTCAGGCTGCCCCTGGGTGCCCTGCAGCCCAGCTAGAATATCTGCAGTAGACTGTGGCTTAAGCGGAGGCAACCCAGAGCTGTCCAGCTGTCCTAGATCTAAAGAACTTCCAGAAGGAACTGGAATACTCCCGTTTGTCCCACCTGAAGGGGGTGGCGGGACAACGACAGAGGAGTCCGGTGGAAAGTAAACAGGGGGTGGGCTGCCGCGCGGAATGTTGAAACTTAAGGGTGTCCGCGGTTGAGCTGGGGCGGCGGCGATGCGTTGCCTCTTAAGCTGTCCTAAAACAGAGTCAATCGGCGAGGTTGCGGCAAACTGTTGGGACAGGGTTGTCGATGGCATCCGGCCTGCCGGAATAGGGGTTCGTCCTTGTCTTAACGTGGCGTTGGGGGCCAACAGTCCTGGGGGCAACTCTAAGCTGCTCAGGCTCGACGAACTCAACGGATCGGGTTGGGGTTGAGCGAAGGTGGGTAGGCGACTGCGCTCGGCTGGCGTTAGCTGCACAATGGGGACAATTTTTTCTTCGGCGGCTTCATCGAAAGCGCTAAATAGGCCGCCACCGCTGCCGCCACTGCTGCCCTGAGCGCTAGCAGTGGCTATCAATAGAACATGCGCGCCTACTGATAGCAGCACACCAATCCCAGTAGGGCTAATAGATTTACCAGCTGCGCCAAGCGGTCGAAGGGTAGATTTTAGACGGGCAGGAAGGGCCATAGCAGTTTGAATGAGGTTAACCCTGGCAGATGGGGAAAAGAATATGCTCTAAGAGTAAGCCATTAAAGCGATGGTATGGGTACGGATCTATGCCACTTGTTCTGTAGGTTGCAGACATCTTTACGGAATATTTAGATGCCTGGTGGCGGGCGCGATCGCCTTTCTCTTCAGTCTACAAACTGGTCTTTCCGGACGGCATTGTAATTCGCTGCTGATTGCACTGCACAATAAGGAGGGAAAAGTAAGGCAGCGCTAAATCTGGATGGTCTTGCAGGCCAACGTATAGCTTCTGATTGGCTCTAGTGGCATTCTCTACCACGTAGCTTTGTGCGAGCAGTCGGCGACGCGCGAGCACCTGCCAAACCTCGGTATAAACGCGGCTTACCTTCATCAGCACCACGACCTCAGCCCAACTCAGCGTCTCTTCCAAATCTTTGAGGCTGTACAGCGCGGGCAAAACGGCTAGTCGCTCGGCCTGACAGGTGAGCGGAATGCCTAACATCGCCGCAGCGGCCATGGGTGAAGAAACACCAGCGATCGCCTCCACGCTCACTTCAGGATGCTGCCGCTGCAAATACTGTGCCAGATAAGTAAAAGTGCCATAAAAGCTAACGTCGCCCTCGCAGGCAAACACCACGTCCGTTTTCTGAAGGTAGGGCCAAACGGTGGCGGCGGCTTGTTGCCAAGCGGTTTCTAGCGTCTGCGCATCTAGCACGTAAGGAAAAAACAAGGGGAGCCGCGTCTGCTGATTGGAAAGCCAGGGTTCAATAATCTTTTCCGCAACGCCGGGGCGACCTTCAAGACCGGCTGGAAAAGCCACTACAGCAGCCGATTGCAGCCGTTTTAGCGCTTTGAGCGTGATTAATTCTGGATCGCCAGGGCCGACCCCAATACCATAAAGCGTACCTAGCGAGCGGTCTGGAGCGAGCCTATGCGGAATGTGCAAGTCGGTGCATGAGTAAGGGATTAAGGTAATACTATTGCGTATAGGTCTTAGATCTCTGGCTGGTTAGGCCCATCTGCTCCATCCACCGCTGCTCAAGATCCATCCACTGACGGCTTCGTAGATGCCTCAGGCTCAGCTCCTGTCTCCGCAGCTTGTTTCTCTGTAACTTTTTTCTCCGCAGCCTTCTGGTCAACCTTAACTTCCAAAGGCTGACGCTCTAGCTCTTTATTCGCCGCCTTTTTCTTACCTGGCTTTTTCTTCTTCGCTGCTTTTTTGTCGCTGGGTTCAATTTCCTCAGTCGGCTTCACAATCTGACGAGAGGGCTTTCGGCCCCCGCCTGAAAGCCGCTTAATGAGCTGAGGCGTTGGGTCGTGCAGCAAGTAGGTTAGCTTGCTACCCGCCGCCCAGCTGCGCTCACTCATCGCCACTTCTATCTTGTCACCTAGCTCTATTACCAGCGGCACCATATCGCCCGCATCAATCAGCTTGTTTACCTGTTCGCGCTGAGCCTCAATCGTCTCTTCGGTAAAGGCATAGACACCCATATCCACGGCATCATCGGCAATGTATGTATTCCACTGCTTCACTGGCAGCCTGGGCGTGCGCAAATCTCCCCGATTCGTAATTGACTTCGCTACAGGATCACTCTCATCTAGTCGAGGCAGGACTGCAAACACTCGCGGCGGCGCAAACTCTTCCTGCGCTCGCTCTGCAATCACAGAATTTACCTCGCCATTATTGGTCACCGCCAAAAACGTTCCCATCGAACTCAGGCCGGCCTCTTCCAAAATTTCTTCGTTGAGAGCCGACCCGACAAATACTTCAAACCCTTCCGCCTCGGCTTTCTCAATGGCTTGAGTGTCCGTATCGATAATCACCACCGACTCGCCGCGATCTTTGAACAATCGCCCGATAATTAGCCCCAGTCCGTTACAGCCCACAATCGTAACGCCTGTCGCACTATCAGACGTTACTCCTAAAAATTTCGCTAGGCTTCGAGCCGTCAGCCCCTGTGCAAACACCGTCACAATAATGGTCAAAAACACCAGTGCTTTGATCGAATCGCCCCCGTTTAGCCCGCGCTCGGTTAGCAAAATGGCGAATAAAGAGGCAATCGATGCTGACACGATCCCCCGAGGCGAAATCCAGCTAATAAAGGCTTTCTGACGCCAGTTGAGATCGCTATTCCAGGTGCAAACCACCACGTTGAGAGGGCGAACCAAAAACATTAGCGCTAGCACGGTAAATACCGATCCCGGCCCTAGCTCGAACACGCTGGCAATTGACAGATCCGCTGCTAGCAAAATGAATAGCACCGACACCGAGAAAATTGTGAGCTGACCTTTAAACCGTCGCAGCAGCCGCTCTTCTGGCACCGAAATAGCTCGAACGACAATGCCCGCTGCAACCGTGGCCATCAGGCCAGATTCATCGCGAACGGTTTGGGCTAATCCAAACAGGCCCCAGACGCCCGCGAGTACGACCAGATTGCGCAGCTCCTCTGATAGGAAGTCAGCCTTTCGCAAAAACAGCGCCATTAGCGCCCCGCCTCCACCTCCGATCACTGCGCCAATACCCAGTCGGGCCAGCAGGCCACCCACGACAAAGCCCGGATTAGTGTCACCGTTGAGGATAATATCAAGCACCACAACGGCTAGGATTGCGCCGACAGGATCGATCAGTACGCCTTCACCTTCTAGCAGGGTGGATACTTTTCGCTCTACACCTACCTGCTTTAACAAGGGCGTGACCACCGTGGGGCCAGTGACGACGACTAGCGAGGCGTACAAAAAGGCAATAGACCACGGAAACTCGCCTAGCCAGTGTGCGGCTAGGCCACCGCCTACCAGCGTAATCAGGGTGCCAATGGTGATCAAGTTCCGCAGGCTAGTCGAAACTTTGCCCACTTCTTTTAGCTCTAGGTTCAGTCCGCCTTCAAACAAGATCAGCGCTACGCAGAGCGATACGATGACTTCTAAGCCCACGCCAATGGTTTGCGGTCTGAGCAAATTCAGGCCATCTGCGCCCAGCGCGATTCCAAATACCAGCAGCAAAATGATGCTGGGCAATTTTAAATAAGCTGCGACAACTTGAGCGGTGATCCCCGCCAGTACGGTGAGAATAATTTGCAGCGTAATTTCGAAGGGCGCTTCCATAGGGTTAGAAAACCGGTTTAAAGTATTGCGCTTCAGCAGAGATCATCAAGCATAACGCTTCAGAGTGGAATCTCTTCTACGCTTTCTAATGAGATGTCGCTGGCCTCGCGCAGCATCCGAGCAGAGTCGAATCTAGAGGGTTTGTCAGGAGCGCGATCGCACCGCACGTTGAACACACATTGCTTGCACTGCTCGCTCCCAACAGGGACTTTAGGAAACTCAAGCCGCTCACTCATCCGCGTCAATCTTGATGTGAGGGCTTGCAAATCCTGCTCGGTGCGCTGATGCTGAACCAGACTATAGCCAAATTGCTCAGAACTCGGCTGCGATCGCCCCTGATCACCCAAACGCACAAACCAGTAAGTCATAGAGATTTGCTCTGGCCTTAGCTCAGTGGTTTCGCACAGTACGTAGAGATATAGTCGCGTTTGCCAATCTTTTTGCAGCCAGGCTTTTTTAGGAGGCTTTTGGTGGGTCTTCCAATCGAAGATTTGCCCTTGATCGGGGGTTAGTACGAGCTGATCGTAAATAACCGTCAGCAAATAGTTATTGAAGGCTAAAGTTCGCCGATGTTCGCTCTGTCTAAATGGTTTAGACCTAAACGGTTTAGACCCCTCAGGATCTTCAGAATCTGTAGAATCTTCAGAATCTATAGATGGCCCGGACGAATTTTGAAATACTTCTGGCGCAGCGATCGCAAGAGCCGCCATGCTAGCGGCCATATCTGTATAAGCATCGGCGATCGCGGCTACTGGCAAATCTAGCGATCGCTGCTGCATCAGCAGGTGGAACTGACTGCCCCACTGAGTTGTAAGCTGCTGATCGTACGTAGCAGGCGCTGATAACGCATCAAAAAAGACGTATTGATATTTGCGATCGCACGTATCCAATAGCGTCAAATGAGCCTGAGAAAGCGGTGTTATGGGCACAAAGACATCCTCTTCTATCTATTTAGCTATCTATATGGGCCAGCTATCTATTTGGTCAGCACAAACAAACTGCCTCGATTTCCTCGTCCAATCCGCAGATCTTCATCCAGGTAAGTAATCTCTAGCCATCCTTGCTGCCTTTCAGCATTAATGGCAAAGTCAATACCTTTTAGCCAATTCATTTTTTCAGTCTGCTCTAGCTGCTTAATGTACTGCGCTGGAGACTGATATCCCAGCGATCGCTGCAAGCCCAGCACCGCCCGATTAAACCTCACATTGACCCGCCGCTTTAGCTGCATAGCAGAAACCTCATCGTCAGTATCCGCAGCAGGTGCAAAACTAGCCACCACCGATACTAGGCTTTCTAGATAGGGCAAGCTCTTAACTTCGGCGATATTATAAATGCGCGATTGCGCGGTACGTACGCACTGATAGATATCGCCTAGCTGTGCTAACGGCACCCGGTCGATGCCCAACAGCTCCTGGCTAGTGGTATAAAGCAGTCGCCAGTCGCCTTCTAATAAATCGGTAGCCGAAAGGGGATCGGCCGTTGGATTGCGATCTTCTATCTGAGCGATGATGCTGGCGATCGCCTGTTTATCGGCAGCGCTGGCGGCGATACCTCTGTTTGTCGGCGCGATCGCAGTTCTCAAGTCGTCTTTACTCAGCATGAGCCGCAAGCCTCTGGTTGTATAGGTAGGTAGTTATATGGAGCTATGTAGAGCTGTATTTATAGAACTGTATTTATAGAACTATACGTAAAACGCTATAGATTCAGCGTAGTTAGAAATAGTCAGGACAAGGATCTGCCTTGAGTCAGCTCATATTATAAGAAATATTGTTCAGAGATTGACACAAGTTGATATTCGATGTAAATAATGCGGTGGTAATGTAAGTTAGGCACTGTAAGTAAGCACCATCAGAAAATGAAACTTACAGCAGCCCTTGCCCGTCTATTCTGGCCCCTCGGCTCTAGCCGGTCTGTCAGTATTTTGCACCTAGTGCGCCCCGTTAATTCAGTCAATTCAGTTTTCAGTTTTCCACTTTTACGGTTATTCGCTTAATGAGAAACTACAACCCTTCCGTTCGCCAAATTCCTCGCGATCAGCCCGCTGGCGTTATTCCCCTTCAACGCAACGCCTCTATCTTGGGATGGCTTGAAGGCACCGGTAGACTTATTCCCCGCGAGCCGATCGACAGTATTGGTGACGAACCCGAGCCGGAAGAACTAGCCGACCTGATGGGCGACGATAAAGACGATCCCGAAGACGACGACATGTCGCTTGACGACGACGACGATTAGGCCGCTGAGCCAGGCTTGTGCAGCAAAAGCATTCTGACTGAAGGCGAGATAATAAATCAGGTAACAAGTGTAAATACTGATAAACTTCAGCAAAGCTTTCTTAAGCGCTGCAAAAGTGCTCAGAAGCAGGATAAATTATTCCGTTTGGCAAAGCTTCTCAGTTTGCCAAACGGCGGTCATCAAATATTCGTAGCGTTATTCTCAGCGACTGATGAGAAATTGCCAGCGCGGCGCAAAGTTTCGGTGAAATCTGGGGAAGGTGTGTGGTAAGTGAAGGAAATTTAATCGTGGATGCCAGGTTTTCGACCAAGTCAGGTGGCCTTACGGGGGTCATGCTCTCATTTATTTTAGCGATTTCGTTACTCGCCTCAGCAATCGGCTTAGATGCTGTGGCTGAACGTGCGCTTGGGTTTGAAGCGAGTATGACGCTTCCCCTCCTGCTAGGAGCGGCGACCTCAGCGATCGCTGGTTACATAGTCCTCCCCATTTTGCGTCAGCTCAAAGCGGCTCAGTTCATCCGCGAAGACGGCCCCCGAGCGCACCTCAAAAAAGCCGGTACGCCAACCATGGGCGGCATCTTTTTTATCCCAGCGGCACTTCTAGTTGCCCTCGTACTCACTGGATTTTCCGCCTCCGTATTAGCGGTAAGTGCGCTCACGCTCTCGTACGCCTTTATTGGCTGGGTAGACGATTGGCAGGTAATGCGTCAGCGCTCTAACAAAGGGATTTCGCCCAAAATGAAGCTGATGCTGCAAATTGGGTTTGCGGCTGCGTTTTGTATGTGGGCGATCGCCTCTCAATCTACCAACCTCACGATCATTTCCCTGCCGCTAGGACTCACTTTGCCATTAGGCATTCTCTTTTGGCCGCTGGCGGGCTTCGTTCTCGTCGCCGAAAGCAACGCGACCAACCTTACAGATGGCGTAGATGGTTTGATGGGCGGAGCTGGCGCGATCGCGCTATTTGGCCTGGGCGCAATCGTCGCCCCTAGCCACCCAGAACTCATGGTTCTTTGCGTCGCACTCAGCGGCGGCTGTCTTGGCTTTTTGGTACACAACCGCAACCCCGCCAAAATTTTTATGGGCGACACCGGCTCACTGGCTTTGGGTGGTGCGCTCGCAGCCGTCGGCATCCTCAGCGGCCATCTCTTCGGTCTGCTCATCGTCACCTTGCTATTTTTCGCAGAAACCCTTTCCGTCATCCTTCAGGTGGGCTACTACAAAGCCACCAAAGGCCCAGATGGCAAAGGCAAACGGCTCTTCAAAATGGCTCCTTTGCACCACCATTTCGAGCTGTCCGGCTGGAGCGAGTTGCAGGTAGTTAGCGTGTTCTACGTCATTAGCGCTCTACTAACCACAATTGCCATCAGCACACTAGTAGCTAACTAGTTCCCAGCTTTCCGAGCAATGGTCAATAAATAATATAGTCAACAAATTTCGAAAGGAACGTCCCGTAAGTCGTTCCTTTTTTGCTTTTGAACGTCCAGGTAATCATACTCAAGCGATCATGTCCAAGTGATCATGCCCAGGCGATGTTGACGCAAACAAAAAAGGCCCAGCTAAGCCAGACCTTTTATCTTTGTATTGCGTGAATGGAGCTGACGGGAGTCGAACCCGTGTCCGCCCTAAGTAATCACGTATTGTTCGTTCACAGGTATAGCCTCTCTAATCCTCAAGGCGGGAGTTATCCATTGTCCCGGAAACAGGATGCTTCGATGAAAGTCTTAGCTAACGCACCCACCGAAGAAAGTTTGTTAGCGCACCCGTTGGGGGTTTAGTCCAGGCTGATTAACGGAGTCACAGCTTAGACGCTCGAACCTACAAGAGGTGTTTAGGCAACAGCTACGAGAGCTTGCTTACGAGCAAAAGGTACAATGTTATTTGCATCTAATTTAAGTTTGAGTCTTTGATTTACGAGAGAAGGCTCACTCTCGACCTGAATCACAACACGACTTTCGTTAAAACGTCGAAACCGTTACAGCCCCGTGTGGTTTCTCCATTATAGAGCCATCGCTCAAAAAATGGCCAGATTCAGTGGGTAGGGTATCTACCCCATTCCTTTTCTAGCTAACCGTATAGGCTAATACAAATTCAAAGGGCTTTGCGCGGCAATGCTTTTAGCCAGAATGAAGGCTGCGGTTATAGCGGCTATTACCTTTCATAAACCGAATGGGTGGTGTTTTCCTCTATAATATTTTCTTAAGGCATTTGAGAGTTTAAGCCTTCGATTATGGCCAAACAGTAGGTTTTGTAATCAGTTCGGCAGTCAGCTCGGTAAGGGTTCCGCTAATAGCAAACAGGTTAATGTAGATGAGCAGCACTGAAGGAAACGACAATAATAAGAGCACCGCTAGCACGCGTAAAAAGGCGGCTAGTTCGGCTGCAGATGCTAAGACGGCAGATAAAAAAGAGACGGCGAAGAAAGGCGGACTCGTGAGAGCGCCTAAAAATGAAATTATGGAGCTGCCCGACCACACGCGCGTTGTAGAGTCGGACACTTTGCCCAATAACCGGCCCATCTCACTCAGCGAAATTGAGGTGGTAGATTCGTTATCTGGATCGGGTCGTCGTCCGATTATGTCTAACGCTTTTGAGATATCAACGACAGATACGCTACCGGGTCATCGCCCAATTGCCGTGGACATCCACGACTTTTCTAATGTTGATATGCTGCCCGGCCATCGTCCGATTGCTGATAATGATACCGGCGAAGACGCTTCTTCTTTGATGGGTTATTTGGATTAGCTCGCTGCTGTTTTGGTTTGATTTAAGATAGTTTTTGAGATAGCTAAGGGGCCAAATGGCCCCTTTTTTTGTCTGGATTGGAGCGGTTTAAAAAATCTAAAGGATGGTCAGGAGTTGTTGTCCAAGGAAGGAGTTGTCAACGGTAAGCGGATGGCGATCGCACTAAAAAAACCTAGACGGCAGCCACCGCCGGAACTACTCGACAAAGACCATATTCTATTCCAGAAGCCACCGCCTGATAAGACGCCTCCAAAATGTTGGCCGAAACGCCGATGGTTGACCAGCGCTGATTGCCATCACTCGACTCGACCAAAACGCGAACCCTAGCTGATGTCCCGGCCTCACCGTTTAGAATTCGCACTTTATAATCAGTCAAATAGAAAGAATCAATGACCGGATAGAACTGAACCAGCGCTTTTCGCAAAGCCTTGTCCAAAGCAGACACCGGCCCAGCGCATTCAGCGACTTCCATCACATCCTCCTGGTCTACGCTGACCTTAATCGTGGCCCGAGCGCCGATATTACAGTGCGCATCTGATTGCAAAACGTTGTAGTTGACCTCAAACCCTTTGAGCTGAAATCTTGTGACCGGCTGTCCTAGGGCTTTTAGCATCAACATCTCAAAGCTAGCCTCAGCGGCTTCAAACTGATAGCCCTGACTCTCAAGCGCCTTCACGCTATCGGCAATCTGCCGAACTGCCGGGTCACCTTTCTTCAAATCCAGCCCGTAGCGCTTCGCCTTAGACAAAATGGTGCTGCCACCCGATGAGCTAGAAATTACAATTTGGCGATCGTTACCCACCGCTTCCGGGCAAATATGTTCGTAGGTTTTAGGATTGCGTTCTACGGCGCTGATGTGGATGCCGCCTTTGTGGGCAAACGCCGATCTGCCTACAAATGGCGCATGGTCGTCTGGTGCCAGGTTCACAATTTCGCTGATGTGGCGGCTGATTTGTGTGAGCGAACTGAGGTGAGACGACTCCAAACAATCAAAGCCCATCTTCAACTGCAAGTCTGGAATCACCGAGCACAAATCTGCATTTCCACAGCGCTCGCCATAGCCATTAATGGTGCCATGTACCATCTGCGCCCCAGCTTCCACCGCTGCCAAGGCCCCAGCTACTGCCGTCCCGCTGTCGTTATGGGTATGAATTCCCAACCGGGGCAAAGCCTCATTTAACGACGAGTCTGTCTGCCTGCACTGCAGCCAGTTCTGCACCTCGCGGGTAATGGTCTCTATTTCTTTGGGAAGTGCGCCGCCATTTGTATCGCACAGCACCAGCCACTCGGCTCCGCCTACCAGCGCCGCATTCAGCGTTTCCAAAGCGTACTCAGCGTTCGCCTTGTAGCCATCAAACCAATGCTCGGCATCGTAAATAAGGCGTCTGCCACTAGCCCGTAAAAACTCGACCGAATCCTGAATCATCGCTAGATTCTCGCCCAGGCTTACCTTCAGCGCGTCGGTTACATGTAAGTCCCACGATTTGCCGAAAATAGTTAGCCACCGCGTATTGGCATCTAGCAATGCCTTCAGCGTTTTATCCTCCGATGCCTTTTGGTGAGGCCGCCGCGTAGAGCCAAAGGCAACTATCTGCGAATTTTTCAGCGGCTTTTGCTGAAAGTGGTTAAACAGTTGCGTATCCACCTGATTTGCTCCTGGCCAGCCGCCTTCAATAAAAGGCATCCCAACTTGATCTAGCTTCTCGGCAATCTGAATTTTGTCTTCGAGCGAGCAGGCAATTCCATGCCGCTGAATACCGTCTCTAAGCGTTGTATCGTAAATTAGGACTTTGCTCAGAGCTTGGTCAGAGGGTATCATCTGCAAGGTTTATCGTGCTAAGGAGTTAGACTATAAAGCTGTAGGATAAAGGCTGACGAGGCAGATTGTGCTGATTTCTCACAAGAGTTTAAGGCAACTTTATTGAAAGAAAGTCTAGAACTCGATGGTTTTATTGGGTGCGATCGCATCCAACACCTTATGAGCCTCTACCATCAGCGGCACCAAATCAGACACTCGATTAGTTAGCTCGTGCTTTAGCGATCGCGGAACGCACCTATTGAGCAGGATACGCACACGCCGTCAGCATTTCTTTGGCTATCTCAAAAGCTGCGATCGTTTGTTCGTGGCTAGCACTAAGAAAATGATATAACAACTAACCCAGTAACCACCGGCTTCTATAGATAGCAAGTGACACTATGATGCTTGCATGACAAAGTGTGCTGAGATTGGTCATCAAAGTACGCCCTGTTTTGGCCTCTGTGCGGCTTGCTATAATTCAGCAATGTTTCTATGAGAACCTACACATCTAGGAAAACTGGCGTTTCTACCCAAATGTTGGGATTACTTTCGAACTACACGCGACACAGTATCACTCATAACTTCTAACCTGTACTACTTCGTCAATCTCGCTCCTGTGAGAGGTAGAGAGCAAGTCGCATAAAAATCTGCTCCGGTTATGTTTACTAACCAAATTGATGAACTGCTGTTTTTTTTCAATAAGCCAGAGTTTGCTGCGTATATTCTTCTTCCGACTCCGGTTCCAAATCGAAGGCAGCGCCTCTTGTTACATCTAATGCAAAGCTATAGAAGAAGGGAATTGTCCAAACCTGCACACCTTTCCTTGTACGCCTAAACAAGAAGCCCACTCGCTGAAGCCGAGGCAGAAGAGTCTCATATTTATCTCCAAGTAGCTCCTTCAGCGTTTCAGGATTATGATCAGCTTTTCCACCTCCAAAAGCTTCAATTGGTTGACGCAAGTCTGGATACTCAGCGAATATGCGGGTCTCTAGGTTGTCTTTCGCTACTTTTCGAACTGCTTTTCTTAGCGTATCCTCTGTAAAGATTTGACTCCCAGGTAAATTTAGAGAATCTCTTTCTAACTGCTCAATTTGGAACTGCCGGGCTGCATCAATTACAGAAAGTAGATCTCTTGGAGTTGCTACACCATTACCATCAGTAATTCGATCTACAATCCATTTGAACCCCTCAGCCGCTCGTCCTTTATCGACTTTCTCCGGAAAAAGCCCGTAATATACGTCTCGTCTTTCCTGCGTAGTTTGTACTGTGCGGTCTTTTATGTTCAGAATGTTAAGGATTGATTGGTTTTCGAGTAGCCTACGTATTAGCAAATGCAGTAAATCTTCAAGTTCCCACCGAATTGGAGCAGAAGACTTGCTGCGAATGTGAGTTAAAGCTGGGAAATGACCTAAGGATGTTACCCGATCATAAACATCATCTCTAAGAAAAATCTTAACGCGAGCGTTTTTAAAGTCAGATACGTCTCGGAATGCTAGAAGGAGACCTTTGAGAACTATATTTTCTCGTTCTTCGTCTCCAAGAACAATCTCATCCAATCGGTCGAGAACGAGCCATACTCTTTTACCTTCAGTCTTAAGAGCATCATCGATTGATTCGATAATCTTGTTGAACGGAACAGCCATAATACTGCCACCAGCGTGGAGCTGCATGCTGTCAAACTCTAACTCAAAACCTTCTTTCCATTTCAAGCTCAAATTCTTGAGTGCGCGAGCCTTAGCAATTGCGTAAGCGAAAGCCATCTTTAAGTTACTAGGTTGTCCGTTGTCGATTCCATAACGCTTAATTTCTTCGCTTATGCTGACATAGTTCCAGTTTTCTGCCGAGGATGGAGTGATCAGAGGCTCGGCAGCGCGCCAGAATTGAGATAGGAAGTACAGACGCCATGCAACCCTTAGATCATCTGACTCGGGAAATTCTTCTGAAGATATAGCAGCTAGCACGTCCCGAAACTCTGGATCTCCGGAGGGATTGGTAATTAGGTGAATGTGTACATTGTCAATTTCCGAATATCTTTCTTGACTATCCTTAAGCTCTTTCCACAGGGCAGACTTTCCAGCCCCCTTCGCTCCCAGTACGATGTCTTTCCTATCATTGATAAGTTCTGATAGAACTGGGTGTTTTACAAAACAGCGCGACAGAAGGTTATCTTGTTCCGCGACTACTGAGCCAATCTCAAGTTCTCTTAAGAGAGTAGGTTTGTCTATCATTTTTCATAGAATATAGTTTTGCTACGGCTTATTCTAAGGCATGCAGCGTTCAGCATGGTGAGTGTTGTGCATCTTTGCATCGTCCACCTTTCTCTATCAAGCCTTCAAGTATCTTTTAACGACTTCTTCTCTACTGTGTACAGCCTTTTTTCAGGGTTTGCTGTGAATGCAAGATATCAGAGCACGCTCAGAAAATTCTAGAATTATCATAAGAGAAGCTGATCTTTGTTAGACTATTTGATGGTCGTACTGTATTAATTCATTCTGTTGTCTCTTCCGTTTCGTCAGTATTATCTGCATCTAATTTGAGGTGTTTCCTAATTATTTCTCGAATATTAGCGCAATCTTGTAGAGCATTAGTTGCAAGCCTTTGTGTCGCGGATGACCCAGGATAGCGAAATTCAACAGCGTAGGTACTTAACGGGCTTGACTCGGGCCGCATATCTTTTAGGTGCGATGCGGTAGGTAGAAGTAAGTCTAGTAATAGACGTATTTTAAGGAAGAAAATATCTGCTTCCTGTAGACAAGCCTTAAAATACTTTTCGATGCACTGTTGACTTAAAAAGAAAATGAGATCGAAGTTTGGTTACAACTGTATGGACAGTAGTTCAGCGGATGAGAAATCGCTCCCTGCTTTTTTGGTTCACTCTTGCGTGACTTCTTTCATAAAGAACGCACCCTTTTTGCAAATTTTCTCGAATAAAAAATCACCCATTTCCAGACGTTGTTGCAGGCGTTTGGGCGATCGCACTAGCAAATCCAAGGCAAAGTGATAGTCAATAGCATGTCGAATTTCGATTGTTTTTTCGACCGGATGACCTTCTAGAGACATAATCACGAGTAAATCGATGTCAGAATCTTGAGTGGATTCTCTGTCAGAGTAAGAACCAAATAGAATAATTTTCTCAGGTTGGAATTTTTCACTACCTCCTGACAAAAATTTTGAACTGTAGTCGAACTAATTATTACGCCTATCCTTCAGTGGGATGTGCGAGGTGCGAGGTGCGAAAGAGAACTACTGATCCTATTCTGCACCTCTACCCTATCGCATCCGGATTTAGAACAGATCTTTATCTGTGACTGCACCTTTACTACTTGAGGACACTAGCTTGGCGTACTTTGCTAACACACCGCGCTCATACCGAGGCTTTGGCGGACTCCACTGAGTTCTGCGTTGGGCTAACTCTTCGTCGGATACATTCACTTGCAATAGCAGCTTATCGGCGTCGATGGTGATAGAGTCGCCTTCGTTGACGAGGCCGATGGTGCCACCGACTGCGGCTTCGGGGGCGACGTGGCCGACGACCATGCCGTAAGTTCCACCGGAGAAGCGACCGTCTGTGATTAGGCCCACGGAATCGCCGAGTCCTGCGCCGATAATGGCTGAGGTGGGGGCGAGCATTTCGCGCATTCCTGGCCCCCCTTTTGGCCCTTCGTAGCGGATGACCAGTACGTCACCTGCTTTGATTTTGTTGGCTAAAATTGCATCTAGGCAGTCTTCTTCAGATTCGAAGACGCGGGCGGGGCCGGTGATGGTGCGTTTTTTGATGCCGGTGAGTTTGGCGACGGAGCCTTCGGGGGCAAGGTTGCCTTTGAGGATGCCGAGGTGTCCTTGAGGATAGATAGGTTGGTCGAAAGGACGAATAACGTCTTGGTCGGCGGGGGGCAAGTCGGGGATGTCGGCTAGGGTTTCGGCGATGGTTTTACCGCTGACGGTGAGGGCGTCGCCGTGGAGTAAGCCTGCGTTTAGCAGCATTTTCATGACTTGAGGGATGCCGCCTGCGTCGTGGAGGTTGGTGGCGACGTATTTACCGGAGGGCTTGAGGTCGCAGAAGACAGGGACTTTAAGGCGAATGGCTTCGAAGTCGTCAATGGTGAGGTCTACGCCGACGGTGTGCGCGATCGCCAATAAATGCAAAACCGAATTGGTCGAACCGCCCACGGCCATAATCACCGCCATCGCATTCTCAAATGCCTTGCGAGTGAGAATGTCTTTGGGCAAAATCTGCTGACGAATGGCTTCTACGAGCGTAAAGGCAGATTTTTCGGTGCTGACGGCTTTTTCTTCATCTTCGGCGGCCATGGTGGAAGACTTTGGCAAACTCAGGCCCATGGCCTCAATTGCGGAAGACATGGTGTTGGCGGTAAACATGCCACCACAGGAACCTGCGCCCGGACAGGCGTGACGCTCTACCGCGTCGAGTCGTTCTTTATCGATTTTACCGGCGCTGTATTGACCAACGGCTTCAAAGGCGCTGACGACGGTGAGGTCTTCGCCATCTAGGTGGCCGGGTTTGATGGTGCCGCCGTAGACAAAGACGGCGGGGATGTTCATGCGGGCGATCGCCATCACCGCACCCGGCATATTCTTATCGCAGCCGCCAATGGCTAGCACGCCATCCATGCTCTGTCCGGGGCAGGCCGTCTCAATCGAATCGGCAATCACTTCGCGCGAGACTAAGGAATATTTCATCCCTTCGGTGCCCATCGAAATGCCGTCGCTGATGGTGATGGTGCCGAACATTTGGGGCATTGCGCCCGCTTCGCGCAGGGCTTTTTCACCGCGTAGGGCTAAGTCGTTAATGCCCATATTGCAGGGCGTGATGGTACTGTAGCCGTTGGCTAGTCCGACGACAGGCTTATTAAAGTCGCCATCTTGAAAACCTACGGCTCTAAGCATCGCCCGGTTAGGTGCCCGCTGTACGCCCTGGGTAATTGCCTGACTTTTGCGATTATCGGCCATCGATCTTCTCCGCTGAAAAGGGGTAAGGTCTTCTATTTTTACAGCACAATCGTCGGTTGGAGAGGGCGAAATTCAAATTTTTCTGAGAAATCTTGATGGGCGTTAGCGGCTAGCGATGAAAGGTAAGGGCGATCTCAACACCGTAACCACGGACTGCGCTCGCAAATGCACCGCCATCGACTTCTGCAACTCCGCCTTATTTTCTAAGGTCTGCAAGTAGCCCAAAGACACCAGTCGATCGGTGGTGTCGAGCGATCGCCCATCGGAAAGCTGATGGGTTAGCCCTAGCCAACTGTCCAAACTGCTCGGCAGCGTTTCGGTAAACCGTAGGGGTAAATCAGAGGTTGAAAAAGACTGCACGTAGCCCGCGCTCAAAAACGGCTTGTAGGCTTCAGCCTCAGGCGTTTGCTGTTCAACAAAACTGAGAGACAAGCCGCGTAGCGCTCGTCTGAGTTCGGACGTTTGCTGGACATCTAGCTCAGCCATAAACGGGAGCTGAGTGAGCGCCGGATTGACGTTGCCTGGATCGCCAGCGCTAAGATGAGTACCGCCGATAACGGCCAGCAAATACTTTGGCCCTGCCAGCTGAGTAAAGGGCTTTAGCTGCTGATCAAGCGTCGGCGTGACCCCATCTTTCGTCGCCGTCATCAGCAGCGTCGGCACTTTTACCTCAGATAATCCGGCCTTGCCAAAAAGCTGACCGACTAGCGGGTTCATCGCCATGACCTGCTTGATCCGATCGTCGCTCAAGTCGGCCTGCTGTTCGGGTAAATCTACCGCCGCACATTGCAGCCAATCGGCAGGGGAAACGGCGAGCGGCTCAATGGTGTCGCAAAAGGTTTGGAGCGATCGCAAGTCCAGCTTCGCCCCAGCTAGCGCTAGTCCCGTATAGCCGCCCAAAGAATGACCAATAATCGTCACGTCTTGAGTATTAAACAAGCCCTGAAAATCAGGCTGCTGGTTTAACTCCTCCAGGCGATCGAGCATGAAGCTAACGTCTCGAGGGCGATCTAAAAATTCGGTAGCCGGGAGCAGGCGGCTCGGCGATTCGACAACAGCCGGGTCGATAGGCAGCCCCTGTAAGGCTTGCAGATTGCTACCCGGATGCTCTAGCGATACCACCGTTAGGCCATGAGAGCTCAGGTGCTCGGCAATGTATTTCAAAAAGAACCGATCTGCGCCAAACCCGTGAGACAGCACCACTAGCGGCCCTTGCGGTTTTTGGCCCCAGTATATTTCGACCGGAATGGGGCGCTGACGTTCGGGATCAAACATCGTGATACTGCGCTGATGAGTCTGCTGTGAGCCTGCCGCCGCGGGATCGAGATCGCTTTTAGGGGGGGCGGCCAAAGCGACATTGAGTTCTTGATCGAGGACGCCGCTGAGCGAACGGCTCTCTAGCGTCGAAAAGTTTAGCTGAGAGATCAAACCAATCGCGGCCGTCAAATCTACTTCTAAGCTCTCTTCGGGAATTGCTTGCAAAACGCCGATTATATTCAGGCCGTCTGCCTGCATAGCCGCTAATCGAATCGCGCCCTGTAGCTGATCTAGCGTCATGTTGGGCGCAACTCGAGTCAGCGCATCTAGCAGCAGTTTGCCATTGGCCGAGTCGAGCACATCTTCAATAATGCGATCGCTCATCCGAGGATCGAGATCTAGCTTTTGGTAAAGCGATTTCTGCACCTCGGGGGACAAAATCCCGCTATAAAGTCGCAGGCTGTTGGGCACTTCGCCCGTGCGGGCAAAGCTTTCTAAGTCCTTTAACTCAATCGATTGGCGCAGTGGCCCTATTTTCAGCACAATGCGATCGCTAGCCAACCCAGGTGCTGCCGAAAGCGCCACGATGCCTGCGCCCAAACCCACCTTAATGGCAAAAGATGAAAGCGTAGGGGCGGCTCGTTTTAGCGAAAGCCGCTGCTGAAGGGTCGGAATAAAGCGAGCGATCGCAGACGCTAGGCTAGAAGGCATAAGCAAAAAAATAATGAGGGAAAAGTAGCGAGCGTGATAGTGGGCGCAATTTAAAAACCGATCAAATCGCGCGCAGTATCGGACAGATTCAGCAGTATCGGACAGATTCAAAGGTGTGGATATAACCATTTTACCTATCCATTCAATGCTTTTCAGGGACAAAAGGCCGGTTTCTGAACAGGCGATCGCCCCCACCCCACCTAAAAAACGTTCTACTTCCTTTCTACTTCCTCTAGTTCTACTCCCTACAATAGATATAAAATTAATGTCACGGCTAGTCTTAGGGTGAAATAGTCTGAAAAGGGCAGCGCGCCCAGAGATTCAGAGATTCGTCTCTATATAAAAAAATGGGAGCATTCAATGTCTGATCAAGACAAAAAACGTCAGCTAGATGAGTTTGTAACGCCGCGTGGCCAATATCACGGTGAATTTACACCTCAAAATCTAGCTTTTAATGCCAATTTGCAGGAGTTTGCGCAGAGAGTCGTTTTAATTTGTGGCTTAGAAACCGGCGGCAAAATTAGCAGCGCTCAAGCCTACGACGACATCAAAAAGATGTGGAAAGAACTCAAAAGCTCCAAGAAAAATCTAATTAAAAACAGCAAAGACCCAGGAAAAAACAAGGAATAAGCAGAAACTAGAAGCAGGCAGAAACCAGGAGCAAATCCACCCTAAGCGAAGAAATTTGTCACAATCTCAGCGATTCGCCGAGCCGCCTGTCCGTCTCCAAACGGATTCACCGCTTTAGCCATCTTCAAATAAGCCGATTGATCGCTTAGCAATTCTGAGGCCGCTTCGACCACCGTAGTCGTATCTGTGCCCACCAACTTAGCGGTGCCTGCCTCAACGGCCTCCGGTCGCTCAGTCGTCTCTCTTAGCACCAGGACAGGCTTTCCTAAGCCAGGCGCTTCTTCTTGCAGCCCACCCGAGTCCGTTAGCAGTAAATAGCAGCGCTTCATAGCACCTACTAGCTGCGCATAGTCCAGCGGCTCCACTAAAAAAGCCCGAGGATGATCGGCCAACGCAGCTTTTAATGGCTCGCGTACCGTTGGGTTTCGATGCAGGGGCAGCAGCAGCGCAGTGTCTGGAAACCGCTCTAATATTTCTAGAAAGCTTTGAGAAATGTCCTTGAGTGGAGCGCCCCAATTCTCCCGGCGATGTACCGTCGATAAAATCACCCGGTGGCTGTCCCAGTCGAGTCCGGGCACTTCGCAAACGGGCGCTTTTTCGGCCACGGTCAGCAGCGCGTCAATTACGGTGTTTCCGGTCTGGTGAATGCCCTGCATAACGCCAGAGGCTCGAAGATTTTTCACGGAGGTCTCGGTGGGGGCAAAGTGTAGCGTTGCAATTTGTGAGACTAGCCGCCGATTGGCTTCTTCTGGAAACGGATTCAAAATATTGTCCGTGCGCAGACCCGCCTCGACGTGGCCTACCGGAATTTGCTGATAAAAAGCCGCTAGCGCTGCGGCAAAGGCCGTGGTCGTATCGCCTTGCGAAATCACCATGTCCGGCTGCATTTCGACCAGCAGCGATTCTAAACCCGTTAGACTGCGACAGGTAATGTCGCTGAGCGTCTGTTTGGGCTGCATAATATCCAGATTGTAATCTGCACTCAGGTTAAATAAAGACATGACCTGCGCCACCATTTCTCGGTGCTGCCCGGTTAAAACGACTTTTGTTTCAAACTGCGGTAGCTTTTGAAAGGTTTGAATGACAGGGGCGAGCTTAATCGCTTCGGGGCGAGTGCCCAGCGTGATGCAGATACGTAGAGGCTTTGCGCCGCTTGAACTGGAGGAGGCTGAGGTAGAAGAGTCAACCATGACGACGCCTTTCACTAAACTGAATAACGAAACTGAAGAAAACAATACTAACTTAACGGCTCTAATGACGGATACCAGACGCGCGTTGGCGCAGCCTCTCCCCCGGAGAATCGCCCTCACCACCGAAAATTTCCAATCGCTCGATTTAGCCCCGGCTCAAACCGTCATTGACGCTGTTTTGGCCCAGCCCGAAGTTTTAAGCGATCGCCACCTCACCTTTGCCTTTGATATCGATTTCCCCCGCGAAGCCGACGACCCCAGAGAACTCTCTGAAATTCCCGAAGTCCGCCTGTGGTTTCTGCGCCTAGATGCCCAGTATCCCTGGCTACCACTGTATCTAGACTGGGAATCTGGAGAGCTAAGCCGCTATACCGCCATGCTGGTGCCCCATCAGTTCAGCCCGATAGACGGCATTCGCTACAACCCAGAAGCCCTGGAAATATTTGTGATGAGTAAGGTCTTTACGCTAGATACTTGGCTAAAAGAAAAAGGAATGGATGGGCGATCCTCCGGTGGAGGCGTTTCGCGATCGCGCCTAAAATTCATGACTCAAATGCTGGGTTACGAACTAGACGATGCTTTATTTAACTTGCTTTGACCCATCTTTTAATATCTTTTAGTGCAGATTTAACTTGCCGCCAACTTGCTTTGGGATGCCGCTTTACGCCTACAATCTGTTATCTGTCTGGGTACTGAGCACAAGCAAGCGTAGCTTCAGTCCCTAAAAAATAAGGAGTCCAAGCCAAACATGTCAGTTCTAGGAACCCTAATCGGGTTGCTGATCCTCATCAGCATCGCCATCTACCTATTCATCGAATGGCAGTACCGCCAGCGCCCCGGCAACGACCTAGAACTCACCGCCACCGACTGGAATCTAGACATCTTCGAGCCTGCTCACTACGCCATCTCGCTCGATACCGTTTTCACCAATCGCACCCGCACCCTAGAGATTTTTGTTCCAGAAGTCACCCTAGACTATCAGCTCCTCTCCAGCGGCAGCACAGCAGGTATTACCGTCAAAACAGAGGTGATTCCTCAGCACGAAGATTTTCCCGCTCGCCCAGATAGCTACTGGTTTGCCTATATCGTCAAAACCGGTAAAGCGACTCAAGCAAAAATCAAAGTGGACATTACGGGCGCGGATCTCACGCAGCTAAAATCCCTTTGGCTAAAGGTCAACTACGTTACCTACGGCCCAGAAGGACGCATTCCCAAAACCGGGCACCTGATTGTCCCCCTCAAGTTTCCTAAGCCCGAAGCCGCAAACAACTGGCGCGAAAATAGCGTTGCTCAAATTTTGCCAGTGCCCACGCATTTGCTCACCAATCTCGATGACACTGTCGAAATTGTTAAGCACTACGTTAAACCCTGCGCTCAACCCGGCGATATCGTCACCATTGGCGAAACGCCCGTGGCCATTATGCAAGGCAGACTGCGCCATCCCAACACGGTTAAGCCCGGCTGGTTGGCCAAAAGGCTGTGCTACTACTTCATGCCGACTTCTAGTCTGGCGACGGCCTGCGGGATGCAGACGCTAATTGACGTTTCTGGCCCCTGGCAGGTGGCTTATGCTTTTGCAGTAGGTGCGATCGCCAAAGTTTTGGGCAAGCCTGGCATGTTTTATCAGCTCGCTGGAGAGCAGGCTCGTCTGATTGATGACGTTACGGGCACCCTGCCACCATTTGATCAGTTCATCGTGCTAGGGCCAGCTCATTCTCAGCGTCTAGTCGATCAGATTTATCAGGAAACCGGGTTAAAAGCGGCGATTGTAGACGTTAACGATTTGAAAGCGGTTAAAATATTAGCAGCGACCGCTAACACCGATCAACGGCTGATTGTACAAGCGCTGATCGATAATCCAGCCGGTAATGCCGACGAGCAAACGCCCGTCGTTCTCATCCGGCCCAAAGTCTAGCTCTAGACAGAACCTCTCATGACGCAAACGCCCTCCACCGATGCCCTGATTATTCGCCCTATTCACCTGCGCGATCTGGATCGCGTACAGGTAGAAGGCGCAACCGAAATCGCCTCTCATGCCACCGAGGCACCGGAAATTGGTGAATACATTCGGCAGCTCCGGCGCTGGTATGGCCCGATTAAGGCACTGACGCTCTTTCCAAATCCGCTGCGGCATCTTTTCTCGGCTTTTGTGGCCGAAGCTAGCGGCGAGCTGCAAGGCATGATTCAGGTTTCGCCTTTTAACCACACGCTCAGCACCTGGAAAATTGATCGGATGCTGGTCAATCTGGCTCGCAGCGTTCAAAACAGCTTGAGAGATAGTGCTGAAAATAGCGCAGGGAACGGCCAGGGCGAAGGCAAAATGCGTTTGGGCATGGACGTTGGCTCGCACTTGCTGCGTCATTGCTTTGAAAACATTCGTGAGGCCCAGTACTGGATTAGTGAAACCGACGTCAACGATAAGTTTGGACTAGCCCTTTACCGGCACAACGGATTCCAGCCGCTTGCGAGAGCGACGCATTGGTCTATCCAGCCCGAGCAGCTCGCTACGCTAGCAGAACATGACCCAGCACTGCCTAACCTTTTACCCGTTAGCAACGCAGATGCACAGCTTATTTACCAGCTAGAAACCGTTTCGATTCCGCCGCTGGTTCGCCAGGTTCTCGACTACCAAATTCAAGACTTTAAGGTCACCGTTACCGGCAAGCTGACCAACCGATTCACGCACTGGGTCGGCAAAGAAGAAAGCGTCGTTGCC
>JBBSOB010000029.1:0-24569 GCA_038260205.1 Phormidesmidales cyanobacterium
ATTGAAAGCGCACCTGGTCGCCAATGAGCAAAAATACGATGGAGTTGACGAAAAAGGCCAGGAATTCCCAGAATTCAGACACGACCAGCCGCGTTCGAGGGTTCATGCCAATGCGCGAGCCAAAGTTGCCCAGAATCAAACCGGTGGTGACCACAGCAATTACGCCTGAGCCGCCTAGCTCTTCGGCCACGATGTAGGTGCCGTAGGCCGAAACTAGCGTGAGAGACTGCTCTACCAGGGGAATATCGAATCGCTGCGTGAGAAAGGAGATGCCAAAACCAATGAGTCCGCCTAGGGCAATGCCTAGCCCGACAAATATGGCGAACCTAGCAATGGTTACAGACACCTGAAATTGCTCTGCGCCAATGGCGATGGCTAATAATAAATTGAAGGCGACTACGGCAACGCCATCGTTAAACAGGCTTTCGCCTTCCATGAGCGTAGTGAGTCTTTTATCGACGCCTAGCTCTCTAAAAAGGGCCGTGACGGAAACCGGATCTGTGGCCGACAGACTCGCACCGACTAAAAGCGCGGTGGCCAGCGAGGCTCCGGCGAACTGCTGTAGGCCCAAGACTAGACCTGCTATGCAGATGATGACGCCCACGATCGCGTAAAGAAGAATTGGAAATAAGTCGCTTTTTAATCGGCTCCATTGAATGTTCCAGGCGGCTTCAAAAAGCAGCGGCGGCAAGAAAATGAAGAGAATTAGCTGGGGCGAGAGATTGACTAGCCGCACGTCGGCAACGGCTAAGCCTAACCCCACGACCAGCAGCAGCAGCGTATAAGGAATATTGCGTAGAAAGCTGAGAACTCTCGAAAGAGTAGCCACCCCGAGAGAGACCGACAGCACTAGCAGGAACTGCCGCAGATTTTCTTCGATGGCTGGGTTGTCGATGGCCGGGCTGTCGATGGCGGGCTTGATCGCCTCAGCGAGCCAGGCAATGTCTGGAGGGGTTGCAAAGGTGAAGAAGGCACTCAGCAAAGTGGTTACTTACTCTAAAAGACGGTGTTTGGCTAAAGGATATCAAGCCGAAGCGTTTTTAATAGTAATGCTTGACGGGAGATGGATCACCCTGCCTTACGGATTGTTTCGGCCTGTAAAAGCAGAGAATCGGCAAAGGCGATCGCCTCACTGTGCGATTTTCCCCCTGCCAACTGGGCCAGCTCTTCCCGGCGCTCTGAGACATCTAATGGCGTCACTTTAACGATGGTGCGTTCTTTAACGGGGGTGCGTTCTTTAGCGGGGGTGGCGATCGCATCAGGTTTAGCCGCGTCGGGTTCAGCCACTTTTTCTCGGGCGGGGACGACATGCTTGCCTACGTGATAGTGCGCATCGGCCATCGCGGCAACGAGCGGTTGGTGGGTGACGCAAAGTACCTGATGATTTTGGCCGAGCTGGTAGAGTTTTTCAGCGATCGCCTGAGCCACCCGACCCGAAACGCCCACGTCGATCTCATCAAACACCATGGTGCCAATTGGATCGATGCCCGAAAAGCAGGCTTTGAGCGCGAGTAGAAACCGGCTCATTTCACCGCCGGAAGCAATTTCTAGCAGCGGCTGAAGCGGTTCGCCAGGGTTAGGGCTAAACAAAAAAGAAACCAGATCTGCGCCGTGAACGGTGGGCGCTTGAGACTGAATGCCGACCTTAAATTTCACCCGTTCCATTGCCAGAGGCTTAAGCTGAGCGACCAGGCTTTTCTCTAACTTTTTGGCGGCTGTTTGACGCAGCTGGGTGAGTTGATGGCAGCTTTTGAGTAAGGTGGCTTGCTTTTGCTGGTAGTCAGCAGCTAGATCTTCGATGGACTGGCCGTCGCCGGTGAGCGCGGCTAAAGCCGCCTGAATGCTCTGGTAGTACTCAATTAGCTCTGGCAAATCTCGGCTGTACTTTCGGCAAAGCTGCCTGAGCTGCGCGATGCGCTGATCTATTTCTTCTAAGCGTTCGGGGTCGGTTTCGATATTTTCGCCGTAGGCATTGATTTGACGGCTCGCTTCTTGTACTTGGGCGATCGCCTCACTCACCATTTCCAAAATCGACTCAACCTCTGGATCAAAGCGCAGCATGTCGCTCAGCGTGGCTTCAGCCTGGCCCAGCATATCTGCACAAGCTTTGCCCTCATCGTTCTCATAGAGAATTTGATAGGTTTGGTAGCTCTGCTGCTGAAGTTCGACGCTGTGGCTAAGCCGATGATGCTCTATCTGGAGGCTTTCTAACTCATCTGGATCTTCAATGGCTGCTGCTGTTAGCTCTTTGCTTTGAAACTCAAACATATTTAGCTGATCGGTTCGCTGCTGCTCGGCTCGACGGCGAGTCTCTAACAGCTTTTTTGCGGTCGTCGCCGTTGCGTAGTCATCGGCGACCTGCCGCTTTTGTTTTACCAGCGCTTTATCACCAAATCCATCTAGCCAGTCGCGCTGAAGATCGGGCGAGCCGAGCTGCATGGTCTGACCTTGAGCGGTAATTTCGATCAGCAGGCGGCGCAGCTCATCCATCTGGGGCTTTTTAACGACGATGCCGTTGAGCCGAGACTTGCTGCGAACCGAGCTTTTGCCTGCCGTTAGCTCGCGCCGACAGACAAACAGATCGCCTTTGGTCGGAATTTTGTTCGCGTCTAGCCAGCTTGAAACCCGCGAATCTAGATTGAAGGCTGCTTCTATATGCGCTTTATCGGTGCCGGTTCTTACCCATCTTCCTGAGGCTTTCCCCCCTAGCACTGCGTCAATCGCGTCTAATATGATCGATTTACCGGCTCCGGTTTCGCCTGTTAGCACGTTGAGTCCGGGTTGCAGCTCAAGATCTAGCCGATCAATGAGGGCAAAGTTCTCGATTTTTAAAGAAACCAGCATGGCCCTACGTCGTGATGGGTTGAGAAAAATTGAGCGGAAGCAGCCACTAAACGCAGGCGTACGGTCATCGGCGGTGGGGCTTTTGAGAATAAAAGAAATGTTGCAATCAATATCGCAATCGAGGAATCTATATGCGGGTTTGTACTAATAATTGTACTGATTGGTCGAGATAATAACTTTAAGGGCCAAACATCTATCATTCGATGCAGTTTTCATCTCTCAATATCTTGATACAATCGTTTACATTGCTGAGCTTTTTGAGTCTAAGCCTGATAAAGCAGGCCTTTTGAACCGACTCAGTATTTATTCTTCAGTGTTTATTCTACAGTCGTAGCTCATAGGCCGTGATCAGACCCCCACATTTTTTGAAGACTTTGCGTCGCTTCTAAATTTTTGCACAGTCTCTACGGCTTCTCTATTAACGGTCTCTACTGTTTGATTTCTGCGTCCTGACGGCTACGTCGCTCTCTCCATATACTAAAGATTCTCTATGTGTGCAGCCTCGCCCGATCTATTTAGCCATCCCGCTCAGCCGACGACTCCTGTGGTCGTTTTAGATGCGGTGGGCGAGCCGATTCCCTCATCGTTAGCAGATGCCGGGGTGATGGACGAGATGAGCGCTCGTGAGTCTTTGCGATCGCCTGCGACCGGGACAGCTGCTTCCGCGACGGGAGCGACCATGCCACCGCGATCGCTAGAAGATATTTTGGTTTATGATCCGGACGCGATCGCCGCTTTCTACCGCAAGCGCCCGTTCCAAATTTTATTTCGTTTGATTCATATTTTTTGGATTGCGTTTGGCTATGTATTTGGCTTGCTGTGGGATAAGCTGACGGGCCGCCAAAAAGTGAATGAGCCGAAGCGAGCGGTTGGGCTAAGGAATATGCTCACCAAGTTAGGCCCGGCTTATATCAAGGTGGGTCAGGCGCTCTCGACTCGCCCTGACTTGGTTTCGCCCACGACTATGGCAGAAATGGTGAAGCTGCAAGATCAGCTCCCAGCTTTTTCAAATGAGATCGCGATGCGATTTATTGAGGAAGAAATTGGTCAACCGCCCTCAGAGGTGTATGCCTACCTATCGCCCGATCCGATTGCCGCTGCGTCTTTGGGTCAGGTTTACAAAGGTGAGCTAAATACAGGTGAGATTGTTGCTGTAAAGGTTCAGCGTCCAGGCTTGGCCGATCAAATTACCAAAGATATTTATATTATTCGAGCGATCGCAGCTTGGGCGACCAAAAACATCAAGCAAATTCGCAGCGATTTGGTCAGCATTGTGGATGAGTTTGGCACGCGCATCTTCGAAGAGATGGACTACAACCATGAAGGAGCCAACGCAGAGCGATTTGCCAAGCTATATGGATATTTGCCCGAAATTGTAGTGCCCGGTATTTACCCGCAGTACACCGGACGGCGAGTGCTGACGATGGAATGGATTGATGGCGTTAAGCTGACGGCATTGGATGAGCTAGCCGCTAGAGGGATTGATCCTACGCATGTGATTGAGGTGGGCGTGCAGTGCTCGCTGCGTCAGCTTTTGGAGCATGGCTTTTTTCATGCCGATCCGCACCCCGGCAATTTACTGGTGACCGAGGACGGCAAGCTAGCTTACTTAGACTTTGGCATGATGTGCGAGGTGGAACCCTATCAGCGCTACGGCCTGATTGAGGCGATTGTCCATATGGTGAATCGTGACTTTGAAGGGTTGGCTCAAGACTACGTGGATCTGGAGTTTTTGACGCCGGATACGGATTTGAGGCCAATTATTCCGGCGCTAGCAGGTGTATTTAATAATGCACTAGGGGCGAGCGTGGCGGAAATGAACTTGAAGAGCATCACCGATGAGTTTTCGGCGCTGATGTACGAGTATCCGTTTCGGGTGCCTGCTTACTACGCGCTGATTATTCGTTCGCTGGTGACGCTAGACGGGATTGCGATTACGGTAGATCCTGACTTTAAGGTATTGAGTAAAGCCTATCCGTATGTAGCGCGCAGGTTGCTGACCGATCCGGCTCCGCAGCTGCGTCAGTCTTTGCAGGAGCTGCTGTTTCAAGACGGAAGCTTTCGCTGGAATCGGCTAGAAAACTTGATGAATAATGCTCGAAGCAGCGATAACTACAATCTAGATGATGTCTTGAATCAGGCGATAGAGTATCTGTTTTCGGAGCGCGGTGAGTTTTTGCGGCTGCGGATTGCAGAAGAGCTGGCAAAAGAAATTGATAAGGCAGGCTATGGCTTAGTAAAGCAGGTGGCTAGAGCGCTCAAACTACCGGGCCAGGGGCAGGGAACTGTAGGACAAACCGCAGGGATTAGCGCCCAAAGCAATTGGGATCAGATTGTGCGAATTTTGAAGATTTTGAGAGATACGCCGGGCGTGGATGCGAGCTTGGTGGCCAACGTTGTGCCTAAGCTGATTGTGCGCTCTGAGGCGCGAGATATTGGTCGACGGGTGGTGAGCGGCGTGGTGCAGCGGGCGATCGCGAGACTCATCCGTGAGTTCTTTGTGCCTGAGCCTGTGGCTGTTCCGGCTGCTTTGCCTGCTGCTAGGGTTGCTTAGCTTTACGAGGCTCGCTGATATCGCAAATTGAATAGAATCGTGAGTACATGCCACAGGATGCATCTAATGTTTGCGCCTGCGGCTTGTTTCGTTCAAAGATCATGAGTGCTCCATAACGATCTGATAGTTGCCATCCTTCGCGAGCTAGATAGCGCTCCAGATTGTGCGGCTTATTGGCAATTAGCAAACGATTGCGATCACCGCCTAACACCACTGCATCTGCGCGACCAATTTCTAGCTTTAAAATAGCGAGATGAGCTTGCCGATTATCTTCGCCTTGGCTTAAAGCCGCACTGAATAATAGACTATAGGCTGCCGCACCTGATAGGGCTGCAATAATGAATGCTGTGATAATGATCAACCTATTGGATTGCATCTGGATCTATGCCTAGTTCGCGGAGTTTTTGGGCTAGTTTTTGGGAGCGATCGCGCTCCACTTCCAAAGCTGACCGATCCTGCTTACGTTTTTCGGCTTCGGTTTTTACAATCTGGCCAGTTTCATCAAACCAGCGCAGCCAAAGCCGGTTTATCCCTTGAAACTTACCTTTCCAGGCGCAAATTCCTAATTTAAGGTCAGGCATCCAAAACTTAGGCTCGCGAAGCTCTACCGCTTCATAATGGCTACCCACGTTTTGAAAAATTCGTAGCGTATCGGTAATAGCGATCAAACGCTATGTGCTAAGGAATCCGCAGAATTTTCTCGTAAACCTCTCATATGGAGATAGTCGTTACAGACTTTTTGCTAGGGGACTTCGTTGAGGTCGCAAACTAAATATAGCGGCGAATAGGGCGTGCAGGAGGCGATTAGCCAGCGATCCTGTTTTTGATAGGTGATGGTGCTGCCAAAGCGATTGCGCCATTCCCAGCCGTCTGCGGCGACGTAAGGCTCTAGCGATGTGAAGGTGTGGGTGATGACTTTTTGCGGATTGTTATGAATGGCGATCGCGCTTTTTCCGCTCAACTCCATCCTAGAAATGCTCTGGAGAATGGCCAAATTGTTTTGGTTGGCTGACCAAGCACCTTTGAAAAGACTGTATAGCAGGAAACCCGCAGTGCCCGTGGCGATCGCACCCAAAATTCCGAACTGAATGAGCCTAGGATGACGCGCCGCGCTCCTGCGTAAACGCCGCCAGCTACTCGTACTTGGTTGCCTAACGAGCTGACTACCCATAGGAAGTGGCTTATTAGCAGCGGTTTCGACGACTTCAGTTTGACGAGAGGCTGAGTGATCGGTTGGGGGCTGCTCAGCCGCGTCTTGATTTTCCAGGGTTGTCATTAGAGCAGCGTATATGGACTGGTCTTCGGACTTGTCTTCAACTTAATTATCTTTAATTGATTGTAAGACGTAGATGTCATTGGCGTCAGCAGCTTCTAGAAGTGAGTCGCCATGCCTAACGGGATGATTTTGAGCGGGAATCGCTCTCTTAGCTTTTGAACGATATGGGCGGCTTGATAATCATAAAGGTTGACTTCTATTGTTTGCTTGGGCGCTGATTGAACAAACCGCTGAGCCTCTTCGAGGGCGCAGTCTGTCAGTTGTGATAAGAGCTGAGCCGTGTCAGCGATCGCCTCTGGGTTGACTGGTCTATCGGTGGAGATCTGCCAGCGCCGAGGGAGCGTCATTTCTCCGCATTCTATGCGGCGCAGTCCATTGATGGATGAGAGTATGAAAAGGCGATCGCCCACTTTCAAATGCTGCTCGTCCCTGGGCAAAATGACGGTGCCGGGCCGACCGTGCGCGTCTTTTGTTTCTTGCAGAATAGGAACAACGCCGTATCCGTAGGCAATCTTGGCTAGCTGATGCCCTATTAGCGTATCGCCCCAGCTAATAGTGTATTCAACAATCAAAATGGTTTGGCCGCTGAGCCGAAAAAGCCCCAGAACGTTTTCGCCAAAAGCAGCTCCGGCAAAGGCTTCGGCTGAAAGGGCATAGGGGCAAAACGTTTGAGCATCAGGCATGAGCGCTGCCAGATTTTCGCTGAATTCTTGATTGCGGGTGCGGACAACGGGCGAGAACGTGCGATCGCGTATCAACGTACTTTCCGTGGCCATCAGCGCAACTTCCAGGTTTAGCATTTGATCATTGGTGACGGCGATAATGCTTTTTGCGGTCGTTAAGTTGGCATCGGGTAGCGCTTTAATAATGTCGCCCACTAGCAGTGGGATTTGGCTCAAGAGTTCTGGGTGCGGTTCTTCGCTAACGACGACGACAGACTGGTTTAGATCTACTAATAAACGCGTTACTTTTCGTCCAATGCGGCCTAAGCCCACGACCACAACGTGATTGCTCCGCGGCAGCCGCGGCAGCCTTTGCAGAAAATCGTAGCGAGAGCTTAGCAACCGCTCGGCTAATAGCCCAAAGACGCCGAGCACCCCTAGCAAACTGGCAATTGTAATGAGTAAGCAGGTGAGCAAGACCCAGCCGGGCGCTTGCGTGGGGCCTAATCCGCCAAAAACATCACCGTATCCACCGAGTAGCAAGGTTGCGCCTGCGGTAATGGCCCTCGTCCAAGAGATTTCTGGGATGGTGGTTTTGAGCAGCAGGCTGCCAATGGCCCAAAGAATGATTGCGGTCAAAAAGGCGATTGTAGCCACCCGACTTAAAGACTGCTCGAAGGTTTGACGCAGCTTAAGCATTCTCTGTCGCCAGTCCAGTCGAATGTTGCCTATCTCTTGAAATAAAAGGGCGAACCGGCTGCCTTTGGGCGTTGTCTCGAGAGCTTTTTCTAGCTTGATGTAGGCCACGCGATCGCCGGGTGAAACCTGTACATGCGGTTGCCAGCGATGAAATATAGAAGAGGCGGTGGTCGCCCAGCCTAGCGGCTGCGGGGGCTGTTCGACGGGGGTCAGATCGAGCAGCCGAAAAAAGGGGCAGTGAAGCTGACGTACGGGCTGACGATTGAAGCGCGGATCGTCTGCTTGCACAATTTGATCGACGACGCGAAACCGGTGGCGACCAATGTTGAAAACGCTGACCGTATCATCGCCTAACCCTGCTAGGGCAAAGGTCATTGCGGGTAGCTCGGTGGCGTCTAGGGCCACAAATTTTCCGAGCTGTCGGGTGAGCAAATCGTTCAGATTATGGCGAGACGAGCGCAGAATAATTTGGATATCGGGGTTGAGTCGCCGGGCTGCGATCGCGCATTCCACATTAACGCTTTCATCACTGGTCACAATTAAAATGGCACGGCTCTCGGTGATGCCTGCGGCGCGTAGAACTTCCTCCCGGCGGCAGTCGCCGATGATCGGCGGCACCACTAGCTGATGGGGAATATTGTCCATCTCCCAATCCTGAATTTGCCGCCGATCGATGGCTGTAATGCGAACTTTGAACGGGTCATCGTCAAACTTTTTGAGTTTGACAATGCTGTGCTGGCCCAAGCCGCCTAGACCGCAGATGATGAAGCGATCCGACTCGGCTGGAAATTGGGCAGCGAAAGAAGGAATTAACGTTTTGGGGCCAGCAGTAAACCCAGACGGTCGATTTGAGAGCATGACAGCGTAGATCCAATACGACGTGGAATAATGAAATTTTGGATGGTTTCTATGGACGCTTTTCGCAGCATTGAATGGACAGACGGAAAGCTGCGATTGCTCGATCAACGTCAGCTGCCAACAGAAACAACTTACCGCGACTATATCAGCTATATAGAGGTTGCTAGCGCAATTCGCAGCATGGTGGTTCGAGGTGCGCCGGCAATTGGGGTGACGGCTGCTTTTGGTTTGGCGCTAGCCGCACAGCAGTCTCAAGCTTTGACGCTTGCGGCCTTTTTAGCTGATCTTCAGGCCGCTGGCGACCACCTGATCGCGGCAAGGCCCACAGCGGTTAACTTATCCTGGGCGGTGTCTCACCTGTTGACGTTAGCGGCTGACGATGTGGCTCAAAAGACATCTGCTTTTAAGGCTTTGGATGAATCTGCAACTGAGGTGTCGGAGCGCGAGGCGATCGCCCTTCTCAAGCAAACGCTCTTGAACGAAGCCCAAGCCCTGCACCAAGCCGATATTGAGATCTGCCAACAGTTAGGAACTCACGCCCAAGCCCTCATTCCTAACCCGGCTAAGGTTATTCATCACTGCAATACAGGAGCGCTAGCGGCGGTAGACTACGGCACGGCCATTGGGATTATTCGGGTGGCGCACGAGCAGGGTAAGCAGATTTACGCCTTTTTGGATGAAACGCGGCCGCGCTTGCAAGGGGCTAGCTTGTCTGCTTACGAAATGCAGGCGTTTGGAATTGCGCATACGGTGATTGTGGATGGGGCCTCAGGGCATGTGATGCGAACGCGGCAGATTGATGCTTGTTTGGTGGGGTGCGATCGCGTAGCCGCAAACGGCGATGTGGCCAACAAAATTGGCACCTACAATCTGGCAGTGGTGGCTCGCGCTCACAAGGTGCCGTTTTATGTGGCCTGCCCAACTAGCACGTTAGACATGACGCTAGCAAGTGGCGACGAAATTGAAATTGAGGAACGCGCGGCGAGCGAAATTACGCACATAAAAGGACAGCAAATTACTCCTGACGGCACTCCTGTGTTCAACCCGGCCTTCGATATCACCCCGGCTGAATATGTCAGCGCCATCGTCACGGAAAAGGGCATCGTTTACCCGCCCTATCAGGAAAATTTGGAAAAGCTGATGCGCTGAATAAGGCTTAGACCGGAGCAAAACACTGGTTTGGCTGCTCGCCCAGCGCTGTTTTGAGGTCGCGATATGACTAAATGTTCATCCTTAAGGCAGATGGATAGACAAATTGTCGATATTTCTTAATGTTTTCTCCTTTTTTGCCTATAATCTACTCAATAAATAAGAAAATTAGTCATAAAACGTCATCAATTTGCGAGTAGTTGTGCTTGCCAAGCGCTAATTTGTCAAGACTTTGCTATAAAAACAATCCACTTTACTTCCCTCGCCGTACGATTTTGCGCCTATGCAACTCTCAGATCCGAGTCAGCGGCTAAATGCGCTTCAAGCCCATCATGCAAAAACCTCTGACTTAGAAGCCGAACAGAACCCGATAGAAAGCCGTGCCTCTATCTCTGTCAACAATTCTCAGCCATTTTTTACCGTTTTAATCGTGGACGAGTCTGAAGCAGATCGTCGGTTATATCAACAACAGATCGCCCAGTCGGCACTGGTCGATTGCGCTGTGCTAGAGAGCGCTTGGGGCGACGAAGGCTGGGAAATGTGTTTGCAGTATCAGCCTAATATCGTTTTGCTGGGCTACCGACTGCCTGATATGGACGGCGTTGCTTTTTTAGAAGGGCTAAAAGATCGCACCGCTCAGATGCCAGCCGTGATTATGTTGACGGGAGAGGGGAGCGAAAAAGTGGCTGTGCAGGCGATGAAAGCGGGCGCTCAAGATTGTTTAATTAAGGGCGAACTGACGGCAGATCATCTGTTGCAAACCATCCGGCAAGTGGTCTCTCAGCAGCGGCGGCAGCAAAACCAGCGGCGGCAGCAAAACCAGCAAAAGCTAATGGCAGAATTGGCGCTGAAAATCAGCCAGTCTAGCGATTTAGAGTTGATTACGAGCACGGCAGTGGCGGGGGTGCGCAGTTTGTTGGAGTGCGATCGCACATTACTCTACCAATTTGATCAAAGTATGAACGGCCATGTGGTGGCAGAGTCCGTTCTCCCTGGCTGGTTCAAGACATTGGGAATTGACGTAAAAGATACTTGTTTTCAAGAGCAGGGGGTAGCCAGATATCTCGCGGGACACAAAACCATTATCTCGGATATTTACAACAGCGAGATGTCCGAATGCCATATCAAAATGCTAGAGCAGTTTCAGGTAAAGGCCAATCTGGTGGTGCCGATTTTGCTCGGTACTAGAGAAATATCTAAAATATTGGCAACGCCCGAAACATCGGAAACGCCTAAAACCTCTGACTCGCCCAGGCTTTGGGGTTTGCTAATTGCTCACCACTGCCGGGATATTCGAGACTGGCAGCAGGACGAGCTATCGCTGCTCGATGATTTGGCGGTGCAGTTGGCGATCGCTTTGCAACAGCGCGAGCTAATTAATTCACTACAAGTCCAAACTGAAAATTTGGCCCACAGCAACAATCGGCTTTTAGAAATCGCGCGCCTATTAAAAGAGCGCAACCGAGACCTAGATGAGTTTGCCCGAGTGGCCTCTCACGATCTGCGATCGCCTTTACGAGCGATCTCTAATTTGACTGAATGGCTGCAAGAAGACTTAGCCGGACAGGTTTCGGCTGAGAACCAAAATAGCCTGGCCCTGTTAAGACAGCGATCGCAGCGCCTAGACAACTTTGTGGTGGGGCTATTGAACTATGCCAGAGCTGGCCGTGAAAGCATTCAGCCACAAACCGTAAAACCCGGTGAGCTAATTGCTGAAATAGTTGACATGCTCTCGCCGCCCGACTCCTTTCAACTGTCCATTGCTAAAAATATTCCGGCGTTATACACGCAAAAACTGCTGCTGCAACAGGTGCTGGCAAATCTGATTGGGAATGCGATCAAGTATCACCATCGCCCTGACGGGAAGGTGAGGGTAGAAACTGAAGACCGGGGCGATCGCATTGCTTTTGCCGTGATTGATGATGGCCCTGGCATTGCGAAAGAATACCACGACTGCATTTTCGGCGTCTTTCAAACGCTTTCTTCCCGAGACGATGTAGAGAGTACGGGCATTGGCCTGAGCATTGTCAAAAAGCTAGTAGAGCAGCAGGGCGGCACGATTTCAGTTCGCTCTGCCTTGGGCGAAGGCAGTACTTTTTCATTTACTTGGCCCAAGCAAGCCGTTAACGCCTAGCCGAAACTAGAGCCACGTTATTCGGTGTTCTGACTCTTACTGACTCTTAGTGCATGGTTGGTGCATGGTTGGTGCATGGTTGGCCGCTGCTATTTGCCTTCCCAGAGCGGCCAACGGCGATGATTCCTTTAGGCAGCTCTAGGCCGCTCCACCCAGTGGCAGCAGAGGGTGTGGACTATGTCTGGGATAAGTTTTCATAATCTGCTGCACCTGTTCGGCATGATAAGAGCTGCGCGTTAGCGGTGAAGAAACCACTTGCAAAAAGCCCATTTCCTCGCCCACAATGCGCCAACTATCAAATTGCTGGGGCGTGACGAAGGTATCTACGCCTAAGTGTTTTTGGCTGGGCTGTAGGTATTGACCAATGGTAACGATGTCGCAATCTACCGCTCGCAAATCGGCCAGCACCTGACGAACTTCTGCGTCGGTTTCGCCGAGGCCCGCCATGATTCCAGATTTGGTATAAGTCCAAGGGGCGATCGCTCTTGCTGTTTTTAGCAAATCTAAGCTGCGAGCATAATTTCCCTGTGGCCGGGTGCGCTTATACAGGCGTGGCACCGTCTCAGTATTGTGGTTGAGAACTTCGGGCCGACCCTCTAACAACAGCGTTTCCAAGGCGTCCCAGTTGCCGCACAAATCGGGGATGAGCACCTCAATGGTTGTTTGGGGTGAAACTTTGCGAATCTCTTCTATGCAGCGGATAAACTGACTGATGCCGCCATCGGGTAAATCGTCGCGGTTGACCGAGGTAATGACTACGTGGTTAAGCTTCATCCGGCGCACCGCTTCTGCTAAATGCAGTGGCTCTTGCGGATCGAGCGTGCGAGGGGTTTTATCGAAATCGATATCGCAGTAGGGGCAGGCGCGCGTGCAGGCAGGCCCCATGATTAAAAAGGTGGCGGTGCCAACACTGAAGCATTCACCGATATTCGGGCAAGAAGCCTCTTCGCAAACGGTCTTAAGATCGAGATCTTGTAAAATACCCTTGATGTTACCGACGCGCTCCCATTGAGGTGCTTTTACCCGTAACCAATCTGGCTTAACTACCACGCTAGAATTGCCTTAGTAAGGTTTTGATAAGGTGCAAAGAGTAATTCTAGCAAGGGATGTCTGTCCTACCCGATGAATTCTTTGGGGTGGGGTAAGGTTGTATCAAAATAAACCCGAGGGGATTGAGTTGAGTCCTGAGTCAGATACTAGATCAAGTACTAAATCAAGTGCTAAATCAAGTGCCCAATTAGACCATGCGTAGACAGCCTGCCTTTTTGCGCTGTGTGGTGGCGCTATGCTTTAGTTCAGCGATCGCCCTAGCGGCTTTTGAATGGCGTAGCCCGATTCCTGAGCTGGTCATTACGCCCGAAGAAACCCCTACGATTGATCTCACTGCTAAAAAGGCAGGAGCTGGGCAGTTCGTCAGCTTTGGCTGGGCGCGCGAACAGCTAGAAGGCTTTGATCGTCCTTTTGCCAAGCCTGTCGAGTCAGCGGTTGAACCTACAAAAACAGCAGCGGTGCGGCTGACGCTATCGCTCTCTAAGCGATCTTTAGAAGTGCGACCTTTAGACATGCGATCGCCGAGTAGCATTCCCATCATCTACAAAGTTGCCATCGGCCAAGATGATTGGCAAACCCCTACCGGCAACTTCAGTATCCTCAGCAAGCTAGAAAACCCGGCCTGGCAACATCCGCTGACCAAAGAAGAAATTCCGCCCGGCCCCGGCAATCCGCTGGGCACTCGCTGGCTGGGCTTTTGGACAGACGGCCAGGCGCAAATTGGGTTTCATGGCACCGACCAAGAAGATTTAATTGGCGAGGCAGTCTCTCATGGCTGCGTCAGAATGCGCAATCGAGACATTCAAGCGCTCTATGATCAGGTGGCAGTGGGAACGCCAGTGACCGTTGTTCCCTAGGCGGCGGGCTGCTGCTCGAAGTCGTGGGCGTAGTCTTTGAGGAGCTTGTTGACTTGGCCAAGCAAACTGCTTTTCTGCTGGCGCTGAAGTTCTTTGCGCCTTGGAAAAAACTCGGGCTGATGGAAACTGCGACCCATTGATTCAGCTACCTGTTGGCGAATCAGATCGACTAGCTCAGCGCTGGCCTTCTTTCGCTGGTAGCTAGCCCCTTCTTCGGTGGTTGCATATAGGGGCGGTAGGCGGTTAAGCGCGTAAGCCGCTATGTCACCTAGGTCGAGCGTTTTGTCGCTATTAGCTTCAACGGCGGCTACTTGAGAAATGGCTTCGGTTAAAACCAGCTCTTCCATAACGTTGATAAACTGCTTGCGAGGAACAGCAACGACTTCGCCGGTTAGCAAGGAACCCATTAGGCGATCTAGCGCCATGTATTCCTCAATCGAAAGCTCGGAAGCCGTATCACAAATACGGCCTACCTCGGCCTCCATAGCAGGAGTAAGGTAGCCATCCTGCAACGCCTGCTCAACGATTTTTTCGATGCTGCTCATGTCTACACAAGACTCCTTTTAGTAGTTTTGCTATAAAAGTTCAAAGAAAATAAGTCAAAAGAACTCAGCGGCTTTAAGCCTCCGATGGTTCCAATGCAATAAATCTTCGTTTCAATGATTCCCGTTACGTTAGCGGGATTGAACAGGGGAGTCGGTAATTTGATAGATCAAAAGAGAGGCTTGAATAGGCATCCTGACCAAGCCCTGACTAAGATCTGACTAGGCCCTGCCCCAGATCTGACTAAGAAAAATCGAGCCTAGGGCTTGTGAGGACTATTCGATCCCGTCGTATCGCCAGGGAACCGGGTCAACGGCGACACCATTTACAAAGAGACCCCAGTGTAGGTTTGGCCCGGAGGCAAAGCCTGTAGATCCCATATAGCCAATGAGCTGCCCTTTTTCGACCTGATCGCCTTCTTTTACGGCAAATCCTGATAGGTGAATCATGACGCTAGTAACGCCCTGGCCGTGGTCGATGCCAATTGTATTGCCGTTGAGTTCAAAGCCGTCTTCTACGCGACCGACAACAATAATTTTTCCGGCTGCGGGTGCGTAAATGGGAGAGCCGTTACCAGCTGCGTAGTCGACGCCGCGATGGTAGTAGTCTTCGGCAAAGACGCCGTTGTAGTAGCGTTGTAAACCGTAAGTGGAGCTGACATAGCCGGTGCTAGGACGACCCATTGGCCCATTCCAGTAGCGCTCGGGGGTGCGTAATGCTCGCAGTGCGTCTAGCCGGTCAAATTCGTAGTCTGTCCCTTCTAGGTCAGCGCTGGCATCCGAAAGGGTGATGTATTGGATGGGAAAGCTTCGCGGGCCGATGTTGACCGCTATGTTCTGGCTGCCTTCGCTGCCGTTGATTTGGATGCTTAGGTTCCCGGCTTTGGTGTTGGGACTGGTGGGGACAAGGGCGCGGTAGCGGTTGTTTGAAAGTGGAAAACTAGGATAAGTCTCGCTGCCGACGGTGACTGTGGGCGCTTCGCCGCCGTTGTCTGCGCGAATGACGACTGAGATAGTGTCGCCGCGTATAGGGCTAGCGGGGAGAATTTGAACTTGATAGGCTTGGGCTGGAATGGCGATCGCACTCCAGACAACAACGGCTAAGATCGCGGCTATAAACAATAACCACAGTCGTTTGGCAGATTTGATAGACAGCTTTTCGAGAAGAAAAGTAATGGTGTTTTGTACTGCGTTGAAGAACGAGGAGACCATAGTAACGATAGGTTAGGTCGGAATAAAAAACGGTGCTGTTGACGGTGCTGTTGAAAGCAATTTAGTCAGCCATGACCATACCATTCTTAAACCCCCCCTATTTTAATGGCTACCTTTCCCACTCAGGCTTAGTGGCTTCGAGCCTTTCAACCTGTTCTTCCCTCGCAAAATATGAGGAATTGGTAAAGACTCTTTAATATCGGGTTGATATCGGGTGCAATTAGCGTCCTCTGCGATCGCATAAATGACGATTAGATGACGACTATTGAGCAGTTGAGCAATCGTTCAGACCAAACTGTTCAGACCAAACTGTTCAGACCAAACTGTTCAGACCAAACTGTTCAGACCAAACTGTTTAATATTTGTTTATTTGCTATGTATGCCAAACGAGTGATGAGGCGATCGCCCGTAGCCAATGCGACTATCTAGATCTCTCACCTAGTTCTCTCTACAGATACAACTTTGTAGAGAGGAACGCGCAGACATGAGTTGCAAGAATTAGCACAAGCTTATCAAAGGATCCTCTACTGGTGTATTCTTTCAACAACATGTCGCTTCAAGTGCCGCCAACTCCAATAGCGCTCCCCTTATCCTCGTCTCGCTTAAACGTTTCCAAACTGCCGTCTTTAACGTCCGTGCTGCCGCTACCCGACTGCCGCGTGAGCGTGATTATTCCAGTTCGCAACGAGGCCGATAGTCTACCCGCGGTCATTGAGGCGCTAGCTCATCAGGTGGATAATCGGGGCAGGGCGCTTAATCCCAGCAGCTATGAGGTTTTGGTGCTGGCTAATAACTGTACGGACGATACAGTGGAGACAATCGAAAGATTGCGCGATCGCTATCCGCACCTCCAGCTTCAGGCGATAGAAGTCTCAATTCCCAAAGAAATCGCGCATGTGGGTAAGGCTCGCCAACTGGTGATGGATGAAGCCTACCGAAGATTCTCTTTGATTGGTTTAGAAAACCGCATTATTGCCTCTACCGATGGCGATACCGAAGTTGCCTCTAACTGGATTAGCAGCTTAATAGAAGAATTTGACAAAGGAATAGATGCCTTGGGCGGTCGTATTATTACTCGCCGAGCAGATGCGCCGGAAATCAGTGCAGACATTTCTTTGTATTATCTGCGTCGTCTTGCCCATGCCTACTTTGTCGCTCAGATAGAGTGCTGTTTAGACCCTCAAACCCATGACTGTTGGCCCAGACATTTTCAGTACTGCGGGGCAAATATGGCGGTATCCGCAGAAATGTATGGAAAAGTCGGCGGGATGCCTCTGGTTCGATACGAAGAAGATGTGGCGCTCTATCGTCGGCTGCAAAGGGCCGATGCCAAAATTCGCCATAGCCTGAACGTGCGCGTTTTGACTAGCGCTCGGCAAACCGGTAGAGCAACGGGTGGGCTTTCGGAGCTGCTGGAAACGCTGTCTCACGTTAGCCAGTCGCGTCAGCCGGTGCTAGTAGAGTCGCCCGAAATTACCGAAGCGAGAATCATTGTTCGCCGGTATCTCAGGCAGATGCGAGCGGCGATTAAAGAAGAACAGTTTTTTAATGTGAAACAATATGCTCGAACCGCCGATTTGCTGGCGAAAAGTTTGGGTTTGCCTGCGCCCCAGCTCAGGCACGCCATGGAGAATATGCCTACGTTTGGAGAATTAATGGCAACGCTCTGTGCCTATCAAGCAGAGCAAACACAGCCGATGGCGGCGACTACTGAAATTAGCGTTGCTAATATGCACCTGCGGCAACGGCTCAGACAAGTCCGCCAATCTTACCTGACGCTGACGGATCAAACTCATCTGGGGAGTCCTCATATGTTGCTAAAGGCGCTCCAGCAAGTCCAGACGATACCGCTCCTCGTGCCGGTTTATCAATGATTTATAAGTTGTTCCAACCGTTTTTAAGAATGCCTCGTGAACTTCATCTCCGGTGAGCGGATAGCTCTCTACATAGGGCGTCCAATGCACTAGCAGCAGATGTCCGCCTGGCTCTAAATGGTCGGCAATCTTTTGTTGGGCAATTTGCAAATCTGCTTTGCCCCAGTAGTAGCCCACTTCTGAAACCAGGGTTAAATCGAAGGTGCGGTTGGGATATTGATGGGGCACCTGCATGACCTCAAATTCCACCTGGGAGAGCGCCTGGCAACGCTCTTTTGCCCTCGCCTGTGCCTGCTCTGACACATCTATCGACAGCAAAGACTGACAGCGGGCCGCTAGCTTTTGGGTTAAGACGCCGATGGAGCCGCCAATTTCAAAGCCTGAGCGATAGGTTGCTTTGGGCAGGGCGGCGATGGTCGCGGCGTATTTCTTGGCTTCGTACTCGCTGGTTTCAAAGTCCCAGGGATCGATGTCCGTGGCGTACATTTTATCGAAGTAGTCGGGCTGAATAGACGCGGTGTCTGCGTTGGGCGAAGTGGAAGACATTAGTAAGACTCTAAATAGGTTTCGTAGGGCGAGATGAGATTGTTGAGCATTTCTGCGGTGAGCCGAAAGCCGTTGGGATCGTCGTCGATGAGATCTGTGGTTTGAGAGCGGTGCGCCATCGCCGCCCGGCGTTTGATCTCTTCGACTTGGCTGATGTCTAGTCGCCAGCCGGTTTCACCTGTTGGCAACGTGAGCAGGCCCGCCGCGCGATCGCCCCAAATCGAATACATCAGTTGACGGGGTGGCTGCGGCCAAAGCTGCAAACAGTGATGCACAATCTGCCAAGTTGCCTGATGGTCGCAGTGCTGATCGAACTGCCAGGGGATAAGAACGAGATCGGGGGATATTGATTGGAGGGCGCGATCGCACTGCTCGACAGCCGTTAAAAAATTATCTTCTCCCAGTTGAGGCACTGCCGTATCAGGCCATTGAAAGAAGGTGACGCTATCAGCCGCAACGCCTAAGATCTCAAGTGCTGACAGCGCTTCGGACGCTCTTACCGTTCTCAGCTTCTCGGCGGGAAACCGTTTGGAGTTTGGATGAGATTGGGTGCCGTCGCTGATGACCAGAACTTGCACGGGAATGTGGTGTTGACGAAGGAGGGCGATCGCGCCGCCACAGCCCAAAGTCTCATCGTCGGGATGCGGGGCGACCACCACCACCTGACGGTAAGACAATAGGTGAGTAATCGTTTTTATCGGCAGGGCAGAAATCGCTACAGCCACAGCTCTCTAGCCGGTTCCGACTGCGATAGAACATATTCGCCGACGCCGGTTAGGGACGCGTCGAAGGCGGGCTGTCTCAGGTATAGCGTTAAGTCTCGAATGATGCGCTCCATCGGGTGCGGTGGCAGCAGTCCTAACGTGCCAATGCAGCGTTCTGAGAGCTGCATCATGTCCATGCAAATTTGCTCAATGGCGGTTCTGACCATGTTGCAGTAGCTGACTAATTGAGCGCTGTCAGGGCGATCGCGATCTGGCATATCGCCAAACACGACGGCGTATTTTTCAATTTGCTCGGCGCTGCCCTGTAGCCATAGATTGCCTTGTTCGAGCGCGATCGCCATTTTCCCCAATCTGGCCTGCTGATGCGGATGATCGGTTCGTCCCAAATCTTGCAAGTACCGACGCGTCGCATCAAACAACGCCTCCGCGCCGCCTAGCTGAACAGCGGCAAATCTCACTACACCGCCGCTCAACCAGGGCTGACGAAAATAATCTCCCGGCTGACCGATTAGCGCCTCGGGGCCTACTTCTACGCCGGTAAAATCAACTTTGTAGCTAGCAGAAGCGCGCATTCCGGGCGGCTGCCACCAGTCTGGATCTATCTGCACCTGTACTTTCTCCATCGGCACAATGCACATTTGCCAGCTTCCGTCCGGCAGCGCCCCGTTTACAAAAGGCCGCTCCACGTATCCGCAGCCCGAGCAAAAGGTTTTGCTCCCTTCCATTCGATAGCGTCCTGACTCAATGGGCTGTAGTTTGACGCCATCTGTTGCTTCCGCGTTCCAAATGCCAAACGATTTGCCCTGTTTTGCATCTCTAGCAAACGCTTGAATCTGCTGAGGTGTGCCAAAGGTTTGCACGAGCTGAAGCCCATTCACATGCCCCTCAAACACTCTTCCCACCGATAGATTGCCGCGACCAATTTGCCTGAGCACCTGCAGCAGCAATCCCATCTGACCAGATTGAAACCCCAGTCCGCAGCCGCCCAAATCGGGATGAAGCGTCGCCGTCAAAAGCCCCGCTTCTGCTAGCTGCTCAAAGGCTTTTTGAGGAAACCCCCCGATGCAATCTACAGCGGCGGCGTCCGTAGCGGCTTCGGTAGCGATTTGGTCGATGGTTTCGATCAGAGAAACCGACAGGTCAGCGAACTCAACCGAAGGCTGTGGCGGGAATTCGGCAGGCTTGTCTTTGGGACGAACAGAGGCAACAGTCATAAGCTTATCCGCAGAGTGTTTAAAGAAAAAAGAAGAGAAAATTAATGGCTGAGCGTCTTTTGCTAAGAGCCTTTAGGAAAAATAGACTTACCTAGCTCTTTTAGTCTATTCATCACGGGCCGCTGCTCGTTCAAAAACGTTCTCGCGCAGTTGCGTCCTGGCATCCCGGAAATAGCGCCACCTGGGTGTGTGCCTGCCCCCGTGAGAAACAGCCCTTCAATCGGGGTGGTGTAGTTGGCAATCTCCGGCAGCGGACGGAAAAACACCATTTGATCGAGGGACATATCAATGTGGTAGTAGTTGCCTTTGTATGCGCCTAGGCGATCGCCCAATTCAGCCGGACTCTCCACATTTCGCGCAATAATCGACTGCTTTATATTCGGCGCATAGTCTGCAAACTTATCTATCACCCGATCGGCGACTTTGTTCTTTAACTCATCTGTCCAACCGGTTCCCGCAAAGCCCGTCCCTTCCGCGCCGTTAATTTGGTAAGGCGCAAAGAACTCCACCCACAGCGTATGCCGACCATCTGGAGCCATACTCGGATCTCGCATGGTAGGCACTACCGCATAAAAAGAAGGATCGGCATCTGGAATATTGCCGATGGCAGGCTCGGTGTGAGCAATCTCAACCTGCCGCATAGAATCCGCGATGAGCACAGAGCCAATTAGATATTCGTCTCGATGGTTATGATGCTCAAACCGAGGTGCTTCGGACAGGGCGCAGTCGATTCTGAGGATAGTCTCGTTGTTATTGACAATGCGCCGGTCTAAACGTTCTCTCAGGTCTTTATCGACCGCTGCAATCTCTCCAGGCTCCAACATTTGCATAAACACGCGCTTGGCATCGATGTTAGAAATTACGCCCTTTTTAGCTCGATATTCTTTTCCATTTTCGACTTCGACCCCTACGGCTTTCTTGCCGTCGAGCAAAATTCGTTTAACGCTTTGGTCAGTAAAGATAACGCCGCCTTTGTCTTTTACAAGGTTTACCAATGCCTGAGTGAGTGCACCTGTCCCGCCTCTGGGCCTTGCCATACCTGGATTGTGCCGCATGGACATCATCATGCCGCCCACGGAGATCGTCTTTTGGGAAGGCGGTGCGCCAAACTCGGAGGCCAATCGGGAGAGGGGCGCTTTGATAAACTCTGAGTCAAAATACTCTTCTAATAAATCTTTGGGGCTGGTGAGCATCGTCCGAATCAGGTCGAGAGACTTATGCGGGCCACCTAGTACGCTCAGCAGGCTTTGAATACTCTTAGCATCGTAATTGCCCAGAATGTCGAAAATGGCCTGTGGCGGAGCATTGAAAACAGGCTGAATGGCCTTTTGCAATCGCTGCCAAAAGTCAATGAACTCCGCATACTTCTTAGCGTCGCGCTGGTTAAACTGAGCGATTTCTTGGCAGGTTTTGTCAACCGATTTGTGAGAGAGAAAGTATTTGCCATCGGGGTGAGGACAGAATACGGTGGGGTCGCAGAAGAGGTACTCTAGGCCATATTTGTTGAGTTCTAGTTCTTCAACAACGGGGCCTAAGTGAATAAACTCGTGGTCGATGGCGCAGCGGTTGAACATAAAGCCGGGCGCTTCTTCGGGGAGCAGTTCCTCAGTGGTAGCCGCGCCGCCTGGGATAGAACGCTTTTCTAATAAGGCAACGCTGTAGCCTTCTTTGAGTAAGTAGGCTGCACAGACAAGGCCGTTATGACCGGCTCCGATAATAACTACGTCGTAACTTTCCATGTAGATATTCCTTAGGTGAAAATTGAGCGCGTTCTATTCCATTCGCTCTAATGTAATTAGCAAAAAGTTTGATAGCCTACGCTCTGTCAAAGTACAGAGATAACGCGATCTGTAGAAATGCTTTAGGAAGCTGCAGTGATTAGGGATGTAAGAGCCTCTAAAAGAGCGCTGGACTGCTGAAGTTGCCGCACTATCGGGCAGATTGAACACAAATCAGTTTTCTCTTCATAATTTCTTATCGCTGCTAACACTGCTGCTAACACTACAGACTAGGAACGGTTCTAAATTCTGGCGAAAAGGGGCTATCAGCAGCGCCTTCATATATCTCAAGGCTCGCTAAAATGAACAGCAGCGCCAACCATTAGCGACTGTTACAATTTTGCATAATTATAATTTTGCACAAGTTTAAGGGCGTGCAGTCAAACAGCGCAGCGGTATCGAGCCAGTTATGGGTCATTTCAAGCAAGACCACGCACTGAATCGTAATTGTCCATATTATCTATGAGGTAATTTGAGTGACTACCGAACTTTCTCTCAAGAGAGCGAAAAGAGTCGGGAAAAATTCCAGAAACTAGTACTCTTCTCACTCAGAGATATGCCTAGCAAATTGGCGTGTTCACCGTCTTTCTTCTACAATTTTGTCAGTTCTGTTTTTTACAAAGACGAATAGGCAGAAAGTGAGTCTGCGCTATTCGTCTTGCTCAATGGCTTAAGATTCAGATTTTTGACTGAGTTCTTTTAACGGATCGGCGATATAGCGGAAGTTTTCATCCGAGTTCCAAGGGCCTCGATGATCTTTGTTCCCATCGGTAGAAAGGTTGTAGTAAATATCTACTGTCTCATCGGGCTGAACATTGCCAAAGAACGGATCGGTGAGCTTGCCCAGCGACTCTAGCGCGTTCATAAACATCTGTGTGTGTGAAATCTCACGCGTTAGCAGATGTACTAGCGTTTCTTTGGTTCCCGCATCAGGGGCTATGTTGATCAGCGCTTCGTAGGTCTGACGGGCACCTGCTTCAGCTCCAATGTTAGCGCGTAGATCACGTACCACGTCTCCTCCTTCGTTCAGATAAGCTGCCGTCCAGGCAGACCCTTGGGAGTCTAGAAAGTGCGGCCCAATGCCTCGTACTGCGAAGAGACTGCTATTGAAAGCGGCAGCCTGTTTGGACTGATCGGCATTTTTAGTGTGAACCTCAATCAGCTTGCCCACCATTTCTAAATGGCTAAATTCCTCGATGGCAATATCTTGCAACATGTCTTTAATCTCTTGATTTTCGACATGGAAAGACTGCACCCAGTACTGTAGAGCGGCCGTCAGTTCGCCGGTAGCTCCGCCAAATTGCTCTAGCAGGAGTTGTGCAAACATAGGGTTAGGTTCATCGACCTTAACTTCCTTGGCAATCAACTCTTTTTTGTGGAAGAACATCATTAATCTCCAAAAATTCTAAGCAAACACGCTTCGCAGTAAGCAAGTTCGATCTAATCGACATGCTCGCGACGGTTTCCTGGTTGCTTAGATAACTTGCTAACTGTAGGAAGAAACAACGGGCTGCTTCCTCTCTCTATAGGGGCATCTAGGCGCAAAGTACTTCCTATGAAAGAGCGAGGTTAAAACTAGGTGCCTCAATGGGTATACGAAGAACAGCTAGCGTGTGGTGCGATCGCCAAGATGAGTTCTCTTCTGGTTCTAGATGCAAGTTGTTCTAGTCTCGCGTCTTTCTAGTCTCGCGTCTTTCTAGTTTTGCGTCTCTCTAGTCTTGTGGAAGGTTTTTGTATGCTTGGCTGGGCATAAAAAAGGCTCCTGAAACTGTAGGAGCCGTTGTTTGCTTATGCTGATTTTTATGGTGATTTTAGCTGCTGGATTTGACGTAGGCGATCGCTCCTCGCATCAAAATCGTATTTTGGCCGCTGTCTTGAATACAGATGGAATTTGCATCTTGCCAGACGAGCGCTCCAGATAGGGTGTCGCCGGTGGTGAGCTTTACTTCTACAGTTTGCTGGTCGCGGATGAGAGTCTGTACCTGACGGATGCTGGGGAGGCCCGTGTCGAAGGTGTTGGAAATCATATAAGTTCTAAGGTCGGTGGAAAGGGGGGATGATGACGATCAGACCGTTTGTTTGCTTAGATTGCCCGTAAAGAGGGGATGAACTTCTTGGGCTAATTACTGAATCGATGGAAAATGGTAAATGAGTTTACCAGTTCTTCTATCGCTTCTAAGGAGCGAGGGGCGGTAGAATGCTGAAGATTCGCAGTTAATTCTTTTCTAGACTCTCTCTTTGGGCGCTATGACGATTCCTTTTAGTAAGTATCACGGGCTAGGTAACGATTTTGTGCTGGTGGATAACCGGGACAGCACGGAGCCAAAGATTAGCCCTAAAGAGGCGGTGGCGGTGTGCGATCGCAATTTCGGCATCGGCGCAGACGGCGTTATTTTTGTGCTGCCTGCCACGGGCGAAACCGACTACAGCATGCGAATTTACAACTCTGACGGTTCGGAGCCGGAGATGTGCGGCAACGGGATTCGCTGCCTGGCTAAGTTTGTTGCCGACCTAGAAACTCAAGATGGAAAGCAGCTTGAGCTGCCCCACACTTATCAGATTCATACGCTAGCAGGTGTCATTCGGCCTGAGCTG
>JBBSOB010000030.1:0-24235 GCA_038260205.1 Phormidesmidales cyanobacterium
GCTATATGATCATTCACTCTATAAAGGGCTACTCCCCACGATGTCATGGCCCGTAATACTTCTGCCGAATGGTTTCCATATAGAATAGCTAGTCGCTCTACAAGTTCTTGGTAGAGTGCTAGAGGTGCGTCGTAGCTACACACTCCATTTATGTGAATCGATGTATTAATCCAGTTGACCATGCTAGGGCTAGCCTTAAATAGGCGTCGTCCAACTGACAAGCATTGTTCTATGAGCTTATAAGCAGTAACGCAGTCACCATGGTTCAAAAACTCTCTAGCTTCCTTGTTCCAAAACTCAAGAATATGAATACCCTTGGATTTTCCTGATTTATATGCTATTTCTGCAATATGTTTTTTCTTATTAACGATGCTGCTATCACTTTTTTCTCCAATAACTTCGAGTATTGCTAACATCCGACAAAGTGCAGGCACAAGTAGAGGATGATTGTCGGTTTGCTCATAGAGAGCCGCCGCAAGCTGTTCCCAGGCGAAATAAGTTCTGGGATGACAAAACCCTAATACTTGATCAGCCAAGTTTGCAGCATGCGTGAAGCTTACGATGCTATCCTCGCACATGCCTAGATCTCGCTGAGCAAGTGCTAAATTGTTTTGCATAGTCACTGTAAGGGATAGCTTATCTACGTTACTCTCTGCTAGCGACCGTTCCAGAATTTGTATTGCTTTTTTAGGTTTTCCTTTCTCGCGCAACATCTCTGCCAAGTTGTTAGAAGCCTCGAGTGTTGCTGGATAGTCCCTGCCGTGTTCTGCTGTCAAAGTAGAATACGCCTGCTCAGTCAAATCGATTGCTTCGCTCACTTGACCGCTCTCATATAGAGCAGCTCCGAGCGAAAGTTGTGCTCTCAACGCCATTGGATGATTACCAGAGTATAGTTCGACGAAACCCTCATATACTTCTTTCCAGAGAAGGGCAGCTTCAGAAACATCGTTAATAACGTGGGCGAGAGAAGCCTTGACAGATAGGATACCTGCTTCATCCGTCGTGTCTTGACTAGATAAAAGTAGAACTGCTTTTTGAAGTAGCGATCGTGCACCTGCGCGATCACCCATCTGAGTTAGTATGATTGCGAGGCTATTCATACAAACGAGAGTATCTTCGTTAGCTTCCCCAAGTACGCGCTTAGATAAACTAACTGCTTCTTCTGACAGATTCAAGGCTTCATCGAACTGCCCGACTTTTGCTAAATTCAAAGCAAGTCCATCCATGATTATAATTGTGCTGCGATGATCCGTTCCTATTACTTCTCGCGCCGCTTGAAGAGTTTCCTGTTGGTAGGTAATTGCTTCGGAAACGTGGCCAATTACAGACAAACTCTGTGCAACATGATCTTTAGCAAGGATTACATCAGGAGTTTCTGACCCCTTCCAGAGTTCCTCCACCCAAAGAATGCGCTTTCGCATCTTGAGAGCACTCCTTGGAAATCCGCAGTCTGATAGTAGTATGGCTGAACGGATACCCATCTTCACAGCCGAATCAACAACTGCCATGACTTCGTCTGGATCTTGGTTGTCTTCAGAGTAGTACAGAACTAAAGACGCGAGAGGTGTTACATCAACTTTAGCTATATTGCTTAGAAACGGTTCATATGTCGTGAGAATGCGTTCAAGGACTTTCTCACCATGTGGAGCGCAAGCAATGCGCTCCATAGTATAGTTCGTACTTCCAGCAGATGAAATCATTACAGACGAAAGGGCATCTACGGCTAATTGAAGAACCCATTCATGAGTTGAGGTGATAGCGCGAAGGTAGCTCGCTACTAACGAATGCATCACTCCGAGCATGTTAATAGTGCCTGATGAACGTGCAACTGCACTCTTCATCCAGAGTTCAGCTCTGACAGTAGGTATCGAAACATTGTCTGGAAGTGCTTCAAAGAAAGCTAGAGGTACAGGAGCTTCTGCCAAGTGAGCAACAATGATTGCAACTTGCTTGGCTTCAGGCGATAGCTGTTCGAACCATAACTCGAAAGTATCTTGAATTCCGCGCAGCGATCCTACTGGTACAAATCCATTTAGTGCATGCATTTGTACGTCTAATTCTTCGGCGGCCTCGCTATTGGTTATACGGTCTAATAGCTCTGTGGTAGTTAAAGTGCCAGCTGTCAACGCAACATTAAGCAATTCAAGAGCCAAAGGAAGGAACCCTATCCACTTCGCTACAGCAACCCAGTTATGACTGTTACGTAAATTCTCAGGAAGATTGCTTGTGAGTAAAGCAACTGCTGCATCAGCATTTAGTTCGCTAAGAAGTAGATGATGAACGTCATGTCTCCTAACAGGAATCTTTACCTGACTTGTTACTAATACATTAACAAGCCCAATCACCGGACAATACTGCTCTAACGGAAGCGGCGGAGTTCCATCCTTTCCTGTTGGAAGGCCATCAACGACATAAAGAATACGGCTCCCACTTCTTTGCTGCAACATGCGAGTCAGCTTACCTCGCATATTTTCTTTTGATGCTCGCAGTTGTTCGAAGTCTGGAATTGTCGAATCTAGTATAAGGAGAAAACGATGGAATTGCAGCTCCAAGGCATCGCTATCAGCATTCGCATCAATCCAGAAGACTCCATCAGGAAAGTAGGTGGCGTATCGCGATACATACTCAGCAGCCAAACGAGTCTTACCAGTACCGGGGCCGCCTACGATCCAAAGTACTGAACCAGCGCTCTGTTCTGACCAACCGTGCTGCGTCACTAGAAGATGGTGAATTTGCCACAATTCGTTGGCTCGACCAACGAATGCATCTCCAATTGAGGGTCGAATCGTTCCTACCCAAGGCTGCTTAAGAGCTGCCATAATAGGCTTTGGCAGTAATGGCTCACCCAACACCTGTCGGCGCTGCCCTAATTCACTAACTAGCTCTAAGTCTCTGAATCCAGCCAACGTTTCAGAAGCGACTGCATGTTGAACCATTTCAGTTATCGTCTCGATTTCATCTGCTGCTGGCCAGTTGTATCCTCGAAGTGAAGGGGGCAGATGATCTAAGATTTCGGGCCTGACGCCTGTTGGGTCAAAAGCAATAATTAAGACAGTAGTTGTTGATTCTATGATGGCATCAAACTCACAAATGCAATACCTGCGGGTAAAGTAAGCTTCATCTATGAAGAGTACTGCGACCTTGGCTGCTTCTAATGCATCCTGAATAGCAGATGTGATGTCTGCGCCTTTGTTAATTGTATCTGTGTCCAAAAAAGAAGATACTTTATCGCCTAGTGCAGTATGCAACGCTGTAGCGTATTTGGCTGAGGTGCTTCGACAATAAGAGATAAACACTGACGACATCATTATTCAGGGGATAGGAAAGAAGTTGAGCGCAACCCTCTCTTTATGTATTGCCACAACTTCTAAAACGAAGGATTTCAGTACTAAATCGAGGTTGATGCGACTACGACTCTTTTCCTGATATGTGTATGAGTAGTTCTGGCGTTAAACTCAGCAGAGTAGTCACCTACCCTACTGGTCTATAAAACCTAATTTCATTTCATTATAGCTCTAATGACGTATGAGATGAGCTATGCTTAGTCCAAAATACGCGGAGTACGCTTGATAAAATCCTTCTCTTTCATCTATTTCAGTAACTTTTCAGCTCTTTCGGCTAGTTGCTGAAGTTGCAACTGACCTAAAAACTGAAAAACCATACAGAAAGACAGCTAAAGCGATTTATGTTTTTGAGCGCTGGACTAGCATTTTTCTGTCTCATCTGAGAATAGGGCAATTTTGCCACTTTCAGTCTCATCTTATTTAGATACTTTGTAATCTAAAGTTGGCGAAAGGCTATATTTTCTGATCATGTTTTCTCGTTGACTACTCCAGTCGCTTGGCAATCGCTCAGCAATGCCATTAGGTAAAGACAGTGGGTCATTAGTATAGCCATATAGATGTAACCATTCTGCATGTGTGGCGAGCATCGCCCTTCTCTCTCCCATTGCCGCTTCGCGAGCGAAAAAGTCCTCGTACTTTTTGTTGGTGTACCTTTTCAAGAAGACATCTATGCTTATATCTTCGGCTGCGTAGTCTTTTATAAGCTCTATAGCCTCTTTTTTCCCTAGACAGACTCCGTATACACGTTGGAAGTGCATATCCATATTGCACTCTTTTTCAATATGTGACCAACTGAACGGATACTCCAAATCTGTCGATAAGGCCATCGCAATCCCCAGCTCAGTCTTTCGTCTTTCGCTCGCTATACTGTTGAGTTTTTCCAAAGGTAGAGCAAAAGCTCTAATTGGGCAGGAATCGCTACCACTATTCATTCAGCTTTCCGTCATACCGCGATTGAATCCTAGCCTACGGACTGCGATCAATGGTATCGGGCTAAATTAGCGCAGATGAGTATCGTTCAATACACTGAAGCTCCTTCTGCGATTTTATACGACTACTAGCGAGCATATAAGACAAAAGGCGTAGCGGACAGTTCTTCACTTTAGACTTAGTAATGCTACGGACAGCCAATTGTTAAATACAAGGCACATCCATCGTTCTTAAAGTTTTGGTATTCTGCTTGCGTCTACCGGTAAACTTAACGTATAGAGACAAAAGAGCTTGATATCCTGATGATAGAAGGTCAGCTTGTTCGACTACCGAATGCTTATGCGCAGTCGCTAATATTAATGTAGGAGCGCATCGTCCAAATAATCTTATGTCGTCCTATGTCGTCCTATGTCGTCCTATGTCGTCACCTTTTATCATTTGTCTGCTAAGATAGTGACACGACCAAACGCGGAATAGGTTTACCCGGAACGTGAACTCGTTCAGAAAAAACCAAGCCCCAACGCACAGTACTGTGCGTTGGGGCTTTATAGATTAGACCATAAACGCTTCAGGTCATAGGTTCTTGTCTTTTGACACTTGCTAGCAATAGCAGCAAGTGTCAAAACAGTAGATAAGTCACGATCACAATAACTTACCTGAAAGTGTTCGACGAGAAATGCAGTCTGCTTTAGAAGATTATGTAATTGCTAATTCGGTAAACCTTCAGAACAGGCTTTGACAATGAAATTATGGAACGCCTGGGTAGATTGCCTCAAGCTTAAACGTGATGAAGTGAGTATCCAAAACGCTACTAAAGCTATAGCCGTTAAGCATAGCAATCGAACCCAGGACTAGGGATGCAGCAACGAACAGAATAGCGACCGAGGTGAAATTTTTCATCAATTTGCAGATATAAGGTGCAGAACAAGTCGTCAACTCCGAGACAAACGAAGCTGACTGAAGAGTCGAGTTCACACTGAAAAGATGAAGATAATACCTAATTCTTTCGCGACCAAACTACGGAATAGGTGCTATTTCTCTACGCAGGGTAAAGTAGTCAATCTCTTATTTTTCAATACTAGCGCATCACGTACGTACCTGCCGTATAAAAGCAGTGAAGAAATAGTGGTCATCTAACAATTAATACTGATATATCTTTATAAAGCAAAGCCTATAAGTTTCCCTCTCGTGGGATATCGCAGAATCGTAGACAGATTCTAACTGCTCATTTTGTGTGCTATTTATTACTTCATGTTTATCTACGACCCCGGCTATTGCAAAATAGAGCAGGGCAAACACATTACAAATTGAAGCTCTTAGGTGTCGATAGGTCTAGAGCTGAGGAGAAGTTATTCCTCAACTATCGATGCTCGTCAACTCCCAAGACTATGTACATCGCCTTTGATCAATCACCAACGCCTCATTGTCTATGAAGTACTGCGTTCAGTTTCGCCAAAATGCCGAAGGCGCCGCCCGGTGGACTACGCCCGCATCTATTTACACGGCCCAGCCGTCAAAGTTTGTGGTGATGCTAGACGCACCCGAAGATCCAATTACGTCAGCAGGCCCCTTGCTCATGCAGCGCAGCGCCTGCTCAGTCCTCACCGACACCGGCTCACCCAAACTTCCTGCGTTTGGTAGAAACTGCCGCGCTGCTCCATTGGAAAGCCGCCAAGTAGGGCCGCGATCCACACCTCCACCATCGGCATCTTCAACTGCCTTTGCAAATCAACCAGTCGCAGCGGCTTATCCGTCTGCCCCTCAGAAATTGCCTGTACCCAATCCGAAACATTCTCAGCATGAGAAACAGCCAACGCCTGACTTTTCAACTCGGCATCCTCTAGCTTATCGAGCATATCCAAGACCGACAGCTTCTCCACGTCACCAGCAACAGAATCGTCATCGCTCTTATCCTTCTCGTCTGTGAGATCGCCCCCCGTCTTATAAGAACGACTCACCAAATCAGAAAAGTCCAGCTCCTGCGTCTGCCGGGTCAACCCTTGCAGCTAGTCATCCCCCATCACCGGCCCGTCTGCGTTGTGCGCGTCCTGCCAATCTTCCCAAAGCAGATCAGCCTTAGCCTCGCAAAGCCCTGCTAGCTGCCCCAAAAAATCGCCTGCGACTCTAAGGTGATCGCGCTGCCCCAACCCCTCTATTTCCCCTTCAAACCGGCTCCAAAGACTCAGCACATCCGCCTGCTCTGGAAGTTCAGCAGCCGCTTCCAAAGCAACTTCCAAATTCAGCTCCAATTGACGCACACTAACCACCGCGCTCTCCTCCCAGCAAATCGACCTGCTCCAGCGAAGCGTCTTCCTCAACCTTTAATGAACAACCTTCAATAGAACACTCAATCGGTTCGAGCCGAATCTGATTAGCAAAGAACGAGATGCCGTAGCGAGCTTTGAGATAAGGCATTACTTTTTTCTGCATATAGTTCTCTAGCTCCCGCCTGCGGAAACCCGCACAGTGAATCGGTTTAATTTCCAGCACTTTGGAACTGCTCTGAAACACGGAAGCTGAGATCGCGTGAACTGGCGCATCCTTCCGCCTCTCTCGCCAGATGTACAGCGTTGCATACGGTGTCACATCATCCGCGATCGCCAACGAAACCTCTTCAACAGTCCGCTGAGCAGGCGCATCGTCCACCTCCCGATAAGCCGAGCGCCGCTTCTCATTCACCTCCAGCCGATTGCGATAGTGAGATCGCCTTCGACGGCATCGGCTTTCCACCCAGCAGCCATCGCCCTCCGGCCCATGTAGCTGCTGCGCCATCGGCGCACTGAGCCGAGCGCACTCCACGCACTTTTTGCTGATTCTACGAGGCATCAGCCCAAACCCTCAAAAGCCTTACTATAGCTGCATCTACCATACCGCAACCTGTCTATATAAATTCGTAGCGTAACATTTAGTGTAACAGCCCCTCCCCTCCACACCCCCGATTCCTGCGCTAGATTATGTATACAGAACTCTGGTTCTGTCTCACTCGTATTTAACGGCCGTATGTCTGTATCAAATCTAGTCCCGCGCATCTCTAAGTTAGAAGTCACCAGCAGCGTCGATAACGATAAGCTGATCGCGCTATGGCTGCACAATAAAGCTGGAACGACCCAGGCTACTTACCGCCGCGATATTGCTTGGTTTTTGGCGTTTGTGGAAGCGCGATCGCTTAATTTAGTCACGCTCGAAGATCTCCAGGCTTTCCATCAGGCGCTGATTGATCAGGGACTGGCTTACAACACGCAGCGCCGCCGTCTGATGGCGGTTAAGTCGCTGCTGAGCTTCGGCCACCGCGTCGGGGCGATCTCCGTGGACTGCGGTAAGCCTTTTGAGCTGAAAGCGGCGACTAAAACGCTCCATACCCGCATCATGAGCGAGGCCGATACGCTGCGCATGATTCACGGCTTTCAGGGCCAGCGGCGTGATGCGCTGATTCTGCTAGCGCTCTACGCCACGGGCGCAAGAGCCTCTGAAATTTGCTCGATGAGTTGGGGCCACTGGGTAGAGCAGGCTAATGGCAATGCGATTGTGGCGATTACGGGGAAGGGAGATAAGACGCGCTATGTTGTGATGCCTGCCTCGGTCTGGACTCAGCTTAAGCAGTACCGGGCCAATGCAGTAGAGTCTGCGCCGGTCTTCCCCAGTCGCACCGGACGGCATCTGACGCGCTCTCAGATTAACCGGATTGTTACCAAGGCTAAGCAGCAGGCGGGTATCGACAAAGCGGTTTCGCCTCACTGGTTTCGCCATGCTCATGCGAGCCATGCGTTACATCGGGGGGCGTCGGTTGGTTTGGTCAAGGAGACGCTGGGCCATGCCAGCTTGGATACGACAGCGGCTTACCTGCATGTCTCGCCGGATGAGAGTAGCGGCCTGCATCTAGGGCTGTAACAACTTATAGAATTCTGGCGGCGCTCAGATGTTTTGGGGGATGAGGCGGCGTAGATTCTGTTGGAAAAGTTTAAACCTCTCATGCTGGTTGTAGAGGGAAAAAAGACGATCGCTCTGCCATCTGGCACAGCATGAGAACGAAAGATAAATACTTTCAGCCCATGCGCTCAGGGATTTTCACGGCCATCATAAACAAGTGGCCTTTGATGTATCTTATCATCTGGCACACAGTACATAATCAAAACATCAGCCGCACAAAAGCAAAGCCGTCTGATTGTTCCTATTCTTCGTCCCTTTCGTCTTACCCCCACTTCACCCATCCAGGCGTTTGTTCTATGAAAATCAATTTTGCTCTGTTGCTGCCACTCGCTGTTCTCTCTATCGGCGCTCTCGTTTCTCCCGCTAACGCTAACCCAATGGGCGACCGCGCTACCGTAGGGCCAACTATCGTTTCTCAGCGCAGCGAACGCACTGCCCAGAACACGCCCGCTCGCCGCGTCGTCGGTCAGCCCATGAAAGATGGCAACTATATCGGCTTGGGCGGCAGCAACAACGGCGCAGTCGTAAACGGTAAGTACGCGCTATCCAACAACTTCTCGGTTCGTCCTGGTGTGACGACTAGCATTACTAACGATGATGGGGGCGATCGCGGTGTTGCGGTACTCGCTCCCGTGACCTATGACTTCAATGGCAACGGCGACCGCAGAATCCAGCCCTTTATCGGTGCCGGTGCGGGCGTGACGACTGGCGATGGGACTAACTTAGAAGTGGTGGCCACAGCCGGTACTGATGTGCGTCTAGGCAACCGCTATGTCCTCAACGGTTCAGTCAACTACCTACCGCTTGACGGGCAGCGCGTTGATGTCGCCGCAGGTGTGGGCTACCGCTTCTAGGGTGCGAACTAGCAGCCTGCCGCTAATCTCATAGTTTGATAGAAGGGTTGTCTAATCATTTTAGACAGCCTTTTTTTGGCCTTGCCTTTACCGCCGCGTGATCGCTCAAAAAGCGGGAGCGTTCCTGAGCACTTCACTATAGGCTAAGCCTCTGTCGTAGTCTCCGCAACGCAGACCCAATCGCTTTGTGAGCGAGAATAAAACGCTGTCGAGAGTCCAGTTAAGACATTACACGAGTAGCTTTCGGAGAGGCTACTCGTGTAATGTCTTATTCCACCGGTTAGCGTCTTGAGCATGGCAACGTCCTCCCCGTCTCCCCAATCGTTGAACAAAGCTTGGCTGCGAGCGAGCGACCAAGCCGAAGCCCTCATCCTCCCTGAGAAGCTGTGGCAACGCCCGCAGGTGGAAGGCATAACGATCGATGGGCCAACCTCCCGAGATCTCGATGATGCCATCTCCCTTGAAGTAACACCCACTGGCGCGATCGCCTCTATCCACATCGCAGATGTGGCGGAGCTAGTTACCATTGGCAGCACTTTGGATAAAGTCGCCCTAGCCCGCACCCAAACCCGTTACCTGAGTCGCGGCAATATCCCCATGCTGCCTCACGCGCTGTCCGAGGATAAGCTCAGCCTGCTAGAGGGACAACCTCGTCCCACCCTAACAATCCGAGTCGCCTTAAACCATCAGGGCGAAATCCAGACCACCGAAATCTTTGAATCCTGGATCGTCAGCGCCAAACGGTTTTCCTACGAGCAAGTAGACCGCGTATGTCAGAGTCCAACGCATCCTTTCTATGAGCTATTGCAGCGCTGCCAAACCTGGGCAGAACGGCTCAATCAAGAACGCCGCAATCAAGGTGCCATCGGTGGGCTGTTCAACGCATCCGGTTTTTGGGTGGATGAAAACGGAACCGTGACGATTCCTGACGGCAAACTCTTCCATGCCCAGATGATCATTCAAGAATTTATGATCCTGGCCAATCGCGCCGTCGCCCACTGGTTTGCCGAACAAGATGTGTTGGCTCTCTATCGCAATCACACGGCGAGAACCATCGCCCCCGAACGCGAGCAAATCATGCAGGCGCTGCTGACGACCGGCAGTATGGAACTCATTCGTCAAAAACTTCAGAACTGGTTGAACAAAGCCGAGTACAATCCTACCTTGGTTGGCCACTTTGCTTTGAACCTGACTGCCTATTGCCACTTCACCAGCCCAATTCGCCGCCTAGCTGACCTGCTCAACCATCGCATTATCAAAGCCCTGCTCCACAAGCAACCCCATCCTTACAACAAGGTTGAACTAGAGCAGCTTTGTACCTACATCGCCACTCTGACCCAGGAAGATGACACCGCGACCAAGGAATTTCACAAAGAGCGCAGCCAGCGCAGCTATCAAAAACAGATCGAAGGGGCAGAGGCGACAGCCGTCCTGGTCGCCCTCTCGGACAAAGAGTTTAGCCATATCGTTAAACATGCCACCAGAGAGGATAACTTTGAGCTGATTAAAGCTGCCGCCATGCTGCGCTTAGAGCAGGAGCAGCTTTCCGTTCAGTCCTTGTCCTTACTGCTGATTCACAGCGGCGATTCAGATTTACAGCACCGCATCTTAGCTACACTCCGGCAACGCCCAGAAGATGCAGCCAGTGTACTTGTCCTGTCCATCGACCAAGATCCCTCATGGGAACAGCTTGACTATGTAGAAGCGGGCCAAGAGCCGCCGCCTTTTTGTTTCTGGGTCGAAGTATCGCGAGCGGGGCAAATCACCACCACGCGATCGCCCGCTCAAAGTCAGCGCAAACAGACGGCTCGCCATTTAGCCTGTCTGAACTGGCTAGAAGCCTTTGTCTCAGATGAGTTAGTGTCACCAGCGCAACGGCAACTGCCAGCGATGCCTAAACTCATTGCATCTCAGCTAGAAGCCACTGCGCCTGCTCAAACAGTAGCCCCCGCCGCTCACCCAACGCTGTGCGAGCCGCTAGAAGATGGTGCGAACTTCGTGGGTCTTTTGCAGGAGCTATCTCAATCGTTAGGATGGGCACTGCCCGCGTATCAATTTACGGGAGCGAGTCCTGACTTTGTGTGTACTTGCACAGTGTTGATTCAGGAGCAGACCTTTATCGAGAAAGGGACAGCATCTCAGAAAAAGAAAGCCAAACACGTTGCGGCGAAAGAGACGCTAATCCAGCTAAAAAGACGATTTCGATATGGTGAGCGAGTTGAGGTAGATGGGCCAGAGACATCGGCAACGCATCTCCTTGAAAAGCAATCGACTCAAGCTTCTCAAGTCTCAGCCTCGATGTCGCACCCTCTCTTACTAAAACAGCTCAAGGATGGACAGAACTTCATCGGCTTCTTGCAGCAGTTGTGTCAAACCCAAGTGTGGGATCTGCCCGCGTATGAGTTCATTGGAGAGACGCCTGAGTTTATCTGCACCTGTACCGTTTGGGCTGAAGGTAAGTGTTTCATTGGTAAGGCGACGTCTTCTCAAAAAAAGAAGGCTAAGTACTTTGCCTCGAAAGTCGTTCTACTAGAGCTTCAGCAATCCTTTCAGAGCAACTGAGAAAATGTGATAGGCGTCTAGCCAAACGGTCGTACCCCAGCAAAAATGGAGAGCAGAAAACTTGTAGAAAATGTCGGGGCCTCGTTGATTAGACTCGGAGAGTGGTTCCCCCATCGCCCTACTTAAGCGTCTGCTTCGGCAGAAGACACACGATCTCAAAAGTGGTCGGAGAGTTAGTTTACAAATCATTTCGGCAGTTCAATCACAACCCACTGCCGCTCATTGAGATGAAGCACAATTTCTGTCGCTATGCTGTATGGGTAATGGCGTCCCACCTCAGTGAGCGGTGCTTCCGCCTCATCGTTGTCAGACCAATAAAAGCATGATGCCGGATGAGAGTGGCCTGACTCTTGCGGAGGAAAGGTGGACACATGTCTGACTTTCTAATCTGCATCTAGAAAAGGTAGACACATGTCCGACTTTTTTCACTGATTTCGATCTTGCATTACAGCGTTAATCAGGTTCATGACTTCAGGTAACTGCTTACTGAGTTCCCTGCTTGCCAGGGAGTCCTTAGAGGATTGCTTCTCCCAATCCTCCAAGGAATTCTTTGCCCTTTGTAAGAAAAGATGGACATCTGTCCGACTTTTATCTGGCTCGCCGTGTAGGTATCGCTGAATTGTTCGCCTATTCTTACCAACCACGGCACTTAGCGCAGGCATTAAGACTTTCTCGCCCTTTTTTGGTCTACCCTTAACGTCCTTGTATCCGGCTTCAATGAGGCGTTCCGCGATTCCTCTGACTTCTGCTGGAGTGTAGTCGCGGCGATATTCATTTTCTGCGACTTCTACTTGTAGCGCTTTATTTGGCTCGTGTGCTGCTACGAATGGCATAACTCTGACAGGAACCGCACCACTTGGAAAATGCTGCTCAAAAATAGCAGGATCGGTCTCTTTAAGGAGAGCGATCGCCGCAATGCGATGCCCTCCTGCTAATAAAACTTTCTCCTGGTCTACTGCCAGCGGCTCGATCAAACCTAGCGTAGAGATTGATTCTTTCAGGCTTTGAACATGCTGCGAATTGAGTGAGCGAGTGCTGCTTTCCCTATCTTTAATCCGGTCTATGGGCAGCGTACTCAGCTCACCCCTTTCCTTTTCTCGACGTATAGTTACTTCTTGGTCTTTTCCCTGCATCTGCTCTGTAACTGCTGACAAGTCTTCTAGGAAATCGACTTTTTTAGACCGTCTTGCCATTGCTCTTCTCTCTAACTACCGTTTCCTTTGCAATCCAACGGGCAATTTGTTCAATGTCCTCAATGGCTTTCTTCGAGGGGCTATTGTCCATAAGAGGAACTCGTTGTGCTGTTGCCCAAGCTAGATCAGAGTTTTGCCTTATAGAGAGTTGCGGTACATCAGAATACTTCGTTGCGAGCTGCTCTGGCAGTTCGTTATCGAAGATCCTCGACTTGTTAATCTGTGTCAATACGAAGGCGCAGTACTCAGGGCCAGATTGATGCCGCTCTTGCCGTCGTCTAATTTCAGCGAGGACTCTCTCTGCTCCAATGATGCCTAGAGGATGGGCATTCGTGCACACTAACGCGATGTTCGCTGCAACTAGGCCAAGCCTTTCCAGATGATCATTTCCGGGGGGGCAATCAAATATGATCACTTTAAAATCGCTCAGCGATTTGACCGCATAAGACAGTTCTTCTGGGTCGGCCATTTCGATATCTCGTCCCTGCAATGATGCTCCCCCAGGTAAGACAAAGAGGTTGTCAGCTGCTTCTAGGGGTTCTGGAGATTGCTCTAGCATTAGCTCAGCAGTGCCAGGTGCTATTGGGTCAACACCTAAGACGAATCCAGTATTGCTTTGCGGATCGAGATCAATCACTAATACTTTAAATCCGTGAAACGCGAAATACGATGCTAGCGAAGCAGCGGTAGTCGTTTTGCCTACGCCTCCCTTTCGGCCACAGACAGCAATTTTGAAGAGAGTCATTCTGTGTGGTTACCTACTCTGGCTGCGAATGCAAAAATCATACTTGAAAGTCGTTTTTTAACTAGAAGAGTCGTCCGAAAATATATTTTCAATGTCCCGTGTTCCATAGAGAACTCTTATGACCTCGATGCCTTGGTCAATCAATCTATAAAAAATGACATGATGCTCGGCAACGAAACTTCTCAATCCTTCTTTAATTTCAGGCCGGTTACGCCCAGCTTCTGGAAAAGTAGAGAGCATCGTAAACTGCTTCACTAAGCGCTCGATTAGCTCATCGGCTCGCTCTTCTCCAGATTCTGATCTGTATGTCCAAATATCTGTTAGATCCGATTCTGCGGCAGTTGAAAGGCGAAAATTCTGCATTCTTAATCTATGCGCTCGCCTTCTGTGCGCGTCCTTTTGCTTTGATCCGATCTACCAGTGTTGAGGCACTTTCCTCTGTATAAGTTGTGTACTCCCCAGCTTCTATCTGATTGATACCGACTTGAATGTCATGAGTGAGCGCTTTTAATTTCAGCTCTTGAAGCTCCGCTTCTACCTGTTGGAGCCGATCTTGCTTATCCTGAAAAGCTTTCGCATTTTGTACAACCAGGGCTGCTTCGCCGTTAACAGTGAGTACTAATGGCGAGTTTGATTCACGAAGTTTGCCTACGTAATCTTTAGTATGGCGACGAAAATCGGTCAGCGAGCGAATGTTATCCACTGTGAAAGTCACAAAATTAGCCTCTTTTAGAAACTTTATAAGGTGCTTATTAGATTCTACTAACGTGGTACTCAATCGTCAATGAAAGCGATCGCACGTAAATAGCAGTTGCCGACTACGGCTCTGTGACCAGCTTTTGCAACTGCACCCACGCCTTTGCTGTAATTTCAGAACGTCGCACAACCCACAACCCAGGGCCAACGAACGGACAAGCCTGTCCTAGCACCTGAAGCAACTGCGCCGCCGTCGCTCGAATCGTCGCATCCCCCTGTCGTGCTGTGTCTACAGTCGATTGCGACTGTAGACAACCAATCGGCAACGTAATCATCCGCCCCTGTCGCTGATACTCAAGCCGATAGACCGGCTGACCTAACACATCGACCGTCTGCGCCAATACCCGCGTTTCTATGCCGTCTAGCGACCCACCCGGCATGACAATACGCACCCGCTGTCCTGCAGACAGCTTCTGTGCACCCGCTGTCCTGGGATGCCTCTTTTTGCTTTCTGTAACCGGCTCACTCGCCGTTTTATCAGCGGCGACCTTGGCAGGCAATTCAGCCTCCGTTTTGGCTCTTGTTTGCCTCTCCGCCCCGTTTTTAGAGGTGTGCAGTCGAGCAAAAGCGTCACTGTATATACGAACCGCACACTTAAGAGTTAATAACTGTGTGTAGCAGTTTTTAGCCTGGTATTCCGGCTCAACAATCTGAGCGATTGGCGGCTCTGGAGAAAAAGAATTTATATCCTCCTCACTACTGCTAGAGAGACCTAGTACGCCAGGATGTTTGATGTAAACCAGAATCTCTTCCTGGTACTTCTTTAAGGTGTGCCAGCTAATGCTCTTATCAAAACAGTTCTTACTAATGCTGATGATGGAGTTAAACAGACGGGTAATGCCGATGTTGGCATCTACACATATGCGATCCAGGGCCGCAAAGATTCGAGTTTTGGCATCTCTAGCAATGTTTGCGTTGTGGTCAGCGCCGCCGACTTTGTGTTTCCAGACGCTTCTAAAGTGCGACTCGGCCCAGCGTTTCGGCCAGGTGCCCTGTTCAATATCGCGTTTTGACTTGGCGCTAGCAAACTCCTCGTAGCCGGGGAGGTGCGGTGCGACAGCCTTGATCCAGGCGGCGAGGTCAGCGCTATTGTTGAGGCCGACATAGCGATCGCCGTAGTTGACCAGCTCACACATGATGTCATTGGACTGGCCGAAGCGCGTCCAAGCGATTGGCGGAATGACATGACCGGTGCGCGTGGTTTGCTGGCCGCTGCCCTGTGGCTTGGATACAGCGGGCAGTTCTACAGAGGTGGAAGGTGATGTGAGGGCGAGCTGTAGCCTCTGCTCGTCCTGGTGCGCCGCAGCGGTCTCCCAGCGGTCGAGGAAGTCGGCTTTGCCGTTGCTGATGGGGCAGAAGTCGTCGTCAAGCAGGAAGGAGCCGTCCTGAAGCGGCAGGCGATGGCCGTTGAATTCGGCGTTGAATGACTTCTTGTTCGGAAACAGCTCGCACTGACCGCCCGCGATCCGAATACCGCTAGCGGTGAGGGCGCTATGAGCGGTAGCAGCGAGCTGCCATGCATTGACGGGTTTGGGTAGGGGAAAGTAGAGATGGATGCCGCCAGAGGTGCTAGAGCGGACGATGAGATAGCGGCAGAGGCCGAGGCGCTCCATCACGGCGAGGATGAGCTGGAAGCCGCCGTGATCGGGATGGAAGGCGCTATGGATGTCGATATCGATCATCAGATAGCGGGTGAGCTGTCCGAAGCGCTTGCCGATGATGTGGCCGCGTCGATAGTAGGACTCTAGGGTCTTGAAGTTGAGAGGCACCTGCTTGCTGTTGCCTTGGCTTTTGACGGTGATCCAGCCGCGCTGAGTGAGGATGATTGGCGACCAACTCGGTTGAGCGAGCCAGAGGTCAAAGAAGCGAGCGGCGACATTCTGCTCAGGGATGAGGGCCGGAATGGGTGCAGGATTTACAGTCGTCTGAAGGGCAGCATTTTGTAGGGAAGTAGAGGCAAACCCATGAGTTCTTGCAGCATTTTCCCGGCGTTTTGCACCAGGACTCATGGGTTTGTTGCTGGAGTGCAGCACTTTTTCAGAAAAGTGCTGCAGAAAGAAAGTTTTTATATGCTTGGAAGCCGCACAGGGGATGCTTTCTGAAGAAGAGCAGCCTGGGATCTCGCCGGATGGCCTACGAAGCCCATCAAAATCAGGTAACATGAAGTCAACGTACGGATGCCCACACGCCTCTGTATTCCTGACAGCGCTTCTGGGACAAATCAGTCACTGACCTCCCGCCAAGAAGAACAGTTACTAGATTTTTGAAGGCTTCAGGATGAATTTGACTAATTGAAAAGCGGTCTGAACCCTCGGGTTTGGGCCGCTTTTTAATGCTTAAAAGCTATTTAGATACTTTCTGCGACTCCTTGCTATCTGTAATCTCCTGCTCTTGGGGGATTTCTCCTTTTTCCTCAGCCTGCCTAATGGCAATCTCCAGCGCAACTGCTGCACAGCTTGCTGTAGCTTGTCCACGCGCCTTTGCCCACCGTTCTAGTGACTCTAGGACAGGAGTTGGCAAGGTGACTTGAATTCTAGGCATTGGCCTTTCACTTACATCTGAGCAGTGTCTCAAATGTGTCACCTCCGGTTGTTTTGTGCAACTGGTTCATTTAACACTCTTTTTAGTACCCTAGAAGTACCTAAATTGATGTTAACATGCGTTTAGCTGAACACAAACCGCAACATTCCGCCGAGCGTGGGCACAGGTTGCGGTGTTTGCCTCAGTCACTAAAAAGACCTCTCAAACAGGGCTGAATCCCTGAGAGCACATGACTTTAAGTACCCCCCTTGCTCAGACGACGCGGATCGCACCCGTTGCCCGCCGCGCACAGACGAAGACAAACGTCCGCATCAGTCTCGATATCGGCTATCACACCTGCGTTGCCTACGACGGCCAGCAGGTTTCTACGCTGCGCTCGGTCTATGCCAAGCTGCCCATCGGCCAGAAAGCGCCAACGCTACCCCGCACTTTTGTCGTTCAGTTCGGTGGCGATCGCTACCTCGTCGGCGAAGGCGCACTGACCCAGCGTAATTACCTACCGTTTGCGAACGAAGACAAGCTGAGCGCTCACATCCTGAAGATGGTGCTCTATGCGCTAGCGGGAGAAGGCAAAGTCGATCTGGTGATCTCGCACTACAGCGCCGACGAGTCCGCTGAGAAGCTAACCGCTATCCTCGAAGGCACCCATACTTTTACGCTTGAAGGCGATCGCCATGACCTAGACGTACGCCGCGTCATCGTCCTGGACGAAGGTCGAGGCAGTTGGCTGATCGCGCAGCAAAAAGGACTGATCGCCCCGACTGGCTACAGCGCCATCATTGACCTGGGCTGCGATACGTTCATCGCCTCTTTCTACGCAGCAGACGGAACCCGAGTTGAGCATCAGGCATACCCGCAGCAGGGGGCGAAGTCATTAGCGACGGCGATCGCCAACGATACCCGACTCATCGAAGCAGTTGCGGCCAGCGCCAACCGTTCCAAGCCGCAGGTCGCCCGAGTGCTCGACGGCTTCAGCCAAGGCCACTACTACGCCCATACGGGCGCAACCTGGGCGGGCTACTTCAGCGAGTACCGCGATAGCTGGTTCAAAGGCGTATTCGGCGCGGTGAAGACCGACTTTGCTCACCTACTGCCAGACACCAAACGCTTCATCGTCACGGGCGGTGGCGCTTATCTGATTGCCGAGAAGCTATCGAAGTCAGCGGCGTTTGTGGTGCTGGATAAGCCCGAGATTGCCAATGCAGTCGGCGCTTACTACGCCGAGTAAGAAGATTCACCAGGAGGAAAGAACAAGAGATGGAATTCACCCCACCGGCGAGCGGCTCAACGCGATTATCCGCAGATGTTTGGAGCCTGATTTGCCACCACGCGATGCAGAACGGCAACAGCTCCACGCGAGAGGCGATAGAGCAACTGATTCGCTGCACGTTAGGCAACGCGCAGACTATGCCATTGTGCTGCCCCGAAGATATTTCAGCCGCTGCACTGCCTACGCCAGACCCTAGCCAGCACAATGCCGCCGCCGCCCTAGACGCGGTGTTGCTCAACTAGAAAATTCAACCCAAGTTAAGAGACTCGACCGATGTCCCTTAACCCTGAACTGCCAGAGCTGCCCACCTTCATCCCGCCCGGCGAGAACGTCTCGCAGATTCTAGCCGAGCTAAACGCAAACACAGAGAGTATCCCCATGACCCCTCCTACGATTCAACTGAGCGACACCTGCCCCTACCGCGAAGGCCAAGACTTCTCATTCCATCAGCTCCACAACGGCTACCACTGGCAGGGCGAGGGCCGCTACGAAGAGATTTGCTCAGAGGACGGCTTTGCGTCTCTAGAGGAAGCTGCCAGCGACGTAATTTTCTGGCTACATCGCGCTAATGACTACGACCTGCAGGCCGCTCATGCGCTGGTGCAAGCACTCGGACTGCCTCACCTCGAACAAATTGAGTTAGACCTGATTCTCGAATCTTAAAAAGCGGGCTATCGAAGGGTGCAACCTTCAGCCCGCCGTCGTCCCATCGTCCGAAATCTTTGACCAAATCAAACCACAAGACTTCAAACATTATGCCAAACCCCGTCCGCCTCATCATCGCCCGCGACCTCAGCCAGGCCAGCGAAGTTCTTGCCATCGACCTGGACACTAAGCGCCAGTGTGGAATCGACACCGCAGACGCCTATCGCTTCTTCCCCGACTGTATTGGCTTAGATCCTGAACTAGCTCAGCGCTATAGCCAGGGCATTCCGATTGCGACCGGGATGAGGGCCGAGCATTGGGCCGCATGGCTCGAAGGCTGTGAGTTTGTAGAAGCGCCGAACGCGGTGTGGCTGACGGTATCGGACAACGACGATGCTGTTGATGCCCTGTGTCTGACAGACCGGCGTGAAATCGCGGTGCCGCCAGACGAAGTGGCTAATTTCTGCGCCGACTGCCAGGGATGGCATGACGCGATGTTCGATAGCGGCAGAAGCATGGTTGTTCTGGTGAGCGCGGACGACTGGGAGAGCTGGCTAGAGGCCCATGAGGTGATCGAGCTGTCCGACGAAACCGCCGCGCTGCTGTCCGCCTAGTCGCCCGGTCGTTATTCAACCGTCTTCTATCTGCGCTTTGTGCGCCTGCTCGCTATGACAAAGCCCAACCTACTACAAAGCCTCGCCCTTTCGCTGCCGCTGACCCTGATCGCGGTGGCCACGGCCCTCGCTCAGGACATCCCCGCCGCCCAGCAGCGATCGCCCGCTACATTCGACGACTACCCCTATCGTCCCGCTTGCCGCCAGCTGACCGCCGCGCCGGGTCGCGTCCCCGGCTGGTTTTCCTGGGGGCCGACTGTCGAAGGCGAACACCAGAACTGGAGAGGGATTGAAGCTAACGTCCCGCCTGAGCAGGCGTATGAACGACTCGCCGCCGTGGGCCTCTGCGTTCAAGCTGGTGAGCTAGTGCCGTTCGCAACGCTTGAAGGCGATCGCCCAAAGACGATAGGCCAGCGCAACGTCGAGCAGCTCAAGGCGAAGGCGTCTAATTCTGATGACGGCGATGCGTTCGCGCAGTTCATCTTCATTGGTGGGCTAGCGTTTGGCGGTTTACTGCTGTGGGAGAAGCTGGAAGAAAAGCCGTTTGTACGCCGCTTGATAGAAGAGTCTGAGTCACGCCCATTTACTCACGTTCCGCCGTCGTACGTTGAGGCAGGCCCAGCCAGCGACATTCCCGACCGGGTGAGCGAGTCAGCGCTAGCAGACCTACCGAACTCACCGATGCCACCGCGCAGCGCCCTGGAACGACTTGCGGCCTCTCCGTTCATCTCACGAGCAGTGTTCGGCGCACAGCGCACCGGCAAGACCAATCTAGTCGCCGCCGTGATGCAGCAGCTCGTGGCCGATGGCGTGAAAGTCTTTGTGATCAACTTGAGCAGTGTCAATGTAGGCAACGAAGATGCTGCCTACTGGGATCAGGACGGCATCCGCTCAGTGCGTGGCGACTTGGAAACCATCGAAGGCCCAGACGCTGCGAAAGCGCTGATTGAGAGTGCGATCGCCCTCGTCGATGAGTTCATGCAAACGAGATCGCCCAGCATTCTAATCGTCGATGAATGGACGAACGCCACGGCCTCACATGCCGAGTATGTTGACCTGCTAGCGCCGCTGATAAAACTCCTCGCAGGCAAGATTACGGCATTCTCCAGCACCGGCATGAAGCGAAAGAAGGCGCTGTGGACGATTGCCCCTGAGATTGTGGCCGGGACGATGGAGGACTTTGGCAAAGCGGTGAAGAAGCTGTCGCTGTGTTTAGTAGCGATCGCCCCCGGCCATGCGGCGCAGTGGGAGGGCCAGGAACTGAGCTTTAACTGGGAGCTGTACGGCCAAGTGAGCAAGAACTATGTGGGCCTGACGCCGCCGCCCGAAGCCTTCGACGAGTCTCGCCTTGCCTACCTGGATGGTCAGTGGGTTGGACTGGGAACCGAATCGCTGGTGAGTGTGACGGCCACCGCGCCGACTGACAAAGCGGTGCCGGTGGCCGCAGAGCTGCCCGCGATTAAGCAGCAGCTTAGCCCAGAGCTGGCGACGTTCCGCGAATGGCTCGATAGCAAAGTTGGTCAAACCATCAGCTACCAGTCATTCAACAACGCCAATCGGCTGAAGTCGATTGGCCGCAGCCGTGAGAACTATGACCTGTACTGCGACAAAGCGGTGATGAAAGGTTGGCTAGTGGCAAAGCCTGACGACAGCTATTTTGTCCTCGAATGAAGCACCGCGCTATCACCGTACGGACACCGTGCGCGGTGGTCATGAGGTGATAGCGCGGTGCTCGCGGTGGCCTGTCCCATAAAGGCTTCAGCTTACACGGTGGTTTGTGCGGTGCTCGTGCGGTGGTGCCACCGCAGGCCCGATCTATGTCTTTTTTTGCCTCTTCTTTCTACAGCAACACTCAGCTCAACTCTATTGGAGTAACCGCCCATGCCTCCCCAAATTCAACAACCTAGAGTGCCGACCGCAAGCACTCAGAAGACCGCCGATGACCGCGTGAACTATTTGCTCAGCGACTATGACCGGGTAACGAAGTCGCTCGAATCGGCTAAGCGTCAACTGCGCCTGCACAAAATCTCGTACTTAGCGTCGATCGCCATTCTGTTGCTAGATAGCTGGTTCTCATTCAACGTCCTCAACGGCGCAGGCGACTCGCCGCAAATGGCCATCGGCTTGACCTTGCTAATCGCCGCGACCCAGTGGCAGGTCAACATGGCAATCTTCAACCGCAGAATCGGGTCATTCCTATCGCCTGATAGAAACCAAGACGGCCACATCTCAGCGAGCGAGTGGGCCAGATGGGGTTTTATGGTCGTGATTGTGGTTGCGGTCTACGCCTTGAACGTCGGCACCAACATGATTGGGGTCAATGGCCGAGGACTCGGTTCGTTGGTCTTCGCCGTCCCAGGGATGCCGCAGTGGGACTGGCTCGCAGCGGTGACGGCGTTTTTCTTTGCGACGCTGCTGTGCTTTGGCGACGAGCTGATTAACGTCCTAGCCGACGACAACAAAGCGAGCCTGAAGCGCCGCATCCCAGATTTGCAAAGTCAGCAGGCAGTCTTGGACGCCCGAGTGAGGGAAGCGCAGGCATTTAGAGCGCAGTTGCTGGCGTCAGCGGAAGAACAAGGCACCCGACGCGGTGCGAACTATCGGATCTAGTGATGCTGAGAACGCGACTCAAGTTTTGGTTGAAGCGAGTGACGCCGCTGACTTGGCTGATATGGGCGCTGCTGGTGTCAGACCTGAGTGCCCCTGGCTACCTCAAATTTAACCTTGTGCTTACTCAGTTTGATGCGATCGCCTTCGTAGAAAAGGCATTAGCTGACCGATGAGAATTGACCTGAGCAACCTTCATCTCAATCCCTATCGGCTGGTGCCATTGGCGCTGATGCTGTGGCCTTCGGGGAATGCGATCGCCGACTATACGCTGTCGCCATTGTTCTCGCAGAGTGAAATCGCCCTAGAGTCGGTTTATTTATCCGAGGGCGATCGCATTGCCGGTTACGAAGTAAGCAGTGACTATGACCTAGCCCGAGTCCATCCAGTGACCGGCACCATTGAACCGCACTCTGGCATCGACATTGCGACGCCGACCGGAACTAAGCTGATCGCGCCCACCGTCATCGAAGTGCGCTGCTGGTACGACACAAACGGCGGCGGCGAAGTAGCAGAGGTCTCGCCCGCCGTAGGTGAACCAATGAAAATGCTACACCTTTCCACCTGCGTAGACGGTCACTACAAACCCGGCGATATATTCGCGCTGACCGGCAATAGCGGACTGGGCACTGGCGCACATCTGGACGCGAGACGTAGCGACAAAGCCGAACCGAGCCAGCAGGATATCGAACCCTATCTAACTGGCAAGCTGCCAGAGCGCCCAGAGAGCGAACTGAGCGATCGCGCTCTAGTCTGCTCAATTGGAGCCGCCGAAGGCACCCGCGACGAGGACTGCAACCCAACTGCCGCCTATCGCGGTCACATTGACCCCGGTAACGGAGCCGAAAATCTTGGCTCATTTTCCTACCAACATGGAGCCAGCTCTCCCGCCGAAGCAGACCGTCGACAGCTCGCCAGACTGCGCCACGCTGAGAATGACTTGCAGGCGCAGGCCGAGGCTAAGTTTGGCCAGCCGCTGTCAAAGCCCGCGCTAGGCGTAGCGCTAGACCTGTGGAACCAGTCGCCAGTGGCCGGAGAATCATTCGTCGAGCATCTGCCGTTCGCTAACCCGACCGGTGAGCAGATTGTGAAAGCGCGAACTCAGAGCTACGTCGATCCAGCAACCGGCAGACTAGATGCGCCGGGACTGGGCAATCGCCTTGAGCAAGTAGAAGCTGACCAAGCTAGACGCACGGGCGAAGTCCTCCATCAGTTAGCGCGACAGCCGCAGCCAACGCAACCGCAACCGCAACTAGACCAACTGGATTGATGTGATTCTAGGCAGACGAGCGATCGCACAGCCTTAGCGTCAATATTTTAGCCAATCGTCAAGCCGCCGATCTCTCTACCTGTGGCTGAGTATGTTGCAAAATCCGTTTCTCCATGTCCTGTGCGGCGACCCTGGCCAGCGCCTGCCGATTTTCCTGCGTCAGTATCTCAGCAAGGCTGGCTCGAAGCTGCTTTTGTGAATGCTCTGCTCTCGTGCCCTGTTCTGGCGCTGAGATCAATTCCTCAATCCAGTTTTCCCGAGCTGCCGATGCCTGCTGAATCTGCTGAAACAGTAAGCGTTGCGCTTCTATATACACCGCTTCAAAACTGGCCCCCAGCTCCCAATCCACGATCCAATCACGCAGCACGGGTAGCAACATGGACAACGCCCTGACCTGTCGTTTTTGCTCCCTAAAGGCTTCCGGCGTAACCGCTTTGAGCAGTTCCACATAGCCTTGTAAGCCATTGCCCGCCTCCACATAGCCATCGCCCTCTACCTCAGCATTCTGCTTGAGCCAGACTGGATCATTGAGTTGCGCCAAGATGTCACTACGGCGCTTAACGGGCTGAGTAGATAGCTTTTCATCCATGTGTCTAACCGCTCACGGCTGCAAAATTCCGTACTCGAAGTATACCAACCCATCTTTATCCGGGTCAGCCCCATAATTAGGCATTCCCTGCCGCCGATAAAAGTCTTCCGCCTCCGGTAAAGCATGGAGACCGACCCGTCCGTCAAACCCCAACTCAGTGCTTCTGTCGCGAGAGAACATCATCAATGTGCGCCCTATGCCAGCGAAAAAAGGCGGGTCTTCGATGTATCGCCGGTTCCAAGGCGCAGTCGCCAAATATTCGACATAGACCAGCGGCGACCGCGAGGAGAGCGGCCCATCCAGTTGTGAGCGATGGTACTGCGTTTCGATCAGAATGACCCCCTGAGCCAGCCCATCTACCTCCACAACGTAAGCTTCAAAGCGAGCC
>JBBSOB010000031.1:0-24122 GCA_038260205.1 Phormidesmidales cyanobacterium
GTCCCGGCGAGATTTTTAAGAAAACATCGTCTGCTGTGCCGGTCGGCGGAATGTGTAGTCCGTGGTAGTGAAGATTTGTTGGCTGGTCGAGCTGGTTAGTAAGCCGAATTTGGATGCGATCGCCCGACTTTGCTTCCAGTCTCGGCCCAGGAATTTGACCGTTATAGGTTAATAAATTAGCATTGCGATCGCGCCGCCCCGCTTGCCGATGATCGCCTAATTTTACCGTTTGGGCCTTAGCCACCAAATCCAAGCTCAGCAATCCATTTTCGCTTTTGTATGTTTGATGGTGAATCGCGCTAGATGCGGCGGTAGGTAGCTGCGATCGAGAACACTGCGAAAGCAGCATCGCCGCAGTAGTTCCCGCCCCTAATTGTAAAAAGTTTCTTCGTTTTATTAATCTCATTACCAAGCACCGCTTTAAACCTCCTTTCAATCATAAAGACTCTAGTGGGATATAGAGTCAAGTGGGATGTAGAGTCAAGTGGGATGTAGAGTCAAGTGGGATATAGATCCAACTGGGACTCAGCCATTTTTTAATTACAGCTTCAATTACAGCTTCATAAAAAAGCTCTACCAACCCTAAACTCAAAATAGAAATAAACAGCCATGACGCACCGCCCAAATATAGCGGTTTCATTCTGGCCTGCTTCATCTTGCGTAAATCAGTTTCTAGCCCCATCGCCGCCAGCGAAATGGCTGATGCCGAGCCGCTTACCCAGCCAGCAGGTAAATGTCAACGTACTGACCAGGGTTAACCGTCACAATGGCTAGCCCAACTGGGCCAACTTTGTTCTTTTCTACTGAACTCATAGTTTTAGTCTATGGGTTGTGCTAAAGCGACTGATAGGATGATTCCAGCATTTGCTCAAACACTTAAGCAATCCGCGTTTGAAAACGATCTTGATGCTTGAGCAGATAAACGGTCGCTGCATGGCTTGATCAGCGCCGGGTTATGTCTTATTTAGTTCGCTAGCTCCCTGATGAAGCCGTTGGATAGGCAGGGCCTTTAGCAAGCCAAACCGCAGCTCTTTTTTCACCATTAGCTCAGAAATGGCCGTTGCGCCAATGCCAGTTCCTACAATGGCTTTCACCATTTCACCGCTGACTAAGCTCAAAATTAGATTCAATTTGTCGGGGGCGATTTCCCAACGTTGTAACGCTTGCTCAAAGATTTGCCGAGTGCCCGATCCGCTGTTTTAGCTGCGATCGCCTCTGTATTGCCCAGCGTACAGTTCACCTCAATACCCGCATACTGCCGCTCAAACTCGCTGAGATAACAAGGCAGCCAGCAGTTGCCAATCCCCTCGCTGTAGCTGATCAAACGCTTGCAGCCCTCGCTTGGCCAGCCTCACCTGATCCAAAATCTTCTGCGCTTCTGTTTTTAATAGCGACTCAGCCGCCCGAGTGAAGTGCATGCACTCTGCTACCGCCAAAAAAAAATCGCAACTAATCGAAGGTTATACTGGCCGGTACTACCCTTTCTCCAAATCTGCTATCAACGCCTCCATCTCAGCAATTTCTTTTACCTGAGTTTCAATAATGCCATCAGCGAGCTGTCGCACGCGAGGATCTGAGATATTGGCTCTCTCGCTAGTCAATATAGCAATAGAATGGTGAGGAATCATCGCTTTCATCCAGGCAACATCGCCCACAGTAGCCTGGCTTCTTACGAGCCAAAGCGATAGAAAAAACACCAGGATACTGCCAATAAAGATCCCGGCATTTATTTTTTGATCGCCGTACATATTCAGCATAAAACCGAGCATAATCCCGGCCATGGTCGCCCCCATCAGAACGGCCATATAAGCCCTGGTCTCGCTAAAGTAGAGATGGTCTACCTGATAGGTGTTCAGGTACATTAGTCCAAACATAACCACCGTAGAGGTTGCCACCATTGCCGCGAACCTACCATATTTCCCCATGGATGTTTTCTCTTTTCTCTTAGTCGCTGTGTTACTGCTCATATTTTTCTAAACTAAAAGTGTACGGAATAAAGGTGCAAAGAACAAAAGTGTAAAGTGCATGAATCAAAAAAGTATAACCGAGAGAAACAATTCTACCTCTGTCTATAGTTTTATCTCTGTCTATAGTTTTATGTTGTTGCCAGCTCAGAGATAGTCGTAAACCTCAGCCTGCTAATCTAGAGCCGCCGCTGGTGTAGGGCATTTAGACTCAAGCGGCTGACTAACTGACCAAATCGGTAGCTGAGAAATCTGTTCTAATGTTTGTTCAGCGTAAGTCGTGTTGTTAGAGACGTCGTTATTGCCGTCACTGCCGTCATTGCCTCTTTCCTGGATAACTGCCTCGCCAAAGTAACCCCGCTCACCATCATGTTCCTCGGCTCCAATCTCACAGGCCGTATATCGCCCCTGTCGTCGCGCCTGATTAAAAGGAGATCCTACAACCCAGCGCCATCTGCCCGGAAAAATAATCTGCGGGATGGCCGAAATCCAGTCCTGATCGCTGTATAGATGATAAACATGGTCAACGTCGTTAAATCCGGCTCTCTCTTCAAAAGTTCCCCCAATTGAGACGACCGTAATGCGAGCGTCAATCCAATCTCGAAGATGAGCAGTGGCTCCCATCGCAACTTGCGTACCGCCACTTGTACTCATCAAAATCAAATTGATAGGTTTATCCGAGCGCGCAATCGGATGGGCCTGATTCATTCGTTCGACGATAGTGTGTGCCATGCCCAAGTTGTACACTGGGCCGTAGCGGTCGTCAGCAGAAATGGCGAATCGCCAGAGATTGCGGATTTTAATCAATTCAGTGACTGGCAAGCCATCCCTATTCTTAGCAGCGTTCCATAGAGGTGCTAGGGAACTTTGGTCTAGCCCAGGCTTGTTGACTGAGTAAGGAAAAACATCTTTGACAGCCACACAGTTAGAATGTCGATTAATGAGCTGATCAATCAGATAGTCTTGGCCATGAGTAATGTTATCAGGCGAAAAGTTGCCAACACCCGGTAAAAAGACGAGGTAGCAATCGATCTCAGATGAGGTATCAGCAGCAGACGCGTCGGCAATTTGCTGTAAAACGTCGGGCTTTTCTTCCTTTTTTCTGCTCAATCCCAAACTGGAAGTCGTTTGGTTTAGCCACCATACAATCGTTGTGATGGGAGCCAGCATTCCCCACAGCACCAGGAACCCAGCCATTAAAAGAATGAATTTTCCGGTTGTTCCACTCAATCGACGAAACGAGCGGCCAAACCAGCTTTGCATTTTACCTTCTCATAAAATATGCTCAGATTTTAGCGGCTTGCAGACGCAAGTGTGTGTACCTTTCGCAAGTATTAACACTACAAAATCGGCCTGATAAAATCTCTAGGCTTAAAGTTAGCTGGCTCAAAGTTAGCTAGGCTTAAAGTTAAGCGTTGCGTGATAGAGGTGTGAATTGAGGGTTTCTCTGCAATGCAATGCCGCCTTTTTTCTAGCCTTTTTTCTACACGAGGCTGTTTTGCCGGTTTTTTTGACTGCTCTGATGAATGATGGGATGGTCATCTAGCCGCAAAATTCTGTCGCAGAGTCTTTGCAGTAGCGGTTCGTCGTGGCTAATGACAATCAGCCCGACCTGTTGTTGTTGCACAAAAGAGAGTACGCCCTGCCAGATGAGCGCTTGGGTATTGGCGTCGAGCATGGCGGTCATCTCATCGGCAATTAAATACTGCGTGGATGGATTAAGAATGCGGGCGATCGCCACTCTTTGCAATTCACCGCCGCTCAGCTCGTGAGGATAGCGAGTGAGCCAACCAGGATGAATGCCCAGTGCTTGCAGTACCGCAGGCTCTGGGGGATGGCCTTCCTGCAAAATTTGGTGAATGCGCCAGCGTGGATTGACCGATAGCTCGGGGTTTTGAAAAATGAGCTGCACCGGGCTATAGCCTTTTTCGGGCACGGGCTTTCCGGCTAGGGTCACTCGTCCTTTTACCGGCGACAGATAGCCTGCCAGCAGCTTTCCTAACGTCGTTTTGCCATATCCCGAGGGAGCCATTAGGCCCAACACTTCGCCAGGAGCGACGGCCAAACTTCTGTCCTGGACGACCCAGGGTAGGCGATCGCCATAACGAAACCACAAACTATCACCCGTCAGCATGAACGCACCTCACCCATCCTTTGTTTACCTGTCTTAGCGGTGGCCGCTCGGCTTTGCAAACTTCACTAACCCAGGGGCAGCGATCGCTAAACAAACAGCCTTTCGGCAAATGCTCAGGACTGGGCTGATTTCCCGGCACTGGCACAAACTCATTTTGCGGCAGCGATCGCCAAAGTGCCTGCGTATAGGGATGCCGCAAGTTACCCGCAGAAAAATCTTGAGCCGCGGCAATTTCTACGGTGGTTCCGGCATAAAACACCGCCACGCGATCCGCAATCTGCAAAGCCGCTTCAATATCGTGCGTAATTAAAATCACGCCCCGCCCCTCTCTAGCCAGCTCTTGTAAATGGCTGAGGGTTTCTTTAACAACGTCAGGGTGCAAACCCGGCGTAGGCTCATCGGCAATGACCAGCTGGGCCTGGGTCACGACTGCGGTAGAAACCAGTACCCGCCGGGCCATCCCGCCTGAAAGCTGAAAGGGATAGCGCTCTCTAGTGGTGGTCGGCAAATCGTAGCGGGCAAAGGTTTGGTTCACTTGGGCGATCGCCTCTTTTTTAGATCGCCCCGCGAGCTGAGCCACCCGCTGCACCTGCTTACCCACACTCATTAACGGATCTAAATAGCCCACTGACTGAGGAATTAGAACAATTTCTTTTCCTCGCAGCGCCCGACAGCGTTCAGGCGTTAGCCGTTCCGATTGAAACTGCATTGTGCCGCTGACGGTGGCATTCTCGGGCAAAATCCCTAACAGCGCATGGGCCAAGAGACTTTTGCCGGAGCCACTCGCGCCCACAATGGCGACCACTTCACCTGCTTGCACATCGAAGTCTAGATCGGTGATTACGGTGAGCTGTTTGCGGTGAAGACCCTGATCGTATTGCGTAAAGGTGACGCTTAAATTAGAAATGGAGAGCATGATTATTCCTGACTGGTTTTAGGGTCGAGGAGCGATCGCAGATTCTCACCTAGCCAATCAAAGGCTTTCACCGAAATCAGCAGCAGCAGTCCAGGCATTACCCCTAACCACCAATAGCCGGTAGAAAGGTGACGCATCGACTCTGCCAAAATAATGCCAATCGCGGGTAAATGAGGCGATAGTCCAATCCCAATAAAAGACAGCGCCGCCTCATGCAAAATCGCGTGAGGAAACAACAAAATCAACCCCACCAGTAGCTGCGGTACAATATGCGGCACCATGTGATGACGCGCAATCCACAGCGACGATTTGCCCAGATGCCGGGACAAATGCACATACTCAGCGCTGTTGGTTTGTAGCACTTCCGCTCGAATTACCCGCGCTAGGTTTGTCCAGTGCGTCAGCGCCACGGCAATAATTACCCCTTTGGTGCCACCGCCCACCGCAAAGGCAATCAAAATCAGCAGCACCAAATGAGGCAGGCTAAAGAAAACGTCAACAATCCAGATAATTACCGCATCTACCCAGCCGCCAAACGTCCCGGCAGCTAGCCCTAATCCCGTGCCAATGACTGCGCTAACGCTGGCCGCGAGTAGCCCCACTCGCAGGCTTAAAGAAAGTCCGTGGAGCGATCGCCTAAACATATCGCGTCCTAGCCAGTCAGTCCCAAACCAATGCGCCAGCGAAGGCGGCTGATTGCGCTGAGTGAGGACGGGATCAAGTCCCGCATCTCCCAAAAACCAGGGACTCACGATAATTCCCAACAGAAAAACGGTGCATAAAACAATTGCGCCCAACGTCTGTTGTCTTCTGTTGTTCTGCCACCGCGTTTTGATCGAACTCTTAGGTGGGCTACTTTTAGGTGAGTTAACCGTTATCGTCATCTGCTTACTGCCCTCCCAGACGAATGCGCGGATCAATGATGGGATAAGCCAAATCTGCCAGCGTATTGCCGGTATAGACAAACAGCGCGCTAAAAAACACAATTCCAACCAGTAAAGGAATATCACTTCGCAACGCGGCCTGTACCGTCGCCTCGCCCAGTCCCGGATAGGCAAACACCTGCTCGACTAGCACCGAACCGCCAAACAGCTCGCTCAAAGAAGCAAACTGGAGCGTAATCGCTGGTAAAAGAATGTTGCGAAAACCGTGGTAGCGCACGATGTTCCACAGGCTCTCGCCTTGAGCGCGGGCAAATAGCACGTAGTCGCTGTGAAGCACGTCGATTAACTTTTGGCGGGTGTGCAAAGCAATGTTGGCAATGCCGATAATGCTAAGTGCGATCGCAGGCAGCAGCAAATGATGTAAATGTTGCCAAAAAGTAACATTTTGCGAAAGGACACCCGGCGGCGCAGCGCAGCAAATCGGCGCTACTTTGAAAGACACCGCGAAGACAATCAACAGCAACAGCGCCACCCAAAACGTAGGCGCAGAGGCCAGGGTATAAGCATATAAACGGATGAGCCGATCTATCCAATGTCCTTCGAGCGCGCCTGCAATCAGGCCCAACGCCAAGCCGAGAAAGCCAGAGAACAGCCAGGCGATCGCCAACATCTGCAACGACGCCTGAAACCGCAAAGCAATCACCTCACTCACCGGCTGATTAAACACCAGCGAAGTCCCCAAGTTCCCCTGCAAAAGCTGGCCTAACCAGTCCAAAAAACGGTTCCACATCGGCTGATCTAAGCCCCAACGCTCGGCAATGAGTGCCTGTTGATCGGCGCTAATCTGCATCATATCTGCGCCAATGTAAGCCCGTACCGGATCAATCGGTGAAAAACTCAGCAGCACAAAGGTGAAAATAGCGACCGCTATCAACAACAGCCCCAATCGCAACAGCTTTTGGGCAATAAACACCAGCACAGCCACCGTTCGCCCATTCCCTCGCTTTTCGCCTACGAGCATGTCCACTTCCACTGAGTAATGTTCGCCGTAATCGGCCAGCCATGACCATGAGGCTCTATCTGTGACTGCCCCACATCTAGGCACTCATCAACAAAATAAGTGTGGTCTAAATTCACTAGCCAGGCCCAAGCCGCATCTCCTTTTGCCGTTACGCCTTTTTTCCCATCCCACTGGGCCGCCTTCCAATAGGTCACGGCCTCCTCCTCTGAAGGTGCGCCCATCGCTAAGTCGAGCGTACTATCAATAGCAGGATCAGCATAGTAGCCCGCGTTGTTGTAGTCTCCCTGCGCCGATTTGGAATAATAGAGATTGTACATCTCGGTTTGGTCGTGGCTGCCAAAGCCAAATACCACCACATTGCTGTGCATCAGCGGCTCAATATCGTCCCAGCTTTTTCCGTCCACATTAGCTTGAATGCCAATTGGTTTGAGCATTTCAGCCGTCGATAGCGCCAGCGCCTGTCGAATACTATCGTCCGCCTTATAAAGAATTGTAAATTCAGCTTTTAGTCCGTTTTTTTCAACAATGCCATCGCCGTCACTATCGGCCCAGCCGCCCTGAGCCAAAATCTCTTTTGCCTTCTCGGGTTGCCCATCTTCAATATCTGCCTTCGGCTCTTCCCAGGCCAAGCCGCTGACCGGGCCATAGGCAGGCGATCCATAGCCTTCTAAAATGCCATCGACTAACGCCTGACGATCGACCGCATAGTTAACGGCCTGCCGAATCGCCAAATCAGCCGTCACATCATTACCGATTGGGTCACCGTCCGGCGTTTTCTTACTGTTTGCGGGCAGGTATGGAAATGTGAGTCCTCGATTATCTACGCTAGTTACATCACGCAGGTTCATTCCTGCAATGGTTTGCACCGCTAGGGACTGGGGCACGGCGGCAACCTGCACCTGCCCAGCTTTAGCCGCGGCAAACGCGCCGTCTTCTTTAACAAACAAAAACACCAGCCGCGCAATCCCTGGCTTCTCACCATAATAATTAGGATTAGCTTCTACAATGAGCTGTTGGCCTTCGTCCCACTGCACCAGTTTGTAGGGGCCAGATCCAATTGGGTTGCGGGCATAGTCTTTTCCATGCGCATGTTCTGGCACAATTCCCAGCGTAATCAAACGGTTCACAAAGGTGCTTTGAGGCTTCTTCAGCTTCAGCTCGACGGTTTTGTTGTCTATAGCCGTTGCCTTCTCCAACTGCGTAACATCTGTTAGCCCGCCGCTCTCGGCTGCTTTGTTGAAAGTGTATGCAACATCTTTTGCCGTCAGCGGTTTTCCATCAGAAAATAACGCATCTTCTCGAATCGTCACCGTCCAGGTTTTACCATCTTCGCTAATGGTGTAATCGGTCGCTAGGTCGTTGACAATCTTTAGGTTCTCATCGCGTTTTAGCAGGGTGCTTTGAAATAGGGGTGCTCCATAGCGGCCCCAGCCCAGGGTTGGATCGTAGCCTTCTTCACTTTCTCCGCCGATGGCTAAGACAATTTGCTCAGCAGAGCCAGATTGAGCGGCTGATTTTTGAGTCGTGCTGCCTATATTGGTGGCTGTGGGCGTTGAGGTACAGCTTGCGATCGCACAGCTAGCCAAAAAAACGCCTAATCCCTCAATCAGACGTTTGCGCTTAAGTATCTGCATATTGAATAGTCGAAACCCATAAGTCAAATAACACCAAAGCTCACCGTATCGTTTTCAACAGACTGAAACAATCCGGGGGGAGGGGATACAGACTTATTAATAACAACTTTTGAGGTCAATCCTTAGAACTGTAGAGGCGACGGTGAAGATCTTTCACCTGCTCAGCTAATTCGGCAACTGGGCCTTCTACTGTCAGGCTAGGAACAATCTCTTGAATCGACAGATTCTTGATGGGAGACGCTGAGGCCCCAAATTCTTTAAGCCAGTCTGCCAACTGCGCGGAAGAACTTGCATATACGATGCGGCCCAGTCCCACCCAACCATGCGCAGCGGCGCACATAGGGCAGTGCTCCCCTGATGTAAAAACCGTTGCTGCGGCTCGCTGTTCAGGTGTCAGGTTGTTAGCGGCCCAGCGAGCTAAGGCAAACTCTGGATGTTGAGTGCGATCGCCCGATCCCACCTGATTACGCTCCTCAGCCAAAACAGTTCCGTCCTTCCCAACCAGCACAGAGCCAAACGGTTCGTCACCCCCCTCTAGTGCCTCGCTCGCCAACTCAACACACCGGCGCAAGTGCTGTAGTTCAGCATTATCTATTGTCATATCAACCCATTAAATAAAACGATTTGACCTATCATAACGAGTGAGACTGACCTTACTATCTAACAGATTATTTAAATAAAATATGCCTACAGCTATTCATGCAACCGAGCGACCACTATCAGAAGTTTTCAGCAACTATTTTGCTTTTTCTATTCCACCCTACCAGCGACCTTATTCTTGGACAGTAGAACAGGCGAGTGACCTACTGACCGATGTGCTTGCTTTTTTAGGCAATGATTCATATCCGATAGCAGAAGTCAACCCTTACTTTTTAGGAAGTATTGTCCTAATTAAGTCTGAGGGCAATGATGCCAAGTCTGCTGAAGCCGATGTTGTTGACGGGCAGCAGCGACTGACAACATTGACTATTTTGCTATCAGTCTTAAGAAAGCTAGACAAAAGCGGTCTAGAAATTGAGGATTACCTTTTTCAGGCACCGAAAAAAACACAAGGCTTACCAGCTCGCTACAGACTTAAGCTTCGGCCTAAAGATGAAAAGTTTTTTTGCGATCATATTCAAAATGAGTCAGGTATAGATAGTTTGCTTCAGTTGAGCACTACTCAGCTCACAGACAGTCGGCAACGCATTCAGGAAAATGCCCGCTACTTTCTAGACACTTTGTCCCCTTTAGACGAAGCAAAACGCGAACGTCTGGTTAGCTACTTGGTGACGAGATGTTTCTTAGTTGTTGTCTCTACACCCGATTTAGATTCAGCCTATCGAATATTCTCAGTCTTGAATGCTAGAGGACTCAACTTAAGCCTGACTGATTTACTCAAATCAGAAATTATAGGAGCTATTCCTGAGCAAAAACAAGATAGCTACACGCACGTTTGGGAAAGCGAAGAAGAAGATTTAGGGCGAGACGCGTTCCAGGAACTGTTCTCGCACATTCGCATGATTCATAGAAAGGCAAAGCTGCGTGAAGCGGCGCTCAAAGAGTTTCGCGATCATATACTGCCAACTATTCAACCGCCCGAACGCTTTATAGATGAGGTTTTGAAGCCGAACTCAGATGCGCTAGAGATTATTAAAAAGGCAAATTACCAGGGCGGAGCGGAAAAAGAGACCGTTAACGATTGTTTGAGATGGCTTAACAGAATAGACAATTTTGATTGGATTCCCCCAGCTATCCTGTACATTTCAAAACACATAAAATATTCCCCTGATCTGCTAAAAGAGTTTTTTATTGATCTAGAAAGGCTTGCTGCAGGACTGATGATTTTAAGAGCGAACGCTAACACTCGAATAAATCGCTATGCAGACTTGCTGATGAGTATAGAAAAAGATGACGACCTTTACGTTGACGGTTCACCGTTGCAGCTAACCTCAGTAGAAACTACCGAAATATTAGATATCTTGAATGGCGATCTGTATTTGATGAAGCGGATTAGAAAGTACGTTCTTCTACGTCTTGATTCTGCATTAACAGACGGCGCAGCAACCCATAACCACCCAATTGTCACGATAGAACATGTTCTTCCTCAAAATCCTGACAAGGACAGTCAGTGGGTGAAACGGTTTAATGATCGAGAGCACAGCCAATATGTACACAAAATCGGCAACCTAACTTTGCTTTCTCGCAAAAAGAATGCGCAGGCGCAGAATTATGATTTCGACAAGAAAAAGGCAGGATATTTTTCTAGTAGCGCAGGCGGCATTAGCTCATTTGTTTTGACGTTTCAAGTTTCACAGGAACCCAAATGGACGCCAGCGGTCATCGAGAAAAGACAGCAAGAGTCTATTAGCGAGCTGAAAAAGTTGTGGCGACTTTAGTTAGAGCGTCTCAGATGCAGCAGGTTGAGAGTAAGCTCTTTCATGAAAAGTGACTTATTCTTAACTTGAGTTCGAGATTAGCCGCGCAAGCTTATTGTCTAAAGTAAATTCCTTCTAGAATGGTGGCCCGTAGAATCGGGATAGGTTGGCCCCACTGTATATGAGGAACCCACCCCTGCATCCCCAAAGGAGATTTACTTTAGGATGTGAGCTTAAAAATAATAGAAGGCGATCGCTTGAAACGATCGCCTATTCCAAACTAACGTTATCTTAATGAACAACTATTAACTAGGGCGCTGAACAATAGTCTCGTTGATTCTTCGTTTTGTCTGACGATCAATGCTAACAAGTCGAATATATTGTTCTGGAAAATCTGAGAAACAAGCTTCTAAGCTGCTCATAGCTTCAGCCTTATTGTCACCGTTCAAAACTGCGTAAGACCGCCAAGAATTCATCTGAAAACGCCGCTTATCCACATGCTCAATGCCCAGACGATGGCCCTGAGCTAGAATATTTTGCAGTTCTTGCTGTGCCTTTAGCGGCAGCTTGCTCATCGTCGAGGTCGCTTCAGACGAGAAACGAGTACTCTGCTGTGAATCTCTCGAAGATCCATCATCATATTTGAAAGGATTGCTCTCAAAACTGTTGGACTTTTGAGTATTTGTGGGAGCTTCAGGCTGTGAGTGATTGTTCTCCTCTGGCGCAGGCGGAGCTGATGCTTTGCGATCGCGCTGAATCGGAGTCTGCTCTTGGTTTCGCACTGGCGTCACCGCCTGATTATATTCGCCCACTAAGCCCATTGTCCGAACGCGCTCTTGCTCGCGTACTAGGGTTTCACCGGCTTCTATTAGATGCGGTAGCTGAAAGTTGGGCCGGGCAAAACTAGGTATTTTGAGCGCATTGACTACTTTTTTAGCCACGTTCTCAATGCCGACTGAATGGATAAACTGGGTGATCTGTTCGTCGTAAAGCTGCGATCGCACCGCCGAGAAAAAGTCAATTGACTGATCGCCAAAATAGCTCACCAGCTTCTCAACATCATCTTTAGAAAGCCCATCGTCGGCAAACATGCCGCTCACAATGCCAATGCGATCCTCATGGCTTGGCTCCCAATAAAACTTTTGCATTCGCCCATCGCGAATCAGCGGCGCATACAGCGTAGCAAAGTCGTTACCTGTCGCGATAATTGGAATTCGAGGCAGTTCCTTTTCGTCATAGCTGCCCGGCAACTGCACGTTCGTCGGATTGTCCGCAATGTTCATCAGCGTGTTGTTCACCAACTGAGTATTCACGGTGTACTGCGTCATCCGATCAAAGCGGCCTGCCCCTGCATCCAAATCGTTAATCATCAGTACCGCCATGCAGCCCCGCACCCGCACTAGCTCTGCCGCCTCCCGATAGCGCAGCCGAATCAGTCTAGCCGGGTCGCCCGCATCGGGACTTTCTAACTCGCCCCCAGAGACATAAACGACCTCCACGCCCATGCGCTCAAAAGCCAGCTCGCACTGAAACGTTTTGCCCTCGCCTTTGCGACCGTGAATACCCAACAGCAAGGGAATTTTGACCTGTGGCAAATCGAGATAGTTTTTGGTGATATGAACGGCCAGCTTATTGAGAAAGGTGGGCGCAATATAGTAAGTCATCGGCAAAAATTACCACGTTAGAATCGAGAGTATGCTTTTTGAGCGCACAACAACGGAATTGAAATTATCTAAGATATTTCTGATACAAAATATCTTTTTGTGTCGCTTTACCTGAGAACGTTAAGATACCATGACACAACTTAAAAATTCTCATTCGTCCGGCAGTTATCTTTAAACATTTAATGTTCGAATCCATGTTCGAATCAAGCGCTTAAAGCGACTATTCCGAGACGACTATGGCTTTTCAGCAGTTTCTTTCGGCAGCCGGTTGATCGGAAGATTGCGCGGCAAAATCGCCGCTGGACAGTCTTTGTCGAAACGTGCTGAAGCCTGATGAGAGACCGTGAGACATCAGCAAACCCGACTTATTACGAACAGTGACTCCCAAAAAATATCGCTTCAATCGGCTTCGCAAAAGTCGATGGCTATCTCGCTTATCTGCTAAAAATCCGCTCACGCTATCTCGTTGGGTCGTCTGCTGGGCAACTATTGGCGTGGGTAGCGGTCTTTTTGCTGGCCTGTACTGGAACGTTTTGGAGCTGTTTACCCATGTCTTACGGTCATTTCAGGGTGCCAGCTTATTGCTGGTTATGCCCCTATCCGGTTTACTTATTGGTCTGATTATTCACTTTCTCGGAAATCCCGGCGAAATTAGTTTAATCGTAGATAACATTCATGCTCGTGACGGACGCATTGATACGCGCCAAAACCCGTCGATGGTGCTGTCGTCTTTGGTCAGCATTTCGGCGGGCGGCAGTTTGGGGCCGGAGGCTCCGATGGTTCAGGTGACCGGATCGTTTGGTACGTGGGTGGCCGATCGCTTGCAGCTACAGGGTGAAGATGCGCGATCGCTCAGTGTCGCAGGGATGGCGGCAGGCTTTACGGCCTTGTTTGGTGCACCGTTGGGCGGGGCTTTTTTTGCGCTAGAAATTTTGCACCACAAGCATGTTGCCGAATACTATGAGGCTGTTTTACCTGCCGTGGTATCGAGCTGTGCTAGCTATATTGTTTTTGTCTTAATTACTCATTTGGGTATCAATCCCACCTGGACGTTTCCTCAATATCCCGTTGAAAATGTGGACGACTTCGCGCTGGCGATCGCCTCTGGTGTGATCGGTGCGATCGCCGCCTGGATTTTCATCTACATAGTCAAAAGCTGCTCGTGGCTGTTCGATCAACTGCCCGAACCGATTTACATTCGCACTACGCTAGCAGGATTAGGACTTGGCATTCTAGCTGCTCTAGTTCCTCTCACCCGCTACTTCGGGCATGAAGAACTTAATTTGGTAGTAGAAAGTCGCGAAGGCGCTTTGTTTTTGCTGATTCTAGCCTTTGCCAAAATGGGTGCGATCGCGATTACCGTCAACGGCGAATGGCGCGGCGGATTTATTATTCCACTGTTTTTTACAGGAGCCTGCCTTGGCAAAGCGATCGCAATGCTCATTCCCGGCCTCAATCCTGTCTTAACTATGATTTCGGTGATGGCAGCGCTCAATGCCGCCGTAACGCGCACGCCCATCAGCACCACGCTGTTGCTATCCAAGCTAACCGGATTTGCGCCGCTAACCCCCATCCTATTTGCGAGTCTTGTCGGCTTCTTTCTCTCGCCCAAACTGCCGTTCATCGGATCTCAGATGAAAACTGAAACCGAACAGTAGCTAGCACCCCAGCTTCAGAAATACGGCTTAGGTACAGGCTTTTTAAACACAGGCTTTATAAGTAGCAGGCTTTAGAGGCACTAGAGATGAGCTGAACTTATCTCAAATATTCTGTATCGGAATATACTTTGCGATGGTTTTGATCGAAATATTAAGATATCATGACATAACTTAGAAATTCTTACTTGATCTATACATATCCATGCAAAGCTCAAACCAGCCTGGGAAGCAATTTTGGCTTCTGGACAATGCCCCACAGCAAACGCTTGGCGGTACTTCCCAGCCCTTAACTGGCCGTAGACCCGCTAGTTCAAGACGGCGCGGGATGCGTCGCTGGCAAAGAATTCTTAACCGCAAATTAGAAGCCTGTCAGCCCAAATTTTCGCTTCAGCACATGCTGTTGTCCTGGCTCGGCGCTTTTATCTGCATTGCGCTCTTGGCCTATCTCACGGCCTCAACGCCCTATCCGTTTATTGCCGCGCCCATGGGTGCCACTGCGGTCTTAGTCTTCGGTGTCCCTGATAGTCCTCTCGCCCAGCCTCGCAACATCATCGGTGGTAACTTAATTGCGGCTGTTATCTGCGTAGTCTGTGTAGCTTTGTGGGGAACGGCTCCCTGGGTCATGGCGATCGCTGTTGCCACCACTATCAAGCTCACCCAGCTCACACGAACGGTGCATCCGCCAGCCGGAGCCGTTGCCCTATTAGGTGTTTTAGGCAATGCTTCGTGGTCGTATATCATCACGCCGATTCTCATCGGCTCTGTAATTATGGTCATTTGCACGTTTTTGTTTAGCCATGCCGCACCTGGAAGATCTTATCCAAGACATTGGATTTAAGCTCTATATGAGATCGATCTTGGCAACGGGTTTCGGCAACAGGTTTCGACAACTAGTTTTTGTACTTTTAAGACAAAATCCGGCAAGCTAAGATTTTTCTGTAACATAGACTACAGAAGTCTTAAAAATATCTGGTCGCAATTATGAACAATGGCTCTGTCAAGTCTGCCGTACTGCCTGGGTCTACGAGTAACCGTGAGGTCTTCCAGCCTGAGAGCGGTCTATGGGTTACCCTGCGCAATGCCCCTACTGACTACAGTCATCATGAAGCACTGTTGCTTTGCGAGGCGTTTCCAGGAGAGTGGGTATCCTGGGTGCCTGGATTTGGGGAAATTACGCTCAGCCGAGGACAGTTCCATCAAAATGACTAGATTTAACTGAATCAAAGTCGCAAAGATAATAATTGATTTGAAAAGTACTCTTTGCTTAAAGATAAGGGCTGCTTTTCAAAAAAAATGATACGTGTGGCTCGGCAGACAGGCACAGCCCAAAAAAAGACGTTTCCAATATCATTTCTCAGGTTAAAACTCCCGCTACGTCGAGCTTTGGCCTGAGAGCGACTTTGCCATGAAGCTACCGAAAAGGCCCATAAGCCTAATTTATGGCCAGGTAGTGAATAAATAACAGAGAAAAACAGACGCTCATCTCTTTTATGAGAAGGTCGTACATCCTATGAGAAGGTCGTACGATTTGTATTTTTCGACGTGACGTAAGATTCTAAACACCTTTGTCTCGAAACGTTTTCGTCTCTAAATGTCTTGATTCAGTGACAATGCTCTGGCAGTGATCTAGCAGTGATCTGATAATGAGCTGCAATTTTTTACAAGAAAGGCTTTGCCAACGTGAGCCAACGTAAATAAATCTACCTGAGCAATAAATCCACCTGAGCGTTTGAAGGAGCTATTCATAAAGAAAGATAGTTCTTAGAAATTGCTAAGAAACAGTAACTTCCGCTTGCTATTCCGGATGCGTCTTTTATAATCGGTAGCATACTATACAGAAAAATTTTTAAGATAGGAGATTTTTGTATGTTGAGTAAAATTTTAGTCCCTATAGACGAGTCGGCTTCTAGTGATTGGGCCTTTGATATGGCATTGGCATTGGCTAAGCCGCTTAACGCTGAACTGCTTTTAGTCCATGTACTAGAGACATTTGCCTACAATAGCCCCAAGCAGCCGTCTGTTCTAGTTGAGAACTTCTCAAAGGCTGTGGAGAGTTCTGCACAACAAGAGTACGAACAGGAGTGGCAACAGTTTGAAAACCACTACGGTACAGTGCTCAAGCAAAAGCGATCTGAGGCTGAGGCTGCTGGCGTTAAGGCAACTCATTTACAGGTTCAAGGAGATCCAGGGCAAAAAATTCGTGAAGTGGCAAAGACTCATAACATCGACCTGATTGTCGCGGGAAATCGCGATCGCACTAACCACAGCAGCGTCAGCAACTATCTCGTGCGCCATGCACCCTGTTCAGTCACCGTTGTCCACCCGAAAGCGCATTACTCATCCGCTACTCGAACAAGTCTCTCCGAGGCCGTGGCTATATAAGGGCAGTCTATGCCCCTTCATATGCTCCCTATAGAGGTGCCCCTATAGAGTAGTTGTCAGAAAGGATGCTGAGAACGTAATGGATTTAGGAGAAGACCTGAATCCGTTTCTCAGCATCCTTTTTGCCGTTTTGAGAAGATAAATAGGCGTAGGCCTAAAGATATCAGGGTCGCTGGCTGTCGGCTTTGCTATAGAGCTGATGGTTATGGTGCGATCGCCTTAATTTTGCCGTTAGTTAAACAGGCGTTATGAGACATAAACGAAATCTATATGTTTTGCGTATTCCAATTTGCAAAGATTATAGCTAAGCTGTTGGAACAAAGACCCCTAGCGATTATAGATTTCGATACCGCCATGTTGAACCTAGCCGAGTCCGCTCCTAAAGCAACCTATACTTTCACTGCTCCTCGCTTATTTTCGTTCAAAGGATTATCTTCTATCCGTCAATGGTTCAGCCACCGAATCAACAGTTTGGAAGTGCGTGACGCTGCTGTAGCCCGCTTTATTTGCCGCACCATTCCTACGCAGTGCCCTTTCGAGCGAGATATTTGTTTGTTCGGTCGCGTCACTTTGCATATTCCGCCGATGTGTAAGCTCAATCCTTTATACGAAGAAGTTGTTGAATTGCGGTTTCGCGCACTTTGCCATTTGGCCGATGACTGTAACGAAGACGTACGCCGCTACTGTTAGAAGCTAGCTAAAACTGACTAAAGCTGGCTACAGCACCTAGGTCTGAACTTAATAGCCTGAACTTAATAGCCTGAACTTAATAGCCTGAACTTAGGTCTGACGCCGACATCTCAATCTCTTATCCTTCTCAACTTATCATCAGGAAACTGCTATGGGCACGCCTCAAACCTCTCCTCTTCCCTGGTATCGCTGGCTAAACAGCGAGCGCGTCATCCGCCTACTCGAAACAGTCCAAGACTTCATCGTTATCTGCTTGTGCATTGGTCTGTTCAGCTTTATGGTGCTTCAGCTAAAGGATATGGCGCTATCGCTATTGCCTCCGGTAGACTTTCAACCCGTTACTTCAGATATTCTGTTTCTGCTAATTTTAGTAGAGCTGTTCCGGCTGTTGATTATCTATCTTAAAGAGCATCGAGTTTCCATTGGAGTAGCTGTCGAAGTTTCCATTGTCTCCGTCCTCAGAGAAATTATTGTGCGAGGCGTTTTAGAAACGCCCTGGGCGCAAGTATTGGTTGCCTGCGTGTTTTTGCTAGTATTAGGCGCTTTACTTATTATCCGAGTTTGGATACCGCCCACTTTTGACGGCATCGATCCAGAACAAGTAGTCTCGGAACGACACCGGTCGCGAGCTGACGAAGATAGACCACTTCAGCATTCTGCGCAAAGATCTATGAACAATCACAAAGCTATGTCCATGCCAGTTGTCAATGCTTTTGAAGTGGATTAGTAGCCGTATCAAGACTGAGCCTTAGCTGTAAAAAAGACCTAATTGTTAGGCGTGATTCATTAGGCGTCATTAATATCTAAGGCTTGACTCATTTTTTTTAAGCGATCGCAATCCAATATCTCAATTTGATTGCCCCTCACCTCAATTAGCCCATCCTGGCTAAGACGATAAAAAGCCCTGGAAATAGTGGCCGGAATAGTACCTAATAGAGCGGCTAGCTGACTTTTAGTAATCTCTAATGTGATGACCGTTGATGAGCCATTAGCGTCATTTAAGTCAATCAAATAAGTTGCTAGCCGCTGGGGTACATCCTTAAACGAAAGCTCTTCGACTAGCCCGTTGAGATGTCTCAGATGCTTAGACAAATTAAGCAACAGCTTAATTGTAACGGCAGGATAGCGCTGAAGCAGGTCTAAAAACTCTAATCGCGGAAAAAACAATAGCGTTGACTCTTCTATGGCTGCGGCTGCGGCCGGAAACCTTTTTCCATCTAGCGCAGGCACTTCTGCAAAATATTCTTGTTTGCTGAAAATATGAAGAATCTGCTCTTTGCCATGAATGGCTAGCTTGAATACTTTAACTCGCCCCGTCTTAACCACGAAAAAGCCAATTGCTTCACTATTTTGGGTAAAAATAATCTCCCCCTTTCGATAGTGCTGTAGCTGAGTAATTTTCATGATGTGGGCAATGTCCGCTGTAGAAAGATCCTGAAACAGTGGAATGCTCTTCAGCCAATGGATAGGCTCTTGTTGACTCATCTTGTTAACTTAATGTTCTATCCCGATAAAACAACCTGCTGCGCTCTTTGAAGGCGCGTTTAGACAGTCTGTTTTTCTGCCTAAAGACAGATCGTGACGGTTAATTTGACTTAAGTCAAGGCGGTTTGGGGTCGCCATTTAGTAGCCTAGGTGTGTAAACAAAACACACAGGCAGTAAATGACAACGTTGTTTGAAAAAATAGGTGGCGCTGAGGCAGTTGATTTGGCAGTAGATAAATTCTACGCGCGCGTGTTAGCCGATGATCGGGTCAAACAGTTTTTCGTTAATACAGATATGGAGAAACAGCGAGCACATCAAAAGGCTTTTTTGACCTACGCCTTTGGCGGCAGCGGGCAGTATAATGGCCGCTACATGAGAGAAGCTCATAAGGAAATGGTAGAGAAACAAGGCTTGGCTGGAGAGCATTTTGATGCGATCGCCGAAGATTTGTTGCTGACTCTCGAAGACATGGGCGTTTCCGAAGAACTCAGAGCTGAAGTCGCAGCGGTAGCCGCCGCCCCACAGCACAAAAAAGATGTCTTAAATCAGTAAGACACTAGAGTTTTCTCCCCGACGGGTATTTTGGGTCGCGAGAACTTTAGGCGATTGCTACTCTTCGTGATTGCTACTCTTCGTGATTGATACTCCAGATAATTAATTCTGTAGGCGATTAATCATGCTAAAAGGGTTAAAACAACCGCGGTTTTAACCCTTCTCATCCCCCCAGGGAGCATAGCGACAGATCCGTGAAGTGAGATATTCTCCAGCTAGCACAGCAGCTATATCTGCTTGCGTTAATTGAGAGGATATTTACAAACGATGGCCTACGAACTTCCCGATTTGCCCTACGACTACACCGCACTAGAGCCGCACATTTCTAAAGATACTTTAGAATTTCATCACGATAAGCACCACGCTGGCTATGTCAATAAATTCAACGCGGCTGTAAAAGGAACTGAATTCGACGAGCAGCCTCTCGAAGCGGTAATTACGTCGGTTGCCAACGATCCTGAGCAATCAGGCTTATTCAACAACGCGGCTCAAGCTTGGAATCATACTTTTTATTGGGAGAGTATGAAGCCTGACGGTGGCGGTAAGCCATCAGGAGAATTAGCTCAAAAAATTGACGCTGACTTCGGTAGCTATGACCAGTTTGCAGAAGCATTTAAAGCAGCCGGAGCCACTCAATTTGGCAGCGGTTGGGCTTGGCTAGTTTTAGAGGGTGACACCTTAAAGGTGACCAAAACCCTCAACGCCGTGAACCCCTTAATCAGCAATCAGGTGCCCTTGCTGACGATGGATGTTTGGGAACATGCCTACTACCTCGACTATCAAAATCAGCGCCCTAGCTACATTGATACTTTTTTAAGCGATTTGGTGAACTGGGACTTCGTAGCCCAGAATCTAGCGGCGGCTTAAGATCGTATGTTTTTTGGCTCTGTTGGTTTGAGGCTGCCAGTCTGATGCTGTCGGTTTGATGCTGAACAGAGCCACATTCTGCTAACAAAACAATGGCTACATCACCGATTGTCTGTCTAATCAGACTATTCACTATGTGATTTCACTATGTAATTTCACTATGTGATGGAGGCGCACCTGTTATTGCCTTAAACCTGTTATCACCTTAAGTGAGGTTTCAAACAGAGGCTAGCGGGGCGCTTCCGGGTTCAGCAGGATCTGTGACCGTCTCAGACTGAAGAGCCGTTGGCGAAGCAGGCGGTGTCTTAAATTCTTCGAACAGCCCTTTAATAGAACTAGCGACCGGCACAGCCACAATCAGACCCAGAACGCCCGCAATTTTAGTGCCCAGCAGCAAAGAGACTAAAATCCAAACAGGATTCAAGCCGACGATGCCACCGATGAGCTGGGGCGCGATCGCATTAGCCACCACCTGATCAATCACTGCCGCCACAGAAACCACCCGCACTCCCAGCCAAATGCTCTTTAGCGCCGTCAAGCAGCTAATAACTGCGATACTCACAGAGGCTCCAAAGGGAAATAGCGCCATTACGCCAACTGCAAGGCCAAAAAGTAGACCAAAAGGCACCTTAATGAGCACAAATGCAATGGTCATTGAGGTGCCCATTAGTAGCGCTACGGTGAGCTGTCCTAAGAAATAGTTCTGAAAGTTTCGCTTAATGAGCGGACGAGCTTGCCTGTTCCAACGTTCAGGAAGCCATTGAAAAATACCGTCCCAAAGCCTTTCCCCATGCAGCAACAGATAGAGCGTGAGCACAACCGTTAGGACAACATCTACGATAGTGCTAATGGCATTAGGCAACTGGGAAAAGATGCTTGAGCTTAAACTCTGAATTTGTGCTGTGAGCTTTAGCTCAAGCTGCGCGATGAGCCGGGTCAAATCGAGCGGTAAATTCAGACCTTCTGCCCAGCTTTGCAGCGCCGCCACCTGAAACAATCCCGAATCTAGCCAGGAAGGTAGCCGACTAGAAAACCCGTTGATTTGTGCGATTAGGGGGGGGACGAGCAATATGCCCCCGGCGCTAAGGGCGGCTACAAAAACGAGTAGCACCAACAAAACTGCGAGCGATCGCCTCAATCGAAACCTTGAGAGCCACTGCACAGGATAGTTAAGCAAAAACGACAGCAAGATTGCCGTCAAAAAGATGGTTAGCTGAACCCGAAAAAAGGCGAATACTCTGAGCGCCAGCCAGCCATCAATGACCAATAAAGGGAAGGCCAATCCCCAAACCATCCAGCGCGGCAGTCTATTCAACCAGCTCATAGCTCACTTCACCCATATCCGAAGATTCTTGTTTGGTCAGGATATCTTTTTCCGGGCCATCTGAAATGCGCTGCGAAAAACCCCATGCAAACAATACCGCAATTAGGCCAATCACTGCCCACTCGGGCGGCACCAATTCCGGCCGAACGACTCGTAGCAGCAGCCGCATTCCTATTAGCGAAACTGCCAGATAGCCAGCATCTTCTAATCGAGTGAACACTTCTAGCCAGTGAATAAACAGTCCGGCCAGAAACCGTAGCAAGATGACGCCAATAGTGCCGCCTAAGATAATGAGCCAGAGTTCGTCAGAAAGGGCGATCGCTGTGGTCACACTATCCAAAGAAAAAGCCAAGTCGGTCAAGACCATCAGTGGAACGACTTGCCAAAGCGATTTTGCTTTCACCGGCTGGCTGCTATCTGGAGGCGCTGTTGTAAAGTACCGCCCGGCTAGCCACAGCAAATAGAGCGCTCCGGCCAGCTCAAACTGCCAGAACTGCATTACCCAGGCCGCTCCGATAATCAACAGTATTCTAAAAACATAGGCAAGCCCTAACCCAATGTTCAAGGCTCGCTTTTCCAAGGCTGGCGTTTGAATGGTTTTGGCTAGTCCTGCTAGTGCGATCGCATTGTCGGCAGAAAGAACAGCTTCCATTGCGACTAGCACCAGCAGCAAAAACAGTGTCTCAACACCGATATTAAAAGGAGAATTTAAAATTTGGTCTAGCACGGATCAGATTTCACCTTGGATGAGCAGCTTAGACAACAAAACGGATAACAAAACAGAACCCAAACCGCGAACTAGCTAGGAACCTTGATTGGACATAGGGTGTAGCCTGCTCTTTGCCATGCCGCCAGCCCGTCTTTCAACACATAAACCTGACGATAACCTCGGTTAATGAGCTGTCCAGCCGCCTTCAAACTTCGCGCTCCGGTTAGGCAAGTAATTAAAACAGGCTGGTTTCGATCAATATCCCCCAACGCAATATCTACATTGAGCCGTTGCGCACCCGGCAGTATATGGGTCATAAATCTCTGAGGCTGTACATCAATGACCAGTTGCTTGGCCTGCTCGCGCTTGGCCTCAGCCGCCGTCAGTAGAACCGGTTCAAGGCGTTTTGCTTTAGTAGGTCGAGAGGGCAATCGAGGTTTCATGATATTTTCTCCTATGACAAGTATTTAGCGACAGCAAGTATTTAGCGACAGATAGAATAAACAGAACCGATCAGATAACCCTACGGCGGGAAAATCAGCTCAATAACGATATAGCTTGCGACTTTTCATCGCAAGCAACGATAGGGTTCCATGATTAAAGCACCTAGTTAAAACAGAATTTCGTTAAAGCAAGATGTCGAAAGCGCTGGGCTGTTCAAACTCTACCGAAACTTAGTAGTTAGAGTAGTTGCTAGGATGACGAGAAGATTGCCAGAAGAATGCAGAAATCAGTGCCGATAGCTGGATAAACCAGGGTGCCAAAATAAGACCTAGCACCATGCAAACTAGAGCCACAGTGGTCGCAAAAACCGTGATAATTTCTTCTTCTGAAACCTTAGCGATGAGGGCTGCTACACAAAAAACGATGAGCGCGATAAACATGATAGATTCACGAAATTTAAGGACTTTAGAGAAAGGGATATTCTTTGTCCGTAGCTTCTGCAAAGCCGGTGGTTTTACCGATAGTTTTTTGACTGTAAACCTGTCACTGTAAGCCCGTTGCAGAGAACGAAAGAATAAAGAATCCACGCTGCGCAGCAAAATTGCCCACAGCACAAAACCAGCCAGGGCAAAAAAATCTGATGATAAAATCTGGCAAGCTTTACTTCAGCGCAGTGATAGAAGCAACTTCTTCTGTTTGATCGTTCTTTCCCAGTGCTGGATAATAAAGCGATCAGTACTTAACGTATTTTCTCTAACAACGCTTAAACATTGATGAACATCGGCATCCATGATTCTATCAACCCAACTATCGTCCTAATAAAAAAGTGAATATCCGCAGCGAAGAATAGATTCATTCAGTAGCGTCAGCACTTATGTTTCTTTATGCAGATCTTTTTTTCTAAAGGTTTTTTGCTAACTTTTTGCTAAAACAGTAGTTGCTAAAACAGTAGAAGAGGCTGCAACTCAGCTTAATATTTTATCTGAGCGAATTTCTTCTATCAATAGAAAGATTCATAACTCTACAGCGAGCGTCTGAAGTCGTAAAGTCTAAAACTGTAAAGCCTGAAGTCGTAAAGCTTTAGCTCGCATCGCGCCACGGTTAGGGCCATCAAGATAGCCACGGTAGCAGACCTTGTGCTTAACCCAAAAAGTCTTCATATTTGTGCTGTCTCCCGAGTAATCCGCGATCGCGGCTGAGTTCCACTTTCCATAGTGCAGCCCAAAAGTAACACAAAGGTATCAAAGTGGAAGTTAGGTGACCAAATGGGCGATCAAATGAGTGACTACGGGTAGCCGAATTTCAAATTGCGATCCGCGCTGTAGCTGGCTTTCGACCTTTATTTGTCCACCGTGCAGCTCGATAATTTGACGTACAATAGGCAACCCCAGTCCAAACCCGCCCGACTGCCGCGATCGCGTCTGACTCACCCGGTA
>JBBSOB010000032.1:0-23998 GCA_038260205.1 Phormidesmidales cyanobacterium
AATAGAGGGTTGGCGGGTGCTAGAAACACCGGCATCCGGAACGCAAAGGGGCAGTATATTGCCTTTTTAGATGCGGACGATTTGTGGGAACCCAATAAACTAGAAAAACACATTCGCCATTTAGAGCGATCGCCTGAAGTGGGTATCAGCTTTAGCTACTCCAGATTTATTGACCCGCAAGACAACCCTATTGGTCTATTTCAGTTCTCTAAAATAAAAGACATTACGCCACTAGATGTTTTGTGTAGATCGCCCATTGGAAACGGATCAGCGGGCGTCTTTCGTCGAGAAGTGTTTGAAGATATTGCGTTTTCAGTGATGCATGGCAATACTTTAACGGCAGAGTATTTTGACGAAACGTTTAGAGACTCCGAGGATGTGGAATGCTGGATGCGAATCGCGGTGCAAACGCATTGGCAAATGGAAGGCATTCCCGAGGCGCTGACGCTCTATCGGGTAAATCCTAAAGGCATGTCTGCAAACTTACACAAAAAAATGACCTCATGGGAGGATGTGCTCGATAAGGTGGCCTCGTACGCCCCCGAAGAAATGGTGAAGTGGGAGCATCCCGGTAGGGCTTACCATCTGAGATATCTATCTAGACGAGCGACTACGCTCCGGGACAAAAAACAGGCAGTTTACCTATTTTCTCGGGCGCTGAAGTCTTACTGGCAAATTTTGATTGAGGAACCCTTTCGCACGGGGCTAACAGGCAGCGCGGCTTACCTGCTGTGGGTACTGCCAGAGTCCTGGTACGACCAGCTATTTGCCCGAATGATGCAGATCACCGGGCAGCGCCAGCGTCGCCATATTGTTGATGCTGACGGCTCTGTGTAGAGTCAATCGGGGCAGAACCAAGCGGCAAAGACCCAGACTGCGAATATTTAAGCTGCGAATAGTTAGGATGGGAAAAGCTTCAAATTTGATCAGGATTCTGGCCGTAATGCGTAAGAAGATAGCCAGTTTAATGTCTGATAAGCTGGTCAAAAATATTGGTTGGCTTTCGGCTAGCCAAATTTTCATTCGGCTGCTGCGCTTGGCGACGGTGGTGGTACTCGCTCGCAAGCTGACGACTGAGGATTATGGCATTATTGCTATTTTGTTCACGGCGGTCGATTTTGCTCAGATTTTTATTCAAAAAGGAGGAATCGCGCCTAAGCTCATCCAGGCTGATAAGGAAGGCTTAGACGAGCTAGCCCAAAGCGCCTACTGGGTTAACTGGCTCATCTGCATTGGCATATTTTTGTTGCAGTGCGCTGCTGCCTTCCCCATTGCGATGTTTTATGACAATGATCGGCTGGTGCTGCCGATTATTTTGCTGGGAGTGCCCTATTTGTTTAACCCGTTTTATGCGGTTCAAGACGCGATGATTCGCCGCGAAAATCGGCTGAAAGTATCCGCGATCGCCACGGCTTGTTACGCTTTGTTCTCCAACCTTTTGCTGGTAGGAGCGGCGCTGATGAACCTAGGTATCTGGAGCGTTGTGATTTCCAGAATGGGGTCAGATGTGGTTTGGATAATTGCCTATCGGCGCAGTCATCGCTGGCGACCTAACAAGGGCATCACGCTGCGAAACTGGCGAGATATCGTTCACTTTTCCAAGTTCCCGCTGGGAATTGAGCTATTAAACTACGTTAGATCAAATATTGATTACTTGTTGATTGGTCGGTTCTTCAGTTTAGAACAACTAGGTCTTTATTTCTTTGCGTTTAATGCGGGTTTGGGGATTAGCCTGAATGCCATTAACATGGTGGCCAACTCTGTTTTTCCTTACCTGTGCGAAGCTAGAGACAGTCTAGGTGGATTAAAGCAGCGGTATGATAAAAGCATTAAAGTGGTTGCTGCTATTATGTTTCCACTCGTTATTCTACAAACGACGCTGGCTCCTTTTTATGTGCCCATTGTTTTTGGCGAAAAATGGATAGCGGCAACGCCCATTTTGATGATGATCTGCCTATCTGGAATTCCTCGCGCGTTTGGGCTAGTTTCGGAGCAGTTATTGATCGCGGTCGGTCGAGGAATGGCTGGGCTGAAATGGAACTTGGTCTTTACGGTTTTGTTTATAGGGGTTATTTGGGTTGGCGCGCAGTTCACCATCTATACTGTGGCGGCAGGCGTTTTGGCCATTCATTTAATCTGCCTGCCCCTATTTATTGTCTGGGCAATGCGGTCTACTTTTTCTAAGCTAAACATGCCGCTAAGTTCCTAATCTTTTAAAGTATTTGAAGTATTTAGCGTCTTTGCTGTTTGTGATTGTCTGCTCATGTTGAGAATTCCAAGAACTTTTGAATATATTTACGCTTTTTTAGCCCTTTGGTTTTTCTTTGGCAATCCGATTAGTTTGCTGTTTAGCGGATCAAAAGGCGGACAGCTGATTGACCCATCTCAGGCGGACAGCAATTTCTTGCTACCGGGCATTAGTATGCTGATTGCCAGTGTGGCAACGCTGATTTTACTCAACCGCTGGCAGCGGGCGATCGCCTATTTAAAGGGCAACCCACAATTTGCCTTACTGGCCTTCCTGTTGCTGCTGATTATGGCCTCGGTTCAGTGGTCAGCTTTTCCCAACTACACGCTACGTCGCAGCGTTCTGGTGCTGGGCACAACGATCTTTGCCGTATTTTTTGCCGTTCGGTTCGACTTTCGGCAGCAGCTAAAGCTTTTGACCTTTGCCTTTTGTGCAACCATTTTTCTATGCTTTGTGTTCAGTCTGGCGCTACCTGAGTATGGCATTATGACTGCGCCTCATGCGGGTGCATGGCGAGGTGTACATATGCACAAAAACAGACTCGGCGCTCAGATGGGCTTTATCTTTGTATTTCTGTGGGTGGTGCGCTCGACCGATTTATTCAAGGGTCTCTCGAATAGCGTGGTTAGCTTGTTTGCAGGAGGTGCGGTTTGCTTGGTGGTCGCGTCTACGTCTACCACAGGACTAGTCATTGCCCTAGCGCTAATGCTGATTGCCTATTTCTGCAATACCTTACGACTAAGCTATCGGCATCAGGTGCCAGTAACTAACACGAGCCTAGCGGTGATTATTTTAGTGGCTTTGTATGTGCAGTCGAACTTAGCTACAATTTTGGGCTTTTTCGGTAAGGGTACAGACCTGACGGGCCGAGGTGACTTATGGCCCACTATTATACAGATGGTTTTGGCAAGACCGCTGCTAGGCTATGGATATGAAGGATTTTGGCGAGGGACGACCAGTCCTAGCTATACGGTTTGGAAGGCCGTGGGGTGGCCTGCGCCCAATGCCCACAACGGATTGTTAGACATGCTGTTAGCCGTTGGATTGCTAGGCGGTGTTCTCTTTGCTCTTAGCTTTATGCTCAATTTGCTAAAGGTCTTTTTAAGAGTGCAGGTAACTAAAGATGTTTGTGCTATTTGTCCGGTGCTAGCCCTGGTATTTCTAATGATTAGCAACACCACTGAAACCGCTCTGTTTCTCAATGACTCGTGGATTCTGTATGTTTGGATTTCTCTTTTGCCCCTCCAGCCAGAGACTGCTAGCGCCGAAAACTTGCTTGGCAGCGATCGCAAGAGCCGTGAGCTTAGCTACGCCAACGTACGTCAATGAAGGGGGCAGCCTCGACCGCTAGCGCTATGTTTTTTGGTATATTTTTTAGACTTTCTTTCAAACCATGACTTTGATCTCGAACAGCCAGCGCTTTGTGTTTGTACATTTACATAAGTGTGGTGGCACGAGCGTAGAAAGAGCGCTTTGCAGCCAAATGCAGTGGAACGATTTGATTTTGGGCAGCAGTCGCTATGGTGAGAAGCTACAGCAAATTTATAAGCCGGAATACGGTTTAGACAAACATTCTGCGGCCTCTGAGATTAAGGCCGTGATGGGCGAGGAGCTGTGGGATAGCTACTTTACGTTTGCCACGGTGCGTCATCCGTTCGACCGGGTGGTTTCTTTTTATTCGTACCTCAATACGTTCTATCTCAATTTTTATAGAGGCTCGGCTATTAAGCTGCTTTATCATCTTGACCAAATAAATCTGGTTTCACCCGCTATGACTAAAATCCCAAAGCTGTACGACGCTTTTCGCTGGCCCGGAATTATTTCAGGTTTGGAGAGCAAGTCGCTGTCTGAATTTATTCATATTGAGCGGTGCTGGGAGTCTTATGGCATGATTCCTCAGTTTCAGCGACTGGCCGACCGGGCGGGAGATCGGCTGATTGTGGATTACGTCAGCCGGTTGGAAGATCTCAATGACAACTGGGCCTATATTGGTGAAAAAACAGGGATTGTGGAGCCACTGCCTCACGCTAATAAGTCTAAGCGCAAGTACCAGGACTGGCGAAAATATTTCAGCTTGGAGGATATCAACTTTTTAGAAGAGAAGTATAAAGCCGATCTTTCCACATTTGGCTATACGATTTAGTTCTTTTTGTTGAAGTTACATCTAGTTCTTTTTGTTGAAGTTATAAATACTGCTCTACTGCTGGAATTAGGTGAGAAACGCCTGCTTTTTTTAGCTGTCTTAAGATGTTTTTGGAGGCTGGCGAACTCAGCGCTTTGCCTGGCTGCGTCTCGCGTTTGATCCAGGTCATGATGTCGCGATCGCGCTGCTCAACGTAGGCTGAGTGGTTCCACTGCTGTTTAAGCTTAGGCTCAATGGCATGAAGGTGGGCCAGTAAGCGCTCCTCATGTTGGAGGGTAACCACGTCCCAATCGTTGATCGAACCAGAGGGCGTAAATCCGTGGAGAACCTTTTGCACAGACTCTAGGTAGGTTAACTTTGAGGCTCTAGCCTCAATCATATTTTTGGCTAGGCGTCCTCTCATGCGGCGATTGATCACCTGTACTTCTGCGGGGAATCGACCTAGCAACTGCAACGCATGGAGCGCCGATCCCTCTGAAAATATGAGCTGTTCTGAAGCCAGATATTCGGATAGCTGGACAGAGAGCGGAAGTGTTTCTGGCTGGATGACTTTAATGCCAACTTTGCGCATCAGCGACTCTACATAGCCCTCGCCGGCAAAACGACTGGCCATACCCGCTCGCGATACATAGGTTAATTTCTGAATCGGCTTGGTCGCTAGCTTTTGACTGACATGTTGATCCATTAAATCTAAATAGTCGGCAGATGGGCCATAGTTGCTTAGCTGTTCTGCCTGCGGGGCGACGAATAGCTGTTTTGCAAGTAGCGGTTTACTCACAATTGTCACTTGCGATCGCTCTATCCCGTACCAGTCTAAAAGAGCGCGAAAAAAAGCGGGCGTTTGGTCTAACGTTTGAATATTGGCGGCTGAGCGAGCGGCAAAAAGAAACTTAGCGTTAGGATAAACTGCCTTGGCGTGCGCAATTCGAGTGCAGAAGTCTGCTACTTGGTGGCCAAAGTGATGGCAGATCGCTCCCCCCCAGACAACCGGCTCCTCAATAGTTTCGGTAATGTTTTTAGGCAGGATTGGGCGGTCGTCTACTGGAGATAGGTTGCGACAGTGGCGGGCGTCCGTTTGCATAGACCAATCGGGCCAAATCGGGCCTCCTTGATGAATTGACAAACCCACAAAGCGCTCTAATAAAGACTCGTAGGGAACAACAGGCACCTCTTGAAAAGCAAGAATTTGACCCAAATTGTCTCTGGTTTTGGGATAGTAAGCTCTTTCGGCATCTAGCCGCTTGTACAGCTCGCGAGCATAGGGATATAGCCTGGTTTTTTGAACAATTCTACCGAGCTGACGTTTTAGATGCATATTGTGGGGTAAAGAGACTTTTAGGATAAAGAGACTTGTGGAGTAAAAAGACGAGGTACGAATTGCTGTTGTTTCGCTTGCTTCTATGCTGATTTGTACGCTGGTTTATATGCTGATTTTGAACTGGTTGAAGGTGATGAGCTTAAGGTAAATTAGCAGCGCGATCGCAATCATTTTAGGCTGTTTGTAAAGAGATTTCCAGCTCTGGGCGATCGCGCGATTAATAAAGCCTATCCCCACTGCCGCTGGCATATTAAGCCTGAGAGATTTTCGCGCTAAATACTGTAGCTTGGCGCTGTGAGCGGCGCTGTAATGCTGTTCTATCAGCTCAGGAGCCGATTTTCGAGCTTTTTCCATCAGAGTCATCCAACCGGCTTCCATTTTAGCCAAATTAGAAGAAAGACCGTTCTCGCAGAGTCGATACTGCAACAAAATGCGATTAAGCCCCATCAGCGCCAAGTCAGAACGGTAAGTCAGGCGAAACAACAGCTCAATATCTTCGTCGTGACCCATCGATTCATCAAAGCCGCCTAGCCGCTCGAATACGCTTTTATAGATGACGATATTGGAGGTAGTAATGGTGGGATTGTTATACAGCACGTCTTGAACGGCCACCTGCTCGACAAAATTGTGGGTGGTACGGCGGGTGGCGGTGCCGTCGAATTGGATCAGCTCGGCCCTAGCAAAGCTGGCGCTGGCTTGGGGATGCGATCGCATAAACTCAACGTGGGCCGCAAGCTTGTCGGGTAGCCAGCGGTCGTCGGCATCCAAAAAAGCAATTAGCTCACCGTGAGCTTCCTCTACGCCCCGGTTGCGAGCCTTAGATACCCCGCCATTGGGCTGAGAGATTAAGCGAATTCGAGCTTCGGCGGTGGCATATTGCCTAACCACTGCGGCGGTTTCATCGGTAGAGCCGTCGTCTACAACCAGCATTTCCCAGTGCTCGTAAGACTGTTGCTGCACCGATTCAATAGTCTCTGCTATAAAGGTCGCCGCATTATAAGCAGGAATGACAACTGAAACTAGAGGAAGGCTATTCATGTTTGTGCCAGTGACAAAACTGTATAAGGAGGTCGTCCGTCGTATAGACGGCAACTTATAGACCCCTTATAGAAATCTTATAGACATTTTACAGAAGTCTTATAGACATCCGAGCTAGCGCAAATCGTTCTTGCTCTGATTGCCCTCTGCGCCTACGCTGGCTTCTGCCGAGGACTTCTCCTGATACCGATTGGCGGGTTCGAGATTCTCGGCATTTTGCCACTGGGTATCGGCTACGTATTCCTGGCTGTGATAAAAGTACCGCTCTGGCCCACTGCGATCGTCAATGCCGTTGGCCACAATGCCCAGAACGCGCTGCTGCGACTGCGACTGGCCTAATAGCTGCTTAACCGCTCGAATGCTGCCGCTATCGACCACACCCGGACGCATGACTAATAAAACGCCGTCACTAATGCGGCCCAGCGTGAGCGTATCGGCTAGCCCTAATAATGGGGGTGAGTCGATAATGATGTAGTCGTAGGTTTGCTTAAAGACTTCTAGCATAGAAGCCATGCGTTTGGACTCGATAATGGCGAGCGGATTCGGTGGAATCGACCCGGCGGGCAGCAGATGTAAATTTGGCTCTTGCCGCACAATGGCCTGCTTAAGCGGTAGCTGCCCAGCCACCAAATTGCTCAGTCCTCTCAGATTAGAAACATCCCAAATGTGGTGCTGAACTGGGCTGCGCATATCTGCGTCTATGAGCAGCACCGAATGACCTAACTGGGCAAGCGTGAGGGCCAAGTTCGCGGAGATTTCAGATTTACCTTCTCCGCCGACTGCACTTGTTACCGTAATGGCCTTGAGCGAACCGTCAAAGTAAGAGAATTTTAGGTTGGCCTGTAGCGACTGATAGGACTCGACTAAGGGCACTCTGTGCCGCTGTTTGATAATGATGCGGGGGGCGTCTAGCTCTCGGCTGCGAGCGGTGCGCTTGCGCCAGTCGGGAATCACACCGAGGAGCGGATAGTCGTAGAGCGCTCGGCCTTCGGTTACGGTCTTGACGGAGGTTTCTAGCAAGTCGGCTAAAAAGGCGATCGCGATGCCTAACAAAGCACCCACGACACCGCCTGCTAGTAAATACAGCTTTAAAGACGGCGATATGGATTCTTCGGGTGAGTCGGCTAGCGAAATAATACGGGCATTGCCCACTTTTTGATTTTCTAGTACCTGCGCCTGTTGGCCGCTAGCTAGCAGGGTTTCGTAAGTGGTTTGGGCCGCGTCTAGCTTTCGCTCTAGCTCCCTATTTTGTCTTTCAAGTCCGGGCAGCAGTTGCGCTCTAGACTGCTGGGAAGCTTGGGCTGATGTGAGCTGATTGAGCCGCTGCTGTAAACCTGCTTTTTCGGCATCTAGCTGTAAAAATGACAGAATCAGGGTTTGCTCTAACTCTCCGGCTTGAAAATCGTCGGCAGGCAGTGCTGTTATCTGATCGGATCCTAGCGCAAGGCTCACGCGAGTTTGCAAGAGCGCAAGCAGGGCGTCTTCCTGGCTGCGGATACTGGCAATTTCGGGATGACCTTCTCGATAGCGAGTCAGCGCGATCGCCAGCTGTGACTGCACCTCTTGCAGGGCCGTCATCACTTCTTGGACGCCGGGCGATTCGCTGACGAGTCCGACCGCATAAGCTTCTTGAGGGTTGAGTCGGAGCCGCTGCTGAAGCTGAGCAAACTGAGCGTTTTTATCAGCTAAGTCTGACCTGAGTTGAGTAATCGAATCGGTCACGCTAGAGAGGGTTTTAACCGTGTTTTGCGATTCTTCCTCTAGGTTTACAATGCCATTGGCTTCTTTGAACCGTCGTAGCTCAGATTCGATTTCGCTTACTTTGGCTTCCGAGGCCGGTAGCTGTGAGGCGACGAAGCTTTGGGCCGCGATCGCGGCGGTGCGGTTGGCCTGCACATTGGCTTGAATAAAGGCCGCCATCATCGCATTGACAACCGCTTTTGCCAGCTCTGGATCGGTAGACTCGTAGGATACGTCCAAAACATCCGTCCCCGGTATTGCCTTTACGCTCATATCTGCTAAGAGTGCATTCGCCTCTAGCGGCGCACCTTCGCTGTCTTTGATCTGGAGTTGGGTAATAACTTTTTCGGCAATGGGTTTAGATAGAAAAATCTCAACCTGAGTATCTAGCGGGTTGGACTGGCTAGTTAGCGGCGTCAGGTTGCCTTCGCCAGCACCGAGGCCCACAATGGCCGTGACCGGCTCGGACGATTCAAACAAAAGTTTAGACTCAGCCTTGTAGCGCGCCTCCTGAGTACTGCCTAAAAAGGCTGCTGCCGCTGTGGTTAATCCGAAAACGGTTAGCGCGAGCAGCCAGTGCCGTTTCAAAACTAGCCAATATTTTTGAAAGTCTATCTCAAGTTCTTTTTGTGGCATAAGTCTTAATAGGTAAATCGAACCCTGTGAGAAAGCGGAAAAGCGGAAAGCTGTTTAATGGTTGGCGAAGTTTTGGACTGAGGTGTTTTGGACTGAAGTATCGAACTATAAAGAGAATATACTTTGTACAGTCTAGGGGAATTCAATGGATGTTCCAGAATTTGCCGGTATCCTGATGCGGTAAAGTCAGTGAAAGTACTTAGCTTTATAAAATTGGGTTTTCTGTAAAGAGTTGATGAAGCTCCTTCAGTGTTCTGTACTAGTTGACAATTTATACGCCTGTAGAACCAAAGCCGCCTGCGCCCCGCTTCGATTTGGATAGAACCTCTACTCGTTCGATTTCGGCGCGAATGATGGGGACGATAACCATTTGGGCAATTCGCATACCGGGTTCAATGTGGAAGGGCTGTTGGCCATGGTTAATTAAAATGACGGCGATTTCCCCTCTATAGCCAGCGTCTACTGTGCCTGGGGTATTGAGTACCGTAATGCCGTATTTTAGCGCTAGGCCGCTTCTGGGCCTGATCTGAGCTTCGGTGCTGGCCGGTAGCTCAATGGCGAGGCCCGTTTTAATTAGGGCAGTTTCGCTTGGTGCGATGGTGTGAGCGGCGATCGCGCGCAAATCCATGCCAGAATCGCCTTCGTGCTCGTAGGCCGGTAGCTGAGCGGACTCAGTTAACTGAATAACCTTAATTTTCATCTTTGACTGAGCTGCTTTACTTAACTAAGCACTCAGTTTACCTAAGAGCCGTCTGCGTTTAGATGATTGAGCGATAATCCGACTTTCTTCTTCAGCTTGGGCGGCAATTTCTCGCCGCTGCTGAATTTGTGCCATAAAAAATTCTTCGAGGGTCGGCTTAGCAACTGCTAGCTTGGCGATGGTGGCGTTCATCAGGCGGGCGGTGGCCATAAATTCAAAGGGGTTTTCGTAGAGGGTGCCCTGCCAAAAGCCGCCTTCAAAGGTAATGTCTCGCAGCCACCGATCCAAAATGTCTAGGCTGCCGCCTCGGCCTTTTACGTGGTAGTAGGCTGGGGTATCTAGCAGCTGGTCGATGGCGCCTACACAGACGATTTCCCCTTGGTCGAGAATGGCAATGCGATCGCAAATCATTTCCACATCAGAGAGGACGTGACTATTAAAAAACAAGGTTTTGCCCTGTTCTTTAAGCGACAAAATAATTTCTCTCACCTGGAAGCGCCCGGTTGGATCTAGGCCCGACATGGGTTCGTCCAAAAATACGATTTCCGGATCATTAATCAGCGCCTGGGCCATGCCGACTCGCTGCAACATGCCTTTGGAATAGCGACGCATTTGCTTCTTGGTGGCGGAGTGCCGGTCGAGCTGCACCAGATCGAGCAGGTCTGCAATGCGGCGATTTTTGGTTTTGCCCGAAAGTCCAAACAGGCCCGCCGTGTAGTTCAAAAATTCCCAGCCAGTGAGGTAGTCGTAAAAGTAGGCGTTTTCGGGCAGATAGCCAATTCTGGCTTTGATTTCGCTATCCCCAGCCGGTCGGCCCATCAGGCTGGCTTTTCCGGCGGTAGGGCGGATAATGCCTAGCAAAAGCTTGAGCAGCGTTGTTTTACCGGCACCGTTGGGGCCAAGTAGGCCAAAGGTTTCACCTTTATATATTTCTAGCGAGCATTGCTTGAGAGAGGGCGGGGCAGCTTTTAGCCAAAATCCGGTGCGATAGACCTTGCTCAAGTCCTGAGTTTTGATGATGGTGGGCGCATGCACGATTGGCTGAGAGCCGGATGGGGAGCTGGATTGAGAGCTAGATTGAGGGCCGGATTGAGAGACTGGCTGAGTGGCTGACGGGGAGGTGGGTGCGGCTAGGTTAACTGATTTGGCGGTAGGGGCCTCGTTCATAAAGCAGGTGCTAGCTGATAGCAAATGAAGAATTCAGAGTAGACGAAATTGGGGGAGGGAAGAGATGATGTCAATACTGCTGACTTTTAGGAGATGCTGATGGATCGCTCAAAGATTGTGGCTATTGTTACGGGTGCATTATCCATTTTGATAGCAGTGGGTTATTTGCTGCTGGTGCAAATACTAGATTTTCGCGGTGAAATGATTCCTGCACCAGTGAGTTTTCTAGGATCTTGGATGTATTAAATAGCACCTAATTCTCTTTTGCCGGGTTATCGCAACCAGGTGGTCTTTAGCCAAAACGATCTATCGCCCAGCTTTGAACTCGTGCGATAGATCGCGGTTTAAGCGCTTTTCGTTTAAGCGCTTTTATAGTTGCAAATAGAGTTACAAAAACTCTTTGCGATAATCGCCTTTTAGCAGCTTGCGGTCTTCTGTTTTGCTCTTCGTGGGTGAGGGGCAGCTTTGCTTTGTTCTAAAAGTTGGTTGCAATCGGAGGCCGTGAGTATCTTATAGAAAGTCTGTCTGCTAGTTTTGGCAATAGCACAGCCTCAAGCCCAACGAACAATAACAGATCTCCGATAGCGTGGATATTAAAAACTAATCAAGGGGCTTTTCTAGCGATCCTTCCACCGCAGCGGCATCATATCCCTGCTCTGGGTTGAACAGGCCCAACAAATAGCCCAGAATTGCACCAAAGACAAATCCACCCGCATGTGCCCAGTAGGCAACGCCGCCGTTCATGCCAACGTCGGCAGCGGTGCCTAAGCTGGTGACGCCGTAGAACGCCTGCTGCACAAACCAAAAGCCTAGAAATACTAAGGCCGGAACTCTAAAAGCGGTAAAGAAGATCGGGATAAAGGTGAGTACGCGGACGTTGGGAAAGCGAAAAATGTATGCGCCCATGACGCCTGCGATCGCCCCACTCGCTCCTAAAGACGGAATCGTAGACTCAGGGGCGATGTACCACTGACACAGCGAGGCCAACACGCCGCACATAATGTAGAACACAAAGAACTTGAGATGGCCCAGCTGATCCTCTACATTGTTGCCAAAAATGGCGAGATAAAGCATGTTGCCGCCGACATGGAAAAGGCCCGCATGTAAAAATTGGGCGCTGATGAGCGTGCCCCACTCTGAAATGTGTGGAAAGCTAAGACCTGTATGAAAGCTATAGGTTAGCTCGCTCGGAACCACTGCAAATGTATAAAATAAAGTTTCTCGGCTCGACCCACTGAGCATGACTTCGTACGCGAAGACCAAGATATTTAAGGCAATTAGCCCATAGGTAACGTAAGGCGTCGTTGAAACTGGATTATCGTCCCGGATAGGAACCACGGTTATTTCCTCTTTATCAATGGATCGGTGAATCAATGGATCGGTGAGCTAGCTAGAGAGCCAGTAGCTCATCAGCTTAAGCCAATTTACTAGAAGCTTAGACCTTAGCAGTCTCTCTTTTGAGAGGAATTTTAGGGGAGTGCGGCTCTGATTGCTTCCAAGAATTCGGTAAGATGATGGGCATGAAGTCCAAGGATTTGCTTAAACTGATGGCTCAACGCAAAAGTAACTCTGGCAGCAGTGGGGCCAATTCGGCAACTGACCGGGTGGTCTATTCTGAATTTGGCACGAACGCTGCTGCTACCGAACGCGCCGTTCCAGATTTACCACCGGCGCAGCAAGACTTACGGGTGCAGATTTCTCGCAAGGGCCGTAAGGGAAAGAGCGTCACTATTGTCACCGGCTTCGCGCATAAATCCGAGACAATTGAGGCACTGGCCAAGAAATTGAAAAGTCAGTGTGGATCGGGTGGTACGGTCAAAGACAACACCATCGAAATTCAGGGAGAACATGCCGCTAAGCTGGTCTCCTTACTGATAGGCCAAGGTTATAAAGCCAAAATCAGCGGTGGCTAATCGTCACAGTTAAATAAAGGACTCAATTGCAATGGCGCGCAGGCAAAGACAGCTGGGCATCGCATTTCTCATTGGTATTTTTTGCTCAGGACTTCTCAGTTTTCTTGGCCCCGTCAGTTTTAATCGAGCTGAAGCCATTACTACCGGATTCAACGGGCACTGGGCCGAACCTTGTACTCAGGCATTGGTGGCTCAAGGCGTTTTTGAGCAGCGTTGGATTAACCGTCATTATCCCAATAGCTCGCTGACCCAGGCGGAGTTTTCTACCGCAGTGCTCAAGGCTTTCCCTGGTGCGTTTGCGGCGAATAATAAATATTTGGGTCTGACGTTTGATGAGGCTGAGAACGAGTCGGAAGCGTTGCTAATGGCAGCGATTGGTAAGGACGCGGGTCGAGAAAGGCTGATCACGCGATCGCAAGCCCTAGCCGTCTTAATCTCCGGCTCCGCTACGCCTTACCAAGCAGACGCTGTAAACACACTTTCCTCCACTTTTCGCGACTCGCTATTGATTTCTCGCAATACCCGTGAAGGCGTAGCAGCAGCCCTAGCCGCTGGCTACATCGTCGATCAAGAAGGCGTCAAGGCCGGTCAATTGCGCCAGCTTCGACCTAGCCGTAATATAACCCTCGCCGATGGCGCCGCCTTCCTTTGCCGGGCTAGTTTAGATCAAAACACCCGAAAAACCATCAACGCCAATCGGATTGTGCTTTACGCCCCGCCGCCAGTGGCAACCGCGCCGCGTCGAGAGCTGCGCGGTGTCTGGATGACCAATATCGATAGCGATGTTCTATTTTCCAAAGCAAAGCTAGAGCCTGCGCTGAACAAGCTAGCGGATCTAAACTTCAATACGGTTTATCCGACAATTTGGAACTGGGGCTACACGCTGTTTCCTAGCGACGTGGCGAAGCGGGTCACGGGCTACAAACAAGGGCTTTATCCAGATCTAGCAGAAACGGGACGGCAAGAAGCTTTAGAAGCTGCTCAGGGCAATCGGGACATGTTGAAAGAGCTGATTAAGATTGCGCATGGTCGTAATTTGAAAGTGATCCCCTGGTTTGAGTTTGGCTTTATGGCTCCGGCAGATTCTGCGCTGGCGATGCGCCATCCCAACTGGCTGACCAAAAAAAATGACGGTAGCTTGATCACCGCTGAGGGCGAGCATGATCGCGTTTGGCTCAATCCTTTTCATCCAGAGGTGCAGTCTTTTATTTTGGAACTGGTGGCCGAGCTAGCCCAAAACTATGACATCGACGGTTTTCAAGTTGACGACCATATGGGTTTGCCCGTGGCCTATGGCTACGATCAGTACACGGTGAACCTATATAAACAGGAACACAAGGGACAGGCACCGCCGCTCGATCCGATGGACGCGAAATGGACTCGCTGGAGAGCCGATAAAATTACAAACTTTATGGGTCAGGTGTTTCAGACGCTAAAAACCTATCGTCCGACAGCGGTAATGTCAGTTTCGCCAAATCCTCACGCATTTGCCTATGAGTTCTATTTGCAGGACTGGGATACTTGGCTTAAGCGGGGCTATGTGGAAGAACTAATTATTCAGCTCTATCGCAATGATTTAGGTCGGTTTGTATGGGAGATGGGTCAAGGGGCGGCTGATTTTGCTCGACTGCATGTGCCTACTAGTGTGGGTGTGCTGAGCGGATTGCGGGGGCGGTCGGTGCCGATGGCGCAGATTGCGGAGCAGATTGAGGCAGTGCGCGATCGCGGTTACGCAGGCGTTTCTCTCTTCTTTTACGAAACGCTGTGGAACATGAGTGAAGCAGGCACGCCTCTAGAGCGTCAGGAAGCCTTCCGAAAGATCTTTCCAAATCAGGCTACCTATCCCCGCCTGAACTAAATCTCAGCTTCCACTAATCTCTAGTTTTGCTAAATAATTTAGGTGAAAAGCGCGTCAGATCTAGGCCAATAGATAGATATCTCCTCGTTTGGAAAAGGTTTTTTCTCTTATGGCTAATAAATTGACCAAGAATATAGATGGGAAAAACCAGCAGCTTTGTTTAAAGTCATATCAGTATTTCTAGTTCAGTCCTATATTGAACTGTCAGCTCGAATACAGATAGCCGTACATACAAGCAGCTATACCTACTTACAATTGAGGAAAAATATCTATGGCACAGAGTTTTGGCGTAATTGGTTTGGCCGTGATGGGAGAAAACATCGCGCTAAATATCGAGCGCAACGGTTTTCCAATTGCGGTCTATAACCGCTCCCGCTCAAAAACTGACGCCTTCATGAAGAACCGGGCTAGCGGCAAAAACGTCGTTCCCACTTTTTCTCTCGAAGAATTTGTGGGCGCGCTAGAGCGTCCTCGGCGAATTTTGCTGATGGTTCAAGCCGGTAAGCCTGTAGACATGGTGATCGACAGCCTAAAGCCCTTGCTCGATCCAGACGATATGATTATCGACGGTGGAAATTCTCTGTATGAGGACACTGAGCGCCGCGTAAAGGAGCTGGAGAGCGCAGGCTTTAACTTTATTGGGATGGGCGTTAGCGGCGGCGAAGAAGGCGCACTCAACGGCCCTAGCCTGATGCCGGGCGGCAGTAAAGCGGCCTATGATGCAATCGAGCCGATTGTCACTAAAATTGCGGCCCAAGTAGACGACGGCCCATGCGTTACCTACATTGGCCAGGGCGGGTCGGGCCACTTCGTCAAAATGGTGCATAACGGCATTGAGTATGGCGATATGCAGCTAATTGCAGAGGCATACGATCTGCTAAAGAATACGCTTGGCCTCGAACATGAAGCGCTGCACGAGATTTTTACTGAGTGGAACAAAACAGAAGAGCTAGATTCTTTTTTGATTGAAATTACCGCTGATATCTTTAAGAAGATGGACGAGGAAACCGGCAAAGCGCTGGTAGAGGTCATTGTTGACAAAGCGGGCCAAAAAGGCACCGGGCGCTGGACGGTGATGAGCGCGCTAGAGCTAGGCGTGAGCATTCCGACGATTACCGCAGCGGTTAATGCTCGCATTATGTCTGCGATTAAAGAAGAGCGGGTGATTGCTTCTAAAGAGCTGACCGGGCCGACGGCGACCTTTGACGGCGACAAGAAAGCTTTCATTAACAAAATTCGCGATGCGCTCTACTGCTCCAAAATCTGCTCGTATGCCCAAGGCATGGATTTGCTCAGCAAGGCTTCTGCGCTCAATGGCTACGATTTGGATTTAGGTGAAATGGCTCGTATTTGGAAAGGGGGCTGCATTATTCGCGCCGCCTTCTTGAACAAAATCAAGAAAGCCTACGACGAGAATGCGAAGCTGGCTAACCTGCTTCTGGCTCCCGAGTTTAAGCAGACCATTCTTGATCGTCAGGACGCCTGGCGCGAAGTGATTGCAACGGCTGCTAAAATTGGTATTCCGGTGCCTGCTTTTAGCGCGTCGCTAGACTACTTTGATAGCTATCGCCGAGAGAATCTGCCACAGAATCTTACCCAGGCTCAGCGTGATTACTTCGGTGCGCATACGTATCAGCGATTGGATAAGGAAGGCGTTTTCCATACCGAATGGACTGAGTAGAAATTGATATTCTCCTAGGCTCTTAGGCTCTTAGGCTTAGGAATTGAAAAAAAGGCACTCTGATTACCCTCGGAGTGCTTTTTTTAGTTGACGTAGATGAGGTGGGCTAGTGGAGGTGGATTAGTAGCGGTGGGTTAGTATTTGATGCGATCGCGATTTTTCCCCGGCCCCGCATTCTTCTCCAAATACTCAACAATCATGCCAGCCACATCTAGCTCAGTGGCTCTTTCAATGCCTTCTAGCCCCGGCGACGAATTGACCTCCATCACGACCGGGCCATCGTTCGATCTCAGCAGATCTACCCCAGCGACCCTAAGCCCCATAGCCTTAGCCGCTGCGATCGCTGTGCTGCGCTCTTTAGCCGATAGCTTAATGACTTCCGCTCGCCCGCCGCGATGCAGATTAGAGCGAAACTCCCCCGGCGCACCCTGACGCTTCATCGCCGCCACCACCTTGCCATCAATCACAAAGCATCGAATATCCGCGCCTTTGGCCTCGGCAATAAACTTCTGCACCAAAATATTGGCATTCAGCCCGCGAAACGCCTCAATCACTGAGGTTGCCGCTTGGTGAGTCTCCGTCAAAACCACCCCAATGCCCTGCGTCCCTTCTAGCAGCTTAATCACCAGCGGCGCACCGCCGACAATATTAATCAAGCCTTCAATGTCTTTGGTTGAATGAGCAAACCCGGTTACCGGTAGGCCAATTCCTTTTTTTGAGAGCAGTTGCAAGCAGCGCAGCTTGTCTCTAGAGCGCGAAATAGCCTGAGACTCATTGGCCACAAACACGTCCATCATCTCGAACTGTCGGACAACAGCAGTGCCGTAAAACGTATTCGACGCGCCAATCCGCGGAATAACCGCATCTACACCTTCTATGCGATCGCCCTGATAAAGCACATGCGGATTCTTAGGCGTAATATCCATATAGCATCGCAGATAGTCGATTACCTGAACGCTATGACCGCGCTGCTCTCCAGCCTCCTTAAGACGATGTGTCGAATAAAGAGAGGAATTTCTCGACAAGATTGCTATTTTCATCTAATTGTTTTCGGCTGTTTGAACTTTTCTTACGGCTCTTGAGCTTATGAGCAGGCAGCGAACTTTGAACGTACGATCCCCCGGCATCTACCAAAAAGCGGTGGCGAACGGCCTGTCTGCCTAGCAGCATCCGAAAGCCCATCTGATTGCGATCGGTTAAGGTCAGCTCAATAGGCCATTGCTCGCCACCGAGCGACACCAGCGTAGAAATCACTGGGCGAGACTCCGCCTTGCCGCCAGAGTTGCGAACCTCTCGCATATCTAATAAAGCCGCTTCCGCTGCAATAACTTTTTTGCGACTGCGCTGAATCGGATGGACTTTAAACCGAACAAAATCGATTTCACCTTTCTTAAATATCTCAATGTCAAAGGCATGTAGCGCTGATGACCTTGCGCCCGTGTCAATTTTGGCCTTAACAGTAGATATTGCTAGCTCTGGTAATGAAACTTTTTCTCTCCACCCGATCACCGGTAAGTTAGAAACCGCTGACTTGGATGCCGATGTCGCTGGCTTTTTGGAGGCCGTCATAATGTGTGATGGCTAAAGGCGTAGTGGCCAAAGACATTGTGCCTAGCCCCTTTGAGCCAAAAGAACCCTTAGAAATAGATTAACTACCTACTAAAGATAATATGGTTAAGCTCAAAACACCAGAGACGGACTATTGGCTTTTGTCGGCGGCTGTTTTGCCAAACTCGGCCTTGCCAAACTCAACTCGAACGCATCTAGGCTGCATCACCTGCAGCAAAAGCTCTGTCTTGCTACGAGCCGATAAAGTCATAGAGTCTAGCTGAGGAACTAGCTGCTCAATGACCTGTATTTGCTTGTTCAAAATGCCGACAATGTCAAAGCCAAACTCGAACTGGGTGGATAGAATTCCTCTTGTAAGTCTTTCTCTGACGACGGCTTGCCATTTGGGTTCGCAAGATAGCCAGGGATGTTTTTGAATATTGATGGTTTTAGGCAGAGGCTGGCTAGTGGTGGGGTATTCAAAGATTCTTTCGTAAAGCTGGGCGATGGGCGAGGAGCCGCCGTCGCAGAGGGATTCGCCGGGCGGTGGAGAGATGGAAATTTTGGTTGCTCCGAGTTCTCCGAGCAGGGCCGTTAGCGCTTGCTCTCTTTCTTCGAACAGCATAGAAAAGAACTGGCTGGCCGGGTAGTAGAAGTTTTGTCGCCGCTGAAAAGGATGGCGGCGGTAGGTTTCGCCAGGAATTGGATGGCCGGGCGGCATCAAGATATCTTCGGGCAGCTCGTCTATGCGGACTTGATTAATGAGTTGATCGGCCCAGGGCTTGAGGTTGAGTCGGGCGATATGTTGAAACAGTAGGCGAGCGTCGTGGTTGCGGTGGCGGATGAGGCCCTGGTCGTCAATATTTTGGTGCTTGGTTTGGACAAAGGCGCTGCTAGTCCACAGAACGGCGGTAGAAGAACCGGGTAGCGACAGGGCGGCCAGCGTATGTAGCGAGTTGGCGTCGATATTGCTGATCAGGGCGAGTGACTGGATGGCTTTACGTAGCTCTAGCTCTGCTCTCGCGATGTAGACATCGGTTTGGTTTTGCATCGCGATTGACTTTGGCTTTTTGATCAGGTCGTCGCGAGCTTCGTTGGAGCCGAGTACATGCAGCAGTAGTTTGGGCGCTAGAATAGGCAATCGCTGGGTGCTAAGGCTGTGGCGATCGCGCTTTTGAATAGCTGATTGCGATATATTTGCCTGCGCGTCTTTGGTTTGTTCAGGATCGAGCCTAGTCTTTTTTGCCAGTGGCCTCATCATCCCGGACGACTCGTGGCTTTCTAGCTCATGGTTATCATGGGCGCTTTTATCTGAGCTGTTGGAAGATTGCTTTTGAATAAACATAGCGCGAGGCTGATAGTTGCGATCATCATACAACGACCCTAACGAATGGACATCTATGGGCGGCGCTGATTAAAACGCTGCTTGAGCAAGTCTGGATCGAATTTGGCGGTTTGGGTAGTAGCGGTTTGGATAGTAGCGGATGCGGCGCTTGAAGATGGCGGTTTGGGTGCAGGTTGGCTAGATGGAAGAGGTCTTTTTGGGGAAGTATGGCCGTCGGGCTGGGCGTTGCCTAACTTCATGGTAAGACTAATCCGCTTGAGCTTTGCTTGAATCTCTAGCACCTGTACTTTTACGACCTGGCCCACCTGCACCACTTCTTTGGGATCTTTAATAAAGCGATTGGCCATTTGTGAAACGTGAACCAGCCCGTCTTGATGCACGCCAATATCTACAAACGCGCCAAAGTTAGCCACGTTTGTAACGTTGCCTTCTAGCACCATGCCAGGGCGCAAATCGCTAATTTCGTGAATGCCTGCCGCAAACTGAGCGTAGGTAAATTGCGCTCTCGGATCTCGACCTGGCTTTTCTAGCTCCGAGAGAATATCTCTGAGTGTGGGTTCGCCTATTGCCTCGGTGGCGTACTGTGTTAGATCGATTTGCTTTAGCCGCTCAACGGCTTGAGGCATTTCTTTGAGCGGCACCTTCAAGTCTTTCGCCATTGTTTTTACAAGGTCATAGCTTTCTGGATGGACGGCGGTATTGTCTAGCGGGTTTTTGCCGTTGGGAATGCGTAAGAAGCCAGCCGCTTGCTCGTAGGCCTTGGGGCCTAGCTTGCTGACTTTGAGCAGAGTTTTGCGGTCGGGAAACTGCCCTGAGGTATCTCGAAAGGTAACGATGTTATGAGCGATCGCTGAACTAATCCCAGAAACATACCCCAACAGCTCCCGCGAGGCCGTGTTCAAATTAACGCCCACGTAGTTAACGCAGCTCTCTACCGTATCGTCTAGCTTTTGCCTTAGCCGCTTTTGATCGACATCGTGCTGGTACTGACCCACGCCGATAGATTTGGGGTCTAGCTTGACTAGTTCTGCCAGCGGATCTTGCAGACGGCGAGCGATGCTGATGGCCCCGCGAACGGTGAGATCCAAATCGGGAAACTCACTGATGGCTACGTCGCTGGCCGAATAGATGGAGGCTCCCGACTCGTTGACGGTGACCTTAGTGGGCGGGTTGTCTAGCTTTGCAATGATCTCGTTGACAAACTCGTCCGTCTCGCGGCTTGCTGTTCCATTGCCAATCGCAATTAGCTCAATTTTGTTCGATTTAATCAGTCGAGCTAACACCTTCGCGGCATCTGTTCGGCGGCTCTGGCCGGAATGTGGATAAATGGTTTCGTAGTTGACGAAACGACCGGTTTCATCAATAGCGGCCACTTTACAACCGGTTCTAAATCCAGGATCTACTCCTAGCGTGGGCTTCATTCCGGCTGGGGCTGAGAGCAGAAGATTGCGCAGATTTTCGGCAAAAGTTTGAATGGATTCGTCGTCAGCCCAGGCTTTTTTCTCGGCGATGACTTCGCTAGTTAAAGAGCCTTTCATCAGCCGGTTAAACCCGTCTTTAACCAGGGCCTGATAAAACTGAGTGATGGCGCGATCGCTCGTACGAAGCTGCGTCCCTAGCAAATAAGTCAGAATCTCATCCTCATCGAAAGTAAGCGACAGTTTTAAGACGCCTTCTTTGTCTCCACGCAGCAAAGCCAGTAGATTATGAGGTGCTATTTTGCTGACCGGCGTTTGGTAGCTGCGATACATCTCATACTTAGTGGTGCCTTCGGGGTGGCCTGATTTGATTTTGGCCGCGAATATGCCCTTACGTAAAAAGAGATTTCGCACATAGGCTCTCAGGCTGGCTTGCTCGGCCATAGTTTCGGCCAAAATGTCAGTAGCGCCCTGCAAGGCTTCTTCTGGGGTGGCGACCTGATCGCTGATGTAGGGCTGAGCGATCGCGATTAAATCGGCCGATTTGCGCTCGGCGTTAAGCTGGGCAATATGAAGCGCAAGCGCCTCTAGCCCTTTTTCCTTGGCGATAGTAGCGCGAGTGCGGCGCTTGGGTTTGTAGGGCAAATAAAGATCTTCTAGCTCTGTTTTGCTCAGGCAGCTTTCGATTTTGGCCTTTAAAGCTGGGGTGAGGGCGTTTTGAAGGGCGATCGTCTCTAGCACCGTTTTCTTTCGGGCCGCTAGCTCTGTTAGATAGTTGTTTTGCTCAAGAATACCTCTAAGCTGAATCTCGTCTAGCTCGCCTGTGCGCTCCTTGCGGTAGCGAGCGACAAAAGGAACGGTTGCACCTTCGCCAAAAAGCACCAGCGCCGCCTCTACTTGCCATACCTGAACCGGAGAAGACCCTGGGACTGATAAATCTTGAGCAATCCGTTGGGCAATATCCATACAAACAAAAAATCACGTTGGCTGGATTCTATCACCAAAAAAAGGTTGCGATCGCTCGTGAGTACGAGTGCAGCCGTCTCCATCGCTAAGCAGATCACTAGCTAAGCGGTTTGCGATCAAACCTAAAAACGCAGTAAAAAAACAGCGTCATGCGAGATTAATTAATCTTGTGCGACGCTGTTGATGAGTGATATGCCCCCGCAAAAGGAAACAGATATGGGGCGAATAAGCAACTGCTTTTGCCCCATATCTGTCTCTCTTAGGCTCTTTCTCTTAGGCTCTTTCTCTTAGGCTTTTGCGATGAAGTTAAGCATTTTCTGCGCTTTGCTTTCTCCGGGAGCGAGCGAAGAAGAGGCCCATTCCCGCTAGACCCAATAGAGCGGTTGGTTCTGGAACATCTTGAGTTCTGTTTACTTTTACGATTCGAGCAAAGAGATTAGCAGAGTTGTCTCTACCCTCTTGCGAAATAAACTCGTTAACAATACCCCGGCTAGCTAGCTCTTTCCCAAAGCCGACTAGCTCCAAAGAATATTGTTCGTTTTCGTACATAAAGCTACTCTTTTGATCGATGGAGAAGTCCCAGGTGATTTTGTCGGAGCAGCCTTTTCCAGCATCGGTTTGGTAAGGGCAAACTGCTTGGCTGTTGAGCGTTTCGTCTACAGAAAAAGCAAAGTTAAATTGTTGAGAGCCGATGCCGCTGTCGCCAAAGTCTAGATTTAGACTGAACTCTGCGGTTTCGCCAATTGGTTTGTTGCTAAAGATGGTTTGGTTAAAGTGAGTGAGCTCGCCCAGGTTGAAGATTTCGCCAACGTCCAAATTAAGGTTGCTAACGCCCTTGTATCCAAGGCCGCTCTGGTTTTTGTAAGTAGAAACAACCTTTGTATTCTCTACCATCCAGTCGGTCTTCTTTTTACCTTTATCGTCGGTATACTGACGCTTTTGAGCGACGCCCGCTTTTTGCTCTTCCTTGGTTGCCAAGCGATATGTACCCGTGCCGACCTCATCTCCATAGGCGGCTGCCCCCCAACGCACCTGACTAATGCCGTCTGCTTCTAGGAATTTCACCAGGTTATCTTTATCTGGTAAAATCCCCGCAGTACCTACTAGATCACCCGTAGTCAAGCTGACATTGTCCCAGTTAGCGGAGGTGCTGGTAATGACAAATGCATTAGCTGGCTGTGCGACTACGCTGATAGCAGCGGCAATGATGCCTGCGCCAATAAGCGTGGAAAAGTTGTTGGTATTCATTATTTGCTTAATTTCTCCGCACGGAAAGTTTAGTCTATCCGTAGAATCTAACTAAGGGTGAGGAACATTCAGTCCCGAAATGCTACGGATTTTTACTTAAAGAAGCTATTAAGCTGAAAGGACTTTTTGCCTAAAACTCTGTATTTTTGACCTCTTTAACCGTGATGTACTGAGTGAAATAGATGTCTGTGTAGGTTTTGAAAGCCTAGTCTTTAATTCCAAAGCACCTGCCTGATAAGGTTTTAGCGTTTTTACTGTGCTAGCTCCTGGAAATAGTTTTTGACTTTACAGTACGGCGGTCAGTATTCTGAGTGGTCAGCATTTTGAGCGATCAGTATTGTTCTAGGGTCACTACCGTCTTCTCAGAGATTATGCTAGCTTTGATCGCCGTGATAAAAGTGAAAAAAGCCTACGACTAACACCTGTTCACCATTCTGGGGTGGGTCTGAAGCCCCGGACTTTTAGTCCGCATCTTGCGATTTCTTGAGTGTCCGAATCAACATAATGATTGCCCCTGTCTTAGTTGCTCCTGTCCGGGCGCAGTAGTCTTCAAGGATCTTCAAATCTTCGTCAGAGATGCGCAAGTCTAGCCTTTTCTTCATGGCAGTTTGTACGTATAGTGCTGTACAATTGTAGTATGAAAGCACGCTATCAGTACCGAATTTACCCCAACCGATTGCAGCAAGCCAAACTTGCTCAAGTGTTTGGCTGTGTACGGGTTGTGTACAACGACGCCCTGGCTTTAGTGAAGGCAACGCCTGATGGTGAGCAATGGCCGAGCAATGCTGAGTTGCAAAAGCTGGTGATTACGCAGGCTAAGCATATTGAGGCTAGAGCATGGCTTTCGGAGGTGTCTGTTGTGCCTTTGCAGCAGTCCGTTCAAGATTTAGGCGTAGCCTTTAATCACTGGTTTGCAGCGCTCAAAGGCAAGGGTCGGGCTAAGTTCCCCCAATTCAAAAAACGCACTAATGCACAATCAGCACGATTTACTCAGCGAGGCTTTAGTCTCTCAAATGGAAAGCTAGTGCTGG
>JBBSOB010000033.1:0-23913 GCA_038260205.1 Phormidesmidales cyanobacterium
AGTTTGTTTATCCAAACATGCGAAACGCTTTTATCCTACTGATTACTTGCTTTGCAGCCTGGGGTGTCGCTGCAAACATGACTGACCCGCTCGTCAAAGTTTTCAGCAAAATTTTCACCATGAGTACGCTTCAAGCAGCGCTGGTTCAGTTCTGCTACTACGGTGCTTACTTTTGCTTAGCTCTTCCTGCTGCTTTTATCAACGAGCGATTCTCTTACAAAGTGGGCGTACTCGTAGGGCTTGGTCTAGCCATCATCGGCGCACTTTCGTTCTATCCAGCCAGCTTGATGATGACTTACGCTCCCTTCTTAGCCGCTTTGTTTGTTCTAGCCGCTGGCCTATCAATCTTGGAGACATCAGCCAATCCTTTTGTCATGGCAATGGGGCCAGAAAAAAGCGCCACGCGCCGATTGAACTTAGCCCAAGCCTTTAACCCCGTAGGCACCAATATAGGAGTTTTTCTCGCAGCTACCTTAATCCTGCCGCAGCTCAACCCCGCAACGGCTGAGCAGAGGGCGGCGCTATCGGCTGAGGCATTGCAAGCCATTCAATCCGCAGAACTTAGAGCAGTGATGATTCCTTATGTTGGGATGGCCTTTGCGCTCATTATCATCTGGTTTCTGATTGCTTCTATTAAGGTGCCTGCTTATGCTGAAGAGGTAGGAGCGGTGAGCGAATCGCCCAGACCCGCTTCACGACAGGTTAACTTTAGAACCACGCTTAGGAGACTATTGGCCAATCCGCTCTATCGCTGGGGGGTGATTGCTCAATTTTTTAATGTAGCCGCGCAGACCTGCACCTGGACATTCACCATTCAATACGTGCAAGAAGCCATCGGCGGAAATGAAGCGAGCGCAGGCACTTACCTACAGTACAGTCTGCTGGTTTTTTTAGTGTCTCGCTTTATCATGACCTGGGTAATGGGATATGTAAAACCCACAACATTGTTAACGGCGCTAGCACTGTTAGGAAATGTGCTGTGTGTCTATGCAATACTCAGTCCTAATGTTTCCGGCGTTTGGGCAGTTGTCTTTATCTCGGCTTGCCTATCGCTGCTATTTCCAACGATCTATGGCGTTGCCCTGTATGGACTGGGAGAAGATACTAAGTTTGGCGCGGCAGGTTTAGTGATGGCCATTCTAGGCGGCGCACTGCTGCCACTGGTTCAAGGCGCTCTACTCGATTCGTTTGGCGCGGCCTTTTCTTACATCACACCCGCTGCCTGTTTCCTCGTCGTTGCTGGCTACGGATTCTTTACTATCAGAACAGCAAGAGTCACGCAGATATAGACCTGATTTGGAGAGATTAGGCTAGGTTAATTTCTCCAAACCGCGAATGTAGGTGTTCTAAATAATGTTGCGCTACCTGATATGAGGGGCTTGAGGTCAGCGCAGACTGCCTTTCTCTCTTTCCACGGCACGTACTTCATACCGTTACGCATCAGACCCACATAGACAGCTCATTTGCTGACGCAGCCTAAGAGCAGTCTCTCCGTATGGATGACGCTAGCTCACCGTCTTCTGACTGAATGATTTTCTTTGAGAGAGGCGATCGCGCAACTATTCATTTAGCCGCAGTGCATCGGCCTAAGGGCGAACTCAAGGTAAGCACTTTAAGATCAGAGCAGGGCGTTTTGATGAAAATTTCTTGATGGAATGGTCTGAGTCACTGGGCACTTTAAAGATGGATTGATCTGCATAAACTGCACACTTCTTTTTCCCTAGACTCATGACCTTCCTCACTAGCTCAACCGCTCAGCCACCCCCCACCGTTTCTGGTTATGCGATCGCCGAGCAGCTGTATCTAGGGGCACGTACAGCCGTTTACCGGGCCATGCAAACCGCTCAGCAGCGACCGGTGGTCATTAAGGTACTTCAGCGGGCGCATCCTAGCGTTGGCGAACTGATGCAGTTTCGAAATCAGTATCTCATCACCAAAGATCTGCTTATTCCTGGCGTTGTACGATCTTTGAGCCTAGAGCCGATAGGCCATAGTTGCGCCCTGGTAATGGAGGATTTTGGGGGCCTCTCGTTAGCGCAATATGTACAGCAACAGTCACTCACCGTCATCGAGGTGGTGGCGATCGCGATACAGCTAGCAGACATTCTCCACGACTTGTCCCTACACCGCATCATCCACAAAGATATCAAACCCGCCAATATTCTGATTCATCCCGAGTCAAAGCGGATTCAGCTCATTGACTTTTCTATTGCGTCACTCATCCCTAGAGAAACCCATGAGATTAGAAGCCCTAATGTACTCGAAGGAACGCTAGCGTATTTAGCACCCGAACAGACCGGACGAATGAATCGAGGCATTGACTATCGGGCTGACTTCTATTCTTTGGGCGTCACTCTATATCAACTGCTCACCGAGCGCCTACCGTTTGTCTCAAAAGATCCGCTAGAGCTGATGCATTGTCACATGGCAAAAGCGCCAGATCCTATTGTGCAAACTAATGCTGAAGTGCCCGCGGTGGTAGCGGCTATCGTCGCCAAACTGATGGCTAAAAATGCCGAAGATCGCTACCAAAGTGCTCTGGGCTTAAAGCAAGATCTAGAACAGTGCTTGGCTGAGTGGAAAGCGACCGGAAACATCCCAGAATTTGAACTAGGAGCCTGTGATGTTAGCGATCGCTTCCTGATTCCAGAAAAGCTTTATGGCCGCGCAGCCGAAGTCCAAACTTTATTAACGGCCTTTGAACGGGTTGCTCAAGGTGCTTCTGAGCTAGTCTTGGTGGCGGGTTTCTCCGGCATTGGTAAAACGGCAGTGGTCAATGAAGTTCACAAGCCCATTATCCGACAGCGCGGCTACTTCATTAAAGGCAAATTCGATCAGTTCAATCGCAATATTCCGCTGTCATCTTTTGTCCAAGCTTTCCGAAATTTGATCAGGCAGTTGCTTTCAGAATCTGATGCTAGGCTGATGAAATGGAAGGCTCTGATTCTAGATGCCGTAAGTGAGAATGGACAAGTTCTGATTGATGTTATTCCAGAATTAGAACAGATTATTGGCAAACAGGCGATCGCTCCAGCGCTATCAGGAAATGCCGCTGGGAACCGGTTCAAGTTGTTATTTAAAAAATTTGTTGAAATATTTACCACTGTAGATCACCCATTAGTACTCTTCCTCGATGACTTACAGTGGGCGGATTTAGCTTCGTTGGAATTAATTAAGCTGTTGATGAATGACAATGGCTATTTGTTGATACTGGGTGCCTATCGCGATAATGAAGTGTCGCTGGCCCACCCGTTTATGCTAATGGTTAAAGACCTGCAAAAAGCGGAGGCGATGGTTCACACCATTACTCTGCGGCCACTGGCGTTTAGCGATACCAATCAACTGATTGCCGACACGCTAAACTGCTCAATTGAGCAGGCTCAACCGCTGAGTGAGCTAATTGATCGCAAAACAGCAGGCAGTCCCTTCTTTACCACTCAGTTTCTCAAAACGCTGTATAAAGAGAAACTGAGTACCTTCGATGTTGATGCTAGACATTGGCTATGCAATATCGCTGGAGTCCAGAATGTAGCCTTAACCAATGATGTGGTGGACTTTATGGCCTTGCAGTTGCAAAAGCTGCCTGAAGCCACTCAAGCAGTTTTGAAGTTAGCAGCTTGTATTGGCGCACAGTTTGATTTAGAAACCCTGGCCATCATTTCAGAACAGTCGCAAGCCGAGGTAGCTGCTGCTCTGTGGGAAGCGTTGCAGGAAGGTTTAATTTTACCTCAAAGTGAGAGCTATAGATTCCATCTGGAAGACGCTGACGCATTGCCACTGGCCAATAGTAAAGCGCTAAATAGTGAAACGCTAAATAGTGAAGCGCTAAATTACAAATTTTTGCATGACCGAGTGCAGCAAGCTGCCTATTCATTGATTTTGGAAGAGCACAAGCAGCTGACTCATCTTACGATTGGACGATTGCTTCTACAGACCATTGATAAAACGCAGCAGGACGGGCGAATTTTTGAAATTGTCAATCAGCTTAATTCGGGTATTGCACTGATTACTTCATCTGCGGAGCGACAGCAATATGCTCAATTAAATTGGCAAGCAGGGCGTAAAGCAAAAGAATCTACCGCGTACGATTCGGCGCTGCATTATTTCAATCAGGCAATCCAGTTATTCGTAGCTAATCCTAAAGAGTCAACTGGCAATAGGGATCAAATCTACCGTCTATATGAAGATGCGGCTGAAGCAGCCCTGCTCAACTCCGACTTTCAACAGATGGAAACGCTGATTGAAGCTGTGTTGCAACGCACAGATAGCTTGCTAGAACAGGTGAAGGTGTATGAAATTAAGCTCCAAGCCTACCAAGTGCAAAATCAGCAGGTTCAGGCGATCGCAGTTGGGCGAAACATTCTCCAAAAGCTGGGTATAAACCTACCTGAGTCTGCCACCTCATTAGAGATCCAGCAGGAGGTAGAGCAGACCCTAGCCGCTTTATCTGATCATAAGATTGCGACCTTAGCAGACTTACCTCAGATGCAAGACGAGAACGCGCTGGCGGCAGTAAAGATTATGACCAGTCTAGTTCCCTCTATTCATCAGGCTGCGCCTCAACTGTTTCCTCTGGTGGTTTGCAAAAAAGTGAGATTGTCCCTTCAATATGGCAATTCACCTTTGTCTGCCCCAGGATATGCTGATTTTGGAATTGTGGTCAGCGCGGTGTTGAACAAGCTAAGCGAAGGCTATGAATTTGGACAGTTGGCGCTTAGAACCCTGAGCCAATTTTCTGAAAAATCTGTTGAGAGCATGGTTCAGTTTAAAGTAGCCGCCTTTAACCAGTCAAATCAACGAAATATTCGGGAGGCGATCGCTTTATTAAAAGAATCCTACAAAGTTGGATTAGAAACCGGAGATTCTCTTCATACCCTAGCCTCTACCTCATTTCGGCTAATGTATACCTATTTGAGCGGGGCCGAAACGCTAACGAGCTTGTTAGAAGAGATTGAGGTTTATCAAGTAACCTTTGCTCATAGTCAACATTTTCTAACCTGGGCGCAGATCATTCAGCATGCCATTAAAAAATTTACTCAAGTTAGCAAAAACCCGACCTGCCTAGGGCCAAATGTTGAAGAAACAAACCAGCCCCTAGCGATCATTCAAAAGAACCATGATGCGTTAGCGCTCCATCTGTTTTACTTAAGTGAATTGATCTTGAGCTATGCGTTTGGCGATATTTCGGCTGCGGTGCAAAATGCAGATGAAGGTAAACAATATTTGAGTGCAGGCTTAGGAATGCCCTCCGCACCCATTTTTCATTACTACGACTCATTGACGCGGCTCGCTCGCTATTCGACAGTCAGTTCCTTGCAGCAGGCACCATTACTCCTACAAGTTGACAAAAACCAGGAATTCCTGGGCCTCTATGCTGAGGCTGCGCCCATGAACTATCAGCACCAATATGATTTGATTGAGGCAGAACGTTTTTATGCTCTGGGCAATAAGCTAGAGGCTATAGAGCGGTACGATCTCGCTATTGCCGGTGCAACGGAAAACGAGTTCATCGTCGATCAATCACTCGCTAACGAACTTGCGGCCAAGTTTTATCTGAGCTGGGGCAAAGATAAAATTGCCCAGGATTACTTGATAAAGGCTTACTACGGCTATGTTCAATGGGGTGCCAAGGCAAAAGTCCAGGCGTTAGAGCGTCTCTATCCAAACTTACTCGCCCCCATTTTGCAACAACAGCGCCTGTCTTTATCGGGACTAGAAACCATGTTTACGATAGAACCGTCAGCGGCTTCCCAAACGACTAAGACCCAGGCGTCGAGTCTCGGCGCGACCAGCGTTTCTGCCTCAGTTGATCTCGCGACCGTCTTGAAAGCATCACAAGCGCTTTCTAGCGAAATTGATCTCGATAGGCTGTTGGCCATATTGCTACAAACCGTACTAGAAAATGCTGGCGCTAATAAAGCAGTGCTGCTGATACCCCACGATCATCACTGGTTTGTAGAAGCCGTGGCCATACTCGATCAGCCTGTGCGGATAGAGTCAATGGCCATAGCCGATAGCGCTGAGTTCCCTCACAGTTTGGTTAATGGCGTTAGACGAAGCTGCCAACCGGTTGTCATTGCTGATGCCTCAGTCCATCCGACTCTGGCGATAGATCGTTATGTAATGCAGCAGCAATCAAAAAGTCTGCTCTGTACACCCATCATAAACCAGGGCAAACTTGTTGCTGTTTTGTATGTTGAGAACTGCGTTACGATAGGTGCTTTTACGAGCGATCGCGTGGAATTATTAAACGTCCTCTGCACCCAGGCCGCGATCTCTCTTGAGAATGCTCGCCTGTATCGACAGGTAAACCAAGCATTGAAAGATTTACAATATAAAGAAGCCCAATCTCGGGGAATTTTTGAAGCTGCCGTTGATGGACTATTAATTACCGATCTAGAAACCGGCGAGATAATAGATGCCAATCCTGCTTATTGCCAAATGCATGGCTACTCCTACAGCGATATTTTGCAGCTCAATCCACTAGATTTTATCCCACTAGATCGTCACGACAAGTTTTTGAGCTTCTTAACTACTGTCAAAGCCGGACAAAAATTTACCTGCGAAGCCGCCTGCAAAAGGCCAGACGGGACTCCTTTTCTCATTGAAATCAGCTCGGTTCCCTTTTGGTATAATGGAAACCGCTGCGGGCTGTCTGTGATTCGAGATCTGACTGAACGCAAGCAGATGGAACTCTCAATTAAGGAGAAAAACCATAGCTTAGAGCAGACAATGGGCGATCTACAACAAGCCCAAATGCAGATGGTGCAAAGCGAAAAAATGTCGGCACTTGGTAACCTAGTCGCAGGCATAGCCCATGAAATTAATAACCCTATTGGGTTCCTAAAAGGCAGCATTAAAAATGCAAAGGACTATGTTCAAGACTTGCAGGGACATCTCAAACTCTACCAGCAGTACTATCCTAATCCGGTAGAGCCTATTCAAGAGCATACTGAAGATATCGATCTTGACTTTATCTGCGAAGACTTGCCGAAGCTTTTGACCTCGATGACGGGGGCCACTAACCGAATTCAATCTATCAGCACCAGTCTACGCACTTTTTCTCGCGCCGATACAGAACATAAGGTCAATGCCAACCTGATTGAGGGCCTTGACAGCACGCTGCTGATCTTAAAGTATCGTCTTAAGGCCGATGAAAATCGCCCGGAGATAAAAGTTCTCAAAGAGTATGGCAAACTGCCTCTCATTGACTGTTTTCCGGGGCGACTTAACCAAGTTTTTATGAATCTGTTGGCCAATGCGATTGATGTTTTTGACGAAGCGGCTCAACAGTCGACCTTTGCTGAATTGCAAGATAGGCCACAGCTGATCACGATTAAAACCGTCGCACTTGACAACGATAATAGGGTTGAAATTCGGATTCGTGACAATGGCAAAGGCATGCCAGAAGCGGTAAAAGCCAGAATCTTTGATAATTTGTTTACAACGAAAGCAGTTGGAAAAGGAACAGGACTAGGATTAGCGATCGCGCGGCAAATTATTGTCGAAGCGCATGGCGGCAGCATAGACGTGTGCTCTAAGTCAGGCGAAGGTACTGAGTTCTGCATACAACTGCCGATTTCAGATTAAAAGCCATATTGACATCAGCAAGCTTTGGCATGGTTCATCGCTAGGTAGCGCTTTTCAAGCGATTGATCTTTCATCTGCGCGATCGCAAAGCCCGCTGAAAGCCTTAGCGCAGCCTCTCCCATCAGAATCGCACTTAGGCTAAAGCCGATCGTTATCCGCACAAGGGGGCATTCTAAGGCAATGTTTGCCCTTTCTGATCAGAGATGATGGTATCTGTCCTTCAAAAACCTGTTGTTCGTTCTCACAGTCTCTCTAAGAAAGTATTAGCATCTGTCAGCACGGTGTTTCTACTGTTGTTCGTCGGGCAATACGGCCTAGCTAGTCACATCATTTCTCGCAGCTACAGTAAGCTAGAGCAAGAGCAAGTTCTCACCAATGTCGAGCGCTTACAGAAAATCGTTACTCAAGAAGTTGAAGATCTCTCCAGCGTGACGAAGGACTGGGGATGGTGGAATGACACCTACGCATACGCCAAAGACGGAAACGCTGCATACGAAGAAGATAATTTTACAGCTTCGGGATATGACGAGATCAGCGTGGATTTTATAGCTGTCTTCAATACTTCCAGCCAAATTATATACGCAGGGCAGCTCGACCCTGCAAAGCACGAAATCGTAGCACTATCGGACAACATTGTTCAGTCTCTGAAAGAACAAGCCCAGAAGTTTAATCCTCACGAAATAACCAGCGGCACGTCTGGAACACTGCTATTAGAAGGCCAACCAGCGATAATATCGTTTCAACATATCCTGCAAAATGGCCACGTAGGGCCTTCTCGGGGGACTTTCGTTATGGGACGTTTTGTCAATGAGGCTAAGCTCGCTAGTTTTTCTGAAACGACTCGTCTCTCGGTAGAATCATACCTATATGGCGAAACAGCCTTACCTACTGATGTTCAGCAGGCACAAGCCAGCCTTGAAGATCAAAAAACTGAAGCGTTCCAAGTTCTGTCGGAGAAGGAAATCGCAGGCTACAGCCTAATTTCTGATTTGAGCGAGCAGCCTATCCTGCTGTTAAAGACCGGCATGGAACGCAAGATTTATGCGCAGGGTAAAACCAGCCTGAATTATTACCTGTGGTCAATCATGTTGATGGGAGCAGTCGTTTGCGCTTTAACGATGCTGCTGTTGCGTTTCTTGGTGCTGTCGAGGATAGAAAATCTTAGTGCGCAGGTCAACACTGTCCGGACAAATTTAGGCGACCGTCGCCAAGTTTACCTATCAGGGCAGGACGAGCTATCGGCACTCGCTGTCACCATCAATCAAACCTTTGATCAGCTCAATCAGCAGACGCAAGCACTTTCAGCAGCCAAACAAACGGCAGAAGAGGCTAGGGTGATCGCAGAAGAAGCCAAAGAAACCGCCGATAAAGCCAACCATGCAAAAAGCTCGTTCTTAGCCAACATGAGTCACGAGCTGAGAACGCCGATGAACGCAATTCTAGGCTTTACTCAAGTACTAAACCGTGAGAAAACCCTTTCTAGCTATCAAAGAGAAAAGCTCAGCATTATCAATCGAAGCGGTGAACATCTGTTGAGCCTAATCAACGATGTCTTGGATATGTCTAAAATTGAGTCAGGTAGAATTGAGCTAAATCCAACCAGTTTTGATCTCTTTCACCTGCTAGAAACCCTAGAAGACATGCTCCAGCTAAAAGCGCAGTCTCAAGATATTGAGCTAGTTGTAGACCGCGATATAAGCCTGCCACGCTATGTGTTTACCGATGAGCGAAAGCTGCGTCAGGTCTTACTCAATCTATTGAGTAATGCGCTCAAGTTCACCCAACAGGGAACGGTTACCCTAGCTGTCAAGTGCGGCGCGGGGCCTTCAATCAAGGCGCAGCAGCTTCTATTCTCAGTCACAGATACCGGCGCAGGCATCTCCAGCGATCAAATAGAAACCGTTTTTCAACCGTTTGTCCAAACCGACTCGGGCAGAAAGTCTCAAGAGGGTACTGGTTTAGGATTACCGATCAGCCGCAAGTTTGTAGCGCTAATGGGTGGCATACTGTCCGCGAGCAGTGAGCTAGGCAAAGGCTCTACGTTTGCCTTTGACGTTGAAGTGCAGCTAGCTAGTGCGAGTGATGTCAGTCCGACCACCCCCCGGCGGCAGGTGATCGGCATAGAAACAGGCCAACCCACTTATCGCATTCTGGTGGTGGACGATCGACCCCTGAATCGGCAGTTGATAAAGGAGCTGCTAGAACCTATCGGCTTTGAAGTAAAAGAAGCTGAGGATGGTCAGCAGGGTATAGAGACGTGGCAGACATGGGAGCCACACTTAATTTGGATGGACATGCAAATGCCCGTACTCAACGGCTACGAAGCTACCAAGCGAATAAAAGCCAGTGTGGAAGGCCAAGCAACAGTCATTATTGCACTGACCGCAAGCACTTTGGAAGAAGAGCGCGCCGTGGTGCTTAGAGCAGGCTGCGACGACTTTATGCGAAAGCCTTTTCAGCAGGAAACGCTATTTGCCAAGATGTCTGAGCATATCGGGGTGCGCTATATGTATGAAGAAACTGAACCGTTAGTATCAGCGGCAGCAAATACATCGGCAGACAGTACGCAAATTAGTACAGCGATGCGGTCGATGCCGGTTGCATGGTGTGAAAGCTTATATCAGGCAGCGCAGCTAGTTAATGGTAGAGAAATCTTGTCGCTGTTGGTTCAAATACCCGAAGAATATTTTTATCTACAGCAGGTCATTGCAGAAAAAGTAAACAACTTTGACTTTGACCAAATTGAAGCGCTAGCAGTAGCCGTGCTCAACCGTCCGACCGCTGTGTAGATATTCGCGCGCTTTCTCGCTGCATATTTTTTCACTTTGCGACTACTTTCACTTTGCGACTACGAATGATGTCTATAGATCAGAGTCTGAACCCATCGCCATCTCAATCAACGGGCCTTCATTTTAACCAGTCCGACATAGAAAATGGGGCAACGGTACTCATTGTGGACGACTCTCCTGATAATTTGCGGGTGCTCTCTGCAACCTTGTCAGAGTCGAACTACGACATTCGCTGTGCCAAAAGTGGGACGATGGCGTTAAAGGCGATCGCAAAGGGCGAGTTGCCGGATGTCATCTTGCTAGATATTCAGATGCCAGATATTGACGGCTATGAGGTCTGTGAGCAGCTAAAGTCAAATGCTAGAACGCAGCATGTTCCGATTATTTTTATCAGCGCTTTAGACACGGTGATAGATAAGGTCAAAGCCTTTTCCGTGGGTGGTGCAGATTATATTACCAAGCCTTTTCAAATGGAGGAGGTGATTGCCCGCGTACAAAACCAGCTCAAGCTACAGGCCGCTAAAGCGCAGCTCGCCCAGTCTGAGAAAATGGCCAGTCTAGGCCAATTAGTAGCGGGCATTGCCCACGAAATTAACAACCCGATTGGGTTTGTTCAAGGAAATGTTGATTTTATCGAAAGATATGTTCAAGACGTGCTGACTTTGTTAGAGGCTTATAGTCAGATCTGCCCTGACCCGCCTGACTCGGTTAAAGCGATCGCCCACCAAATAGATCTAGACCTAATACGAGAAGACTTACCCAAGGCGATACGTTCAATAAAACTAGGGACAGAAAGAGTTATCTCAATTGTCACGTCTCTTCGAAACTTTTCTCGGCTAGACGAATCTGCTTATAAGCGTGCCAATATTCACGACGGAATTGAAGGAACACTGCTTATTTTAGATAGTCGTTTGAAGCCATCGGGTGATGCGCCAAGAATTGAATTGATTAAAGATTTTGCCAGTATCGAGGCCATTGACTGTTTCCCAGGCTCACTAAATCAGGTATTTATGAATCTACTGGCAAATGCAATTGATGCGGTAGATCATCGGCGGCGACAGGCGAATTCAACCAAAGTCAGCGATTATCGTCCTCAAATTAGAGTGGCGACCCGTCAATCTAAACTCGAAACGGTAGTTCGCATACGAGATAATGGGAGCGGCATGAGCGATAGGGTGAAGGCACGGCTGTTTACGCCCTTTTTTACCACAAAACCTGTGGGCAGCGGGACTGGTTTGGGTCTGTCAATTAGCTATCAAATTATTCATGAGCAGCATCAGGGACAGCTCCGCTGCGAATCTGAAGAAGGCGTAGGAACTGAGTTTACTATTGTTCTTCCGGGGAGCAATCTACTTCAAACTGTATAGCCAACAGCCTCAGCAGTCGGGTGTTCAAGAGAATCTCTCATGTCGAACTGATTTTAAAACAAGTCGTACTGAGTTGATGCGCGTATTGTAAGGGCCGACTGGCACAGAGTAGCTGAGGTCTAGGCTATTGCTGCCATCGGTGTTGGCGTAGCTGACGAAAGCGCGATCGCCCATTATCCAACCCCACCGTCAGCCCGAAAGAATCAGCCTCAGTCACCTCTACGCGCAAAATGCTTGTGCCGGGTCGTACACCCGCCTGCAAATCGGCAGAAACCGTTTCAATTAGCGGATCGATTTGCAAACGCTGAAGCGTCTCCAATAGCTTATCGGCATTGATCGGGGGCTTGGCCGCCAGACCCAAACGGCTGCGAATGTAGCCTAGCTTCAGCCTGCGAGTACCCACAATTTCAATGGCTTCAATTTCGCCCTCAATCACCTGCACCGTAACCAAGCCACCCGCCAAAGTTTGAGGCGGAATAAACGCACCTGAGGTTAAATAACCCGCTTCAACATAGCGCTTGGTAACCGCAGAGCGCAGCTGAAGCAGCTCATTAAAGGTAATAGGCCACCCTGTATAATCAGCAAATAGATCAGCGAAATCTTCAGGGGCAAAAACGCTGCTGCCGACTAGCTCAATACCATTGATAACAAAGGTTTCATCGCTAGGATATCTGACGGAATAGTGTCGGTTGGGAAACCCACACTGGGTGGAAGGTTCACCTATGCAATGTCACCATTCGAGAAAAAATTAGCATGGCAACGACTGAAAAAATCACCGGTTTCGGGTTAAAAAGGCAACACGATAGCTCAAAAGCAGAAGGCATCTCTCCCAGTACCTATCCATTAGGAAAAAGTCATTGAAAGCTATAGAGTGTGGGCAGTTCGGAGCGTGAACAGTTCAGATATTTAAGGTCGCTGCCATTACTTTTTGCCCACAGGATTTATTTGCGGGCACTGCTTCCATAATCTTTTTCGGATCGGCTAGGTTCAGGTTATCCATCAGTTCAATAAAGTCTTCTCGACTGCGAAGGGGCGAGCCTAGCTGCTCCATATCCACAAATCGCGGGTTGAACGTTTTCTCTTCTAAAATGGTTGATACGGTATGACCGCGATAGTCGTGAGCCGGACAAACCTGTGTGTCATTCGGTAGCAAAAACAGTCGCTGAGTAATGCGATCGTAAAGCGTTCCGGCATCCCCTGATTGAAAATCGGTACGGCCACAGCCCCGAATCAACAGCGCATCTCCGGTGAGAACAAGCTGATTATCGACCCAGTAGGCCATGTGATTATCGGTATGACCGTGGGTTTCAATCGCCTTAATGACTACGCCTCCCACGGCTAGACTTTGCTCATGCCTAACATATTCATTCGCACAGGGCGTATCGGAATTTTCGGGCACTATTCCTTTGCAGCCGGTGCGCTTTCTTAGCTCTCCGGTGCCGGTAATGTGGTCAGCGTGAATATGGGTTTCCAAACAGAAAATTAGCGTCAGATCTAGCTCTCTAATCAGCTTGATGTCCCTATCAACCTGTTCTAAAACCGGATCGACAAGGATGGCCTCACGGGTTTCAGGATCGGCAATCAGATAAGTATAGGTGCTCGATTCTCTATCAAATAGCTGACGAAATAGCATGACAACTTCCAGAGGTTATTACGTTAGACCGTAATGGTGTCTAACACTTCGAGGATAGCAACAACAATCTAACTGGCAATCTAAAACTGGCAATCTAAAACTGGCAATCTAACTGTCGATTACACAACGCCGATTACACAGCGTCAATCACACAGCGTCAATCACACAGTGGACGCACGAGAGTTTTCCTGCGCTTTCTCAAGGTGTGGTGGTTCGGAGAGATGATGCACTACCATTACCGAGCAGAGGGCATGGTGCATTACATAGTTACTAACGCTGCCGATTAAAAGTTTGTTGAGACCTTTGCGCCCGTGGCTGCCCATTATAATTAGGTCAACGTTGTCGGTTTTGGCGCGATCGCACATCGCTCGCCCCGGATCGCCAATTGCCTGAACAAACTCGGCTTGTACACCTTCATTTTCCGCCTGATTACACCAGCTAGAGAGCATTTCTTCCGCTTTCTTCTCGTATTCACTATACTCTTTTTGATAAACCTTTAGAGCCTCATCATCAATGGTTGGGAAGCCCGTAATTACCGGGTAATAGGGCAGCACCGCCCGGTAGCCATAGTCCGACGATAAAACGCTAAATAAAGTTAGCTTAGCGCCGGTAGCCTGGGCTAAGGCGAGTGCCTGATCAAATAGATGAGTGCAGGTCTCACTGGTATCTAGCGCGACCAAAATTTTATTGAACATAATGTTCTCCTCAGACCAAGATCATTTTTTCCATATACCTTAATATGACATTTTATTTTGAAGAACTTGTGAAGACGGGGGATTATTTACTTAGAGAACTCGCAGAAAATATTATTTGACTTGATTGCGTCAATTATCGCCATAGTAATAGGCCAAATCTTTTTCGAGCTGGGAAGTTCGCTCTAGCAGTGAAAAATAGATGGAGGCGATCGCTCATCCCTTATTCTTATTCCTTAATTCTTCTCTCTTATAGGGTCGCTAAAATGCGGCTACTCCCAAAGAGCGCTGCATAGGTAGCAGAACCGAAGATACCATCCACATCCGCAAGTCTCATATCCCGCTGTGCTTGTTTGACCGCGGCCTCTGTTGCTGGGCCGAAGTCACTGTCCATACTGACCGAATAGCCTCTTTCTGTTAGCTGCCTTTGAAGTTTTCTCACATTAACGCTCCTGTCTCCTAAGCGGAGCATCACCGGCTCGGGCCTAAGTTCGCCCTCAACGCTGATGATGGTGATATTGGTCTTTGTCTTTTCCCAAATTTGTCGGGCGATCGCACAGTTGGCGATGCGAACACAACCATCCGACGCCGGGTACTGAGGCACCACCGGATAATAGTGCAAACCAATACCCCGATGCGGGTTTTGAAACAGGGTTACCCATTTAGCTTCTGGGTGGGCCTCAAAATATCGCAGATGACCAATGACTTTCCAATCACCTTTAGGCGTGCAGAAGGTGTTGACTGATTGGCTAGTTACGATGTCGTCGCAGCTCAGACCATCAATCCCTCTGCCTGGAGCGCAATGAAAAGGGCCTTTTGGCTGCGTGGCAGCCTGGGAGCCGATCCACTCAAGGGTTATTTGCTGCTTCCACAAATCAACTTTTACTTTCGAGATATAAGTTTCTGTCATTTTCTGTTCCTTCCTTCTATCCCTTTCTCACGTGCAGAGTCGAGGGATGGTATTGACAGCGGCTCTTCTTCGATTCCACTCATTTCTAAGTTTTTGCCGCTTGCTTAATATGCCTAGCTGATTTTAATCTGACATTTCTATTCGTCATAGTACAAAAATACCTCCTTGATTTGAGGATTGTGTGAGGTAAACCCAAAAGCCTAATGATCGCTAGTAGATTTATTGGGCAGAGTATGAGGAAGCTGTGATATTAGACCGATGTGGGGCGGCGATCGCTGATCTTAGTAGCGCCCTATAAGGAAAAGATTTAATAGATGTAACACGACTCATATTTGGCTGTATATTTTCATTGTATTATTATATAACCATTTAGTTATTAAATATTCGATAGTCACATACAGTAGTTGGATGCAGTGATCGCATATAACAATTGTCTACAAAGAGAACAGCATGGTCAGTACGGCCCCCTCACCGGTTTGACAAAGCTCAGAAAAGGTCTGAGGTTAAAGAAAGCTTGTTTGAAATGTTGATAAAGCCGTCGTTGAGATCACCTTAATTACCGGATGACAACTGCTACCTTACAAAAAGTCCTTATTAATAATATGACCCGTTTCATTAGCACCTGCCTTTATCCGCAACAGAGCGCAGCGCGACAGGCGAGCGATAGTAGCTACCGTGTTATCACGCCGTCTCGCCAGGCAAGTAGAGCGATCGCGGCCCGCCATCAGCCACTCTACGACACCGCAGTTAAGGCGCTTAAACAGCACGATCAGGTCATGGCCCAACCGCTGCAAGCTCAAAAGCTTTTTCGACAAACGGTTCAAGCGGTGCTTCAGCCCGCCGATTTGATAGGAACATCAAGAGCTTTTATGCCCGCTGTGCGATCGCTCTTGCAAAGCAGTTCCAGCCTAAAACCCGATTCAGCCAATCTATCCATCCGCGCTGCCCATCTCATTACGCTAGCTCAGCAGTACCAAGCGGCGCTCCATCAGCACGGCATCTTTGATGAAAGCGAACTCTACTGGCGAGCAGCTGAGCTAGCGGTAGACCCTCAAAAAATCTTCGTTTATGGTTACTTTCAGCCCAGACCGGATGAGCTGGCCTGGATAGACAAGCTCGCGGCAGATGAGAGCATCGTCTTTCTCCCTATGGGCGGCACTGCGCTATTCGCTGAGGTTCAATCGGCTGTCAATTTCTTGGAGAAAAAAGGGTGGTCGGTCGCAGACGACGAAATCACGACTCATTCAGCCGCAGGCGTCGAACTTTGCCAAACCTTTCTTCAGCCAGTCTCCTCAGATATTGACCCACAGCCGGTCAATGCTGAGACGGTCAATGCTGAAACGGTCAGCGCTAAAACGGTCAGCGCTAAAACGGTCAGTGCCTATGCCTATGGCACCTTTGATGCAGAAGCTCGCGGTGTTCTCGCCCAGGTCAAAGCGTTGCTCAGCGCAGACGTTCCGGCAAAAGAAATTGCCATTATTGCTAGAGATGAAAAAGCGTATGGCCCCAAGCTGATTGATACGGCGTGGGAGTACGGCCTGCCCCTGCGAGCGCTCTACAACACGCCGCTACTTACGACTCGGCTAGGCAACTGGATAGAGCAGTTGCTGAACGTTTTAGACGCAGGATTTCCTTTCGAGGCAACGGCAAAGCTATTGGGCCATCCGCTGTGCAGCAATCCCGACAGCGGCTTTTGGGCAGTGGCTAGATCGCAGCATCCCGAAGGTTTTCAGCCGTGGCACAAACTCGCCCAAGAACGTCTGGGCCTAGATCTCTCGGCGTTAGCTCAGATCAATCAAACCCGCCGCCGCGATACCTGGGTGGATGAGTGGCAGCGACTGCTTAAGACCTTTGACCTGCGCCGCCGCTGCGCTCGCTGGGCTAGAGAAAGCGTTGCCTTTAATACCTTGCAAGAGGGCTTAGTAGAGCTGTCCAAGCCCGAAGTCGAAACGCTCTCTTGGGCCGAGCTCAGGCAGCAGCTCCAAGATCTATTAGAAAGTCTAAGTGTTCCTGCTCAACCGGGGCGCGGTGGCACAGAGCTGCACTCACCGGCTTCAGTCATAGGGGCGCAGTACTCGCATTTGTTTGTTATGGGCATGGCCGAAGGCATTTTGCCGCCTCCCGTTAGCAATGACTCAGTGCTAGATTTCTTTGAGCGCCAGCAACTGCGCGATCGCGGAATCTGCCTTCCCAGCGCAACCGAGCGATCGCATCAGGAGGCGCGCTCTTTTTACTACCTGCTGCAAACGGCGACCCGTCAGATTACCTTTTCCTACTCAAAGCTGAGCGATCGCAGCGAACAACTGCCCAGCGCCTACCTGAAAAGAATGGGCTTGCAGATTAACGAGCCACCTGAGCCGCCTATTGCCAGCCTTGAAGAGCTGAGGCGCTGCTATCTCGATCAACCGGGTCAGCAGGCGGCGGTAGCCTCCGATCCCGTTCTGACGCAGGCGATTCGTGCTTTTCAGGTGGAACAGCGCCGCGAAAGCGCTCAGAGTGCTGACGAATATGACGGCATGGTTGGCGTTCCCTTTGACTACCGCAACTGGCCATTTAGCGTCTCTCAGCTCACCAATTTGGGGCAATGTCCGTTCAAATGGTTCGCTGATAAGGTGCTAAAGCTAGGTAATCCGGCAGAGGCTGAGACGGATTTGAGTCCTAGCCTGCGAGGAAATCTATATCATCAAGTTGTTGAACTGTTAGTAAAGGCGATTCAGGCCAATCCTCAGCGATCGTTAACCGATCCTGATTTATTAAGAGAAATGTTTCTGAAAGCTGAAAGAGAGATTGACTTTCCAACTTTGCCAGCTTGGGAGATGCGCCGAGAAGATCACCTGCGCACGCTTTTAACCGTTTTGAGAAAGCCTGATTTTTGGCCCGAAGGTGCGGAGCCAGTCGCACTTGAAAGACAGTTCAAAGGAGAATGGGAAGGATTTAAAGTCACGGGAAGAGTTGATCGCATTGATAGAACGCCCAACGGACTGGTACTAATTGATTATAAAACCAGCAGCCAGCGGCCCAAGGGACTGAAGGATTCGAATGGCAAGGCCAGTATTGATTTGCAGTTACAGCTATATCAAGATGTCGCCGCCTCGGAGATGTTTCCAGGTGAAACCGTCACGGCCGCGCAGTATTTCTCTTTAACCAAGGGCAAAGCGCTAACGCTATCGAATAAAGCGCCTCAGCATGAGCTACCGGCGGCAATAGAAAATTGTAAAACAGCTTTGAATCTAGGTCACTATCCCGTGCAGCCAGACGTAAACCGCGATGCCTGCCGCTACTGCGACTTTGATTCGGTGTGTCGTCAAGGGAGCCGCTTAACGAGAAAGGAGAATAATTATGGGACTGACTGAAGAACAACAAAGGGCGGCTTTTGCGGTGGGCAGCGTTGCCGTGACCGCTGGCGCTGGGACAGGCAAAACGCACATGCTGACCGAGCGGTATCTGCATTTTTTGAAGCCCCAAGACGAATCGGCTGCGGTTTATACGCCGCTGCAAATTGTGGCTATGACCTTTACAAACAAGGCCGCAACGGAGCTGCGATCGCGCATTCGTCAGGCTGTTGTGGATCGAATGGGCGATGGCGTAGCCTCCCCGAAGGAGACTCGCGCAGATATACTCGCTAGTTTAGAAGCCGCTCAAATTAGCACTTTCCACGCATTAGCTGCCCGCATTTGCCAGGAGCATCCGGATAAGGCCAACGTTCCGCCTGATTTTGTGGTTCAAGATGAGTTAGCCGGATCGCTATGGCAAGCCGAGTATTTTACTCAAGCGCTGGCGCAACTGCCCAAACGACTGTATGAACAGGTGCCTTTTTCTCTGATGCGCGACATTCTCGTAGCGCTGCTAAAAGATCCGCTGACGGCAAAGGCAGCTTTGTCGCGATCGCCTTCAGACTGGCAAAGCGAACTAGAAGATTTTCGCAGGTCACTGTTAGCAGCCATTCCTGAAAAACCAGAGTGGATAGCGGCCTGTACAGAGCTGGGCTTTCATATTGGCCCTGAAGGTGATAAACGAGAACTGGCTCGTCAGCAGGCGCTCAGCTGTGCAAATGCTTTTGAGAGTACGGGCGATCGCAGTTATTTAAAAAAGCTTTGTGAGATTGGACTAAGAGGTGGCAGTAAGAAGAATTGGCCGGATGAAGAAAGCTTTGACGGCGTTAGAGACGCTATTAACGCGCTAAAGGATATTGCTAAAGCCGCAAACGAATCGTTAGCAGCGCTGGTTTACAACAGCTATGACGAGCAAACTGAGCAGATGCGACCGGCGATTAAAGAAGCATTTACGCTGGTTCGTTCGTTTTTATCTAAGCTGAAGTATCAGCAGCGCATTCTCGACTATACCGACCTTGAGGTGCAGGCGCTCAAGGCGTTAGAAGATCCAGACGTGCAGAGCTACTATGCAAAGCGCTGGCAGGTATTCTTAATCGACGAGTTTCAAGATACAAATCCTATTCAAGGAGAGTTATTGGAAAGGCTGACAGCGGGCGCGATTTTGACGATTGTGGGCGATCGCAAGCAGTCTATCTATGGTTTTCGCCGCGCTGATACCGCTGTTTTTGAACGCTGGCAGGCAAAGATTCATCCAGGTGAAGAGAGTCCGGTGGAGCTGAGTCAGAGCTTTCGCACTCATCACGCCCTCATGAAACAGCTTAACCAGATGTTTAAACCTGTACTGGGGCAGATGCATCAAGATCTGACGGCAGAGCGCACCGATGCAATGGTGCCAGCCCCGGAAATTCAGCTATACAAGGTTGAGGTGAGCGACGAACAGAAAAAAGACCCGTCGATTGATACCAATATCAACGCCCGCCGGTTGATGGAGGCGCAAAAAATTGCCGATCTCGTAGAGGCGCTGCTAAACAAAGAGACTTTAGTGCATGATAAAAAGACCAAGCGGCTGCGACCTATCCAGCCCAAAGATATTGCCATCTTGTCGCGAACTTGGGGGCCGCTAGAGCTGTATGGAAATGCGATCGCCAGTCGAGGAATTTCTATTCTGCAAGCCGGAGGCGGTAGCCTGCTTGACACCCGAGAGGCGAAAGATGCGCTGGCCCTGCTGAAATTTCTGTCGGACTCGAGCGATAGCCTAGCGCTGATGGCGGTGCTGCGCAGTCCTTTTTTCGCAGTAAGCGATCGCACGCTCTACGCCCTGGCTCAAACCCTGCCAGACAAAACCTCCTGGTGGAAACATCTCCAATCGGCAGCAGTCTCTGCGCTATCGAATGAGATTATCGTCCTGAAGCGGTTGTTAAAAGAGCGCCGGGTAGAAGCTCCAACGCGGCTGCTACAGATTAGCGATCGCCTCACCGGATACACGGCTGCGATCGCTAATCTGCCGGATGGACTCAGGCGCATGGCTGACTGGAATGGGTTTATTGAGCTAGTGCGATCGCGAGAACACGGCAGCTTCGATACCCTCGCCGTCGTCCGACAGCTCAATCAAATCACCAGCACAGAAGTCACTATTCCTAGACCTGCTATCGAAGGCGGCAATGCCGTTAGCCTCATGACCATCCACGGCTCAAAAGGCTTGGAGTGGCCAGTTGTTTTCGTCCCCGATCTCTCTCATAAAAATATCGCTAATACCTCAACTGTTCGCTTTGAAACCAGGGTAGGTCTTGGCCTCAAGCTAACCGACGAAGCAGGCGAGTATCAAAAATCAGCGCTCTATTCGCTCTTAGAACAACAGACAAACATCCAAGATGAAGCTGAAAAAAAACGTATTTTTTATGTTGCGTTTACTCGCGCTCGCGATAGATTAATCCTAACATCGGCAGAGTCTTCAGGCGGCGGACTCGATCTGCTGGCCTCTGGGCTAACAGCAACCATTACGCCTAAACCTGTTCTGTTCGATCCAGCGCTTGCCCAGCCAGCTACATCTACATCTATACCCGCATCTGCCAAAGCCCCATCCCTTCTAAAACAGCAATTGCTAGATCCGATTGGCATTGAGATCACAGAGCTACCGGTGACGGCGCTGAGCGACTATGCACTATGCCCATCACGCTTTAAACACCGCTATGTCAATGGTCATTTGGGCTATCAAAGCGGTAACAGCTCAAATGGCGGGGTTACCGACGCTATGGCCATCGGCACGCTGACTCACAAAGCCTTAGAGCTAGGCATTAGCGATGCTAAAGCCCTGGCAAAATACGCGCCCGATTTATCTGAAGAGAATGTTCAAACTGCTTTCGATCTAGCTCAATCGTTCCAAACCGACAGCGCTTATCAGTCATACCGCTCGGATAACTTCGATTGGGAAAAATCAATCTCGCTAACAGTCAGCGGACTCACTCTCAACGGCAAAGTTGATTTAGTCGGTGATGATTTTGTTTTGGACTTTAAGACCGACCAAGTCATTCATCCTGAGCATCATCAGTTTCAGCTATGGGCCTACAGCAAAGCGATGGGGAAGTCGTCTGCGCATTTAGCTTATTTACGCCATAACCACCTGCACCGCTTTGAGACTGATGACTTGGCGCAAATCGAAGTAGAAGCAACCGATCTAATCGGGCGATTGATGAGCGGCGATTTTGTGGCAACGGCCAGTGAGCAGATCTGTAAAATCTGCCCATTTTCAGAGTGCTGCGAGGATGCTGTTGAGTCGTCCGGCTGAAGAAAAGCGACATCTTTCCTGGCGCTCGGGCCGCTTACTTAGAATGGCTGATGGGCGATCGCACCAGTAGAGAATCGGGAAAAAGTGCGAATTCTATGAGCGTTCTCTTTTCGCTAGCCAACTCGCTAGCAGCGCCATAGACAAAGCTGAGATCGTTAGACTAAACGCAGACGTATCAGAGTTGTCTTCATGAAATTGAGTCAAGGGTTTGTGGTACTAGGGGTAGTTTTGGTCGGAGCGCTGTTGTTTGGGGCCTACAGCGCCGCTTCTGCGCCGTTGCCAGACGGGTTCCCTGAGCCAACTGCCGATGGCAAAATAGAGGTTAAACAGTATCCGACTTACCGGGCGGCAACGGTTCAGGTCGGGGGAGATTTAGGATCGGCCTCTTCTAGAGGGTTTGCGCCGCTGTTTCGTCATATTAGCGACAACGACATTTCGATGACCGCCCCGGTAGAGGCGCAGTACCCAGCCGCAACGCTTCAGACGAATGCAGCATCGCAGGGAGAGACAGCCGTTTCCTTCCTCTATCGAAATCTGAACATGGTGCCCAAAGCGGTTGCGCAAGATGTGCAGGTAGAAGATACGCCGCCGATGACAGTTGTTAGCTTCGGCGTGAGAGGAGGCTATGACTATGACATCTATACAAAAGGCATTGAGCGGTTGCAGGACTGGCTAGCGGCGCATCCTGAGTACAGCGTGGCAGGCTCACCGAGGCGCTTTTTCTATGACGGGCCATTTATTCCAGATATGCTCAAACGCAGTGATATCCAGATTCCCGTACAGCGAAAATAACCCTAGCCATCGAGCCAAAGAACATCTGAAGGCTGGGGATTTATTCATCAAACAGGTGAATGGGTCATTCGTCCCCATATTCGCCCCAATAGTGGTTCAGCGCCCTATGCAACAGTCTCATCTTTTTCAGAAGGCTTGGCAACTGTCGGCATTGCTCAAGCAAACGGCTGGCAAAATCTGTATGGCTTTATCGATCAGACCGGAAAAGAGGTGATAGGCCCCCAGTTTCTTCGGGCGGGTTCTTTTTCTGACGGGCTAGCAAACGTTGGATACAACAAAGCGGGTACTTCTATGCCTGTTTCTGGCTACATTGATAAGTCCGGGCAACTGGTACTAAAAGACTTAGGCTTGATTAACCATGAAGGGCAGCTAGTCACCGCACCTGTTTTTTCAGAGGTTAAAGAAATTTCTGATGGCTATGCCTATGTTAACCATGGGGGAGTGCGGGTGGATTATGTGAGCGGCTATGATGGCAATGCCTCACCGGTGGTTGAAACGGCGTTGCAAGGTGGTCGCTGGGGCTATGTCAAACTCACATCACGCCAGCAATAAAGTGACCCTTTCCAGCCGGATTACAAACTTTCGATGGCCCTTAGTTGTTTTAAGGTGGCGATCGCATCTTCACTCAACCCCTGAATTCTATTAATATTCATCCCTTCATACAGTCCCGCTGCTTGGAGGATTCGCTCGGTTTGCCCCGTCTGTAAGTTCCCAATTCTAATGGTTTCGTCGGCGCTGCCGCTGGCTAAATAGCGACCATTAAAAATAAGCGAATAAAAACTTCTCAATTCTCTTGACGCAGGAGGTTCAGCAGCGGTCGGAAGCTTTGAGAGCGGCCTGCTTAAGTTGCCTTATTCGATTCCTCACGGGTTCTGTATCAGTTTTTGTAACCATTCCTACCCCTCTTTCTAGGCAAGTAATAATCAACTCAGACGCATTTTGATGGGTTCTGCAGTCGCTTCAGACCCTACGTTTCAGGGCGTAGCTGCTGCTGGGGCGATCGCAATCTGTCGCCCTAACTTGCAGAAAAGATCTATTTCCAGGGTGATATTAGTTTAGGTTCAGACTTATCTTTTTTCCAATTCTCTTCTTCTCAATTCTCTTTTTCTCGATTATTCTTTCTCGATTCTTTTTTCTCAATTTGGTGGCTTCCTATGACAACCCTTCCTTCTCTCTCAATCGCATGGCGACTGCCGCTCATACTGTTGGCTTCCACGGCCTTGCTAACCGCCAAACCGGCTTTAGCCAACTGCCCCGGCTCCGGACGGCCTATCGAAGAGGTCAATCAAGTGGTTTTGCAGCGTTTGAACAGTATCAAAGATGATCGCAGCTACTTCTTTGGTCAGCCGATTTTAAGCTCCATCGAAGGGAATCGCTTAGTTCTCACGCCAGCTTTTGATCGCTTCACCGGCCCAGACAAACAACAGGTACTCAATACCCTACAGCTAGAAGGATCTATCTACGAGGTCTACACTGCCGATGGCCGGTTACTATCGACCCACCCGTACGATGGCTGTATCTC
>JBBSOB010000034.1:0-23773 GCA_038260205.1 Phormidesmidales cyanobacterium
AATGTCTGCGCCGCTTTAACTGCCCAAAGCGCCAGCAGCCCTCCCAAAGAAAACGCCGTAAACCAAAAAGGAGCCGGACAGCCCAACGCCTTTGCCGCCGCCGCAATCCGCACAAAATCCTCGCCCTCATACAGTCCATCCGAAGTTAGCATCGGTGAAAGCTGAGCCGTGCGTCCATGCGCTCGCCAGTCAAAAATCACGACGGCATAGCCCTTGGCATAGGCTTTACGAGCCATAATTCGCAAAAACCACTGGTCGCTCAAGTCTCCCGTAATTCCGTAGGTGCCAATAATGGTGCCAATGGGATTATCAGGAATGGCCACCAAGCCAAAAATAGGCACGTTCTGAGCGCCCGTAAAAATTTGCTCCTGCCAGACAGGTTCGGGTTCTGCAATAGACGTTTCCCAGTTTTTACCCGCTTGCAGCCCAGCGTAAAGCGTCATCAAAAAGCCATTATTCAGCGGCCAGGGCGCTCGGTACGCGTCACTGTATAAATTGGAATTAAATTTCATTGCGACCCAAGTAAAGCCCTATGCTCAAATTTATTAATCTTCCCAGAGAATTTTATCTTTTCAAAAGAGCAGACGCTACAGGCCAGAGTAGAAGCTACAGGCCCAAATCCTCAAGATCTTCTAAGTCCTCTAGATCTTCCACCGCAGACAGATCTAGGCACAGTTCCTGAAACGCCTGATTTCGGCTCTTGCGGGAGATGCGGCGATACTTTTTCGCTTCTAGCCGAGGCTCATTGAGCACTTTGCCCTCTCCTAGCATCTTCACTTTCTCAGTCGCCTCAGCTTCTCCCTGATGCAGAACCTGCTGCTGCTGCGTAATAACCTCATCTAACAATGCTAAATAATGCTCGTAGCGCTCCCAGTCTCCGCGCACCACGCAGCCCGGTTCATCCCTATGCAGACAATTACTAAACTGACAGGAAGCGATCGCCCGCCGCTCTCGAATCTCAGGAAAATAATCGCCCAATTCCTTAGGCGTACAAACCACATCAGGCTGATTAAATCCTGGCGTATCCGCCAAAAATCCGCCCGCAGGCAGCTCAAATAGCTCCACATGACGCGTTGTATGTCTTCCTCGGCCTAGCTTTCCAGACACCGCGTTCACCCGCAAATTTTGCCGCGGGATCAGACGATTGGTCAAACTCGACTTCCCGACCCCTGACGGGCCAGCTACCACCGTAATCTTTTTGCTTAACGCCGCAGTCAGCTCAGCAGGCAGCGTGCCATCCGACTGAATGCTGGCCAGTAGCGGGTTATAGCCCCAGTTGGATAGGCGATCGCGCCACTCATCTGCCTGCTGAACGCTAATTAAGTCCCGCTTATTCAAACATAGCGCCGTCGCCAGCCCGGTCGATTCCGCCTTCACCAAAAACCGACTGAGCTGATTAGCATCCAACGTCGGTTCGGCCAGCGCAAACACCAGCAAAATTTGCTCCACGTTAGCAATCGGCGGTCGATCTAAAAACTTGCCTCTCGGCTGAACGGAGGAAATCGCCCCTCGCAGTTCCTGCCAGTCCAGCTCCTCTACGGTAACGCGATCGCCCACCATAATCCGCTGACCCAGCTTCTTCAGCAAACTACGACGAATACATAAAAAAACCAGCGGCTCACCCACTGGCTCATCTAGCTGCACAGAATAATAATTAGCCTGAATCGCCACCACCGTCCCCGGACAGCGCTGAGCCACTGAACTCACGATACCGCCGGACAGCGAACCCGCACCGCAAAATGCTCGCCGCGATCTTCAACCAACTCCACGCCGTAGCCATCCATCTTCAAGCTATCCGGCACCTGCTCAATCGGCTCTCCTGGATCTAACCAAACCTCTAACAGCTCGCCTGGAGCCATTTTCTCCAACTTCAGCTTCGTACGCACAAAGTTCAAGGGGCAGGGCGTTCCTCTCAAATCCAACTGCTCGTCAGCCCTTAACTTATTGGCTATTAACTCGTCAGCCATTAAACAGTCCTCCTAGAAATCCTTCCTTTTTTCCCTTTCCTACCACCTCGCCACGCGTCTCTGCCAGCTTCACCAGCAGCTCACGCTCATCGCTCTTCAAACGGGTCGGAATATCCACCTTCACCGTAATCAAATGATTGCCCCGGCTCACCGGATTACCCAAACGAGGCACCCCACGATTGTCCAAAGACAGCACCGTATTCGGCTGAGTCCCCGCAGGCACATGCAAACTCACCGGCCCATCCACCGTCTCAACATCCAGCTCGCTGCCTAAGATAGCCTGCAAATAGCTCACCTTCAGCTCCGACAAAATGTTGATCCCATCGCGCTTAAACTTAGGATCTTCGTTAACGACCAGATACACATACAAGTCGCCAGGCTTGCCGTTGCGCTTGCCCGAATCACCCTCGCCCGACACTCGCAGCCGAGTGCCATTTTCCACCCCAGCAGGCACCGTGATTTTTAGCTTTTTATTTGTCTGCTTTTGGCCGTTGCCGCCGCAGGTTTCGCAGCGCTCCTCAACTACCTCACCCGAACCATCACAGGTAGGACAGGTAGAAACCTGGTTGAAAATGCCAAACGGCGTTCGAGTTGCTCGCCGCACCTGGCCTGCGCCGCTACAGGTAGAACAGGTTCTAGGACGTGTTCCTGGCTTTGCACCGGAGCCATCGCAGGTTGTGCAGGTTTCTAGGTGGCTGATCTTAATTTCTTTCTCACCACCAAACACTGCTTCTTTAAAGTCAAGCTTCAGGTTCAGCCTCAGATCGTCGCCTTGCATCGGCCCACGTCGGCGCTGCTGCCCCTGTGGCCCAGAAAATCCGTTAAAGAAGGTCTCAAAGATATCAGCAAACCCGCCCATATCTTGAAAATCTTGAAATCCGCCCGCTCCGGCTCCCGCTGCCGCACCGCCAACGCCCGCTTCACCAAATCGATCGTAGCGCGATCGCACCTCCGGCTCAGACAGCACTTCATAGGCCCGGCTGACCTCTTTAAAGGTCTCTTCGGCCCCCGCCTCCTTGTTTACGTCCGGGTGGTACTTCCGCGCTAGCTTACGATAAGCACGCTTAATCTCGTCTTGCTCGGCATTGCGCGAAACCCCCAAGGTTTCGTAGTAGTCACGGGCCATAAAACGTCAGTCAAAGAAAGAGAACTAGCAGGTTACAAATCAACAAGCATTAAACCATTGTATAGCAAACCTCAGAATGCATCGGCTCGTAGCAAAAAAAGGGCTGCCGATCTCAAGAATCCGCAGCGCCTTATATGCGAAAAATATATGTGCAAGTGCTATACGCGCAAATGGTCACAGAGCGATCGCCCGGTCATTATTCAATCACTTCGTAGTTAGCCGCTAATGTAGAGTCCACGTCGTATTCCTCATCCGGTGCGGCGTACGGAGTCGAAACATCAGCAGTCACAGGCCGGACATTAGACGCCTGGGCGTTAGACCCGACCGGAACGACCGGAGCCATAGGCTGAGAAGACAGATGAGCACCTGGCATCTCAACGGCGTCTTCATTCGCCCGAGGTGCGCCCGGCATATCGTTGCTTCTATCTGCTTGATTATCGTCTTCGTTGATCTGGCGGTAGAGTCCTGCACCGATATCGAAGATGCTTTGCTGCAAGGCTTCTATCAATCGGTTGATATTAGCAGGCTGCGCATTTTTGTCGGCGATCGCACTTCTCAAAGCCTCCACCTCCGTCTCAGCCTGTACCCTCAGCGCCTCAGACATCGAACTTCCTCCATCGCGCAGTGTAGATTCATAGCTATAGAACAGCGAGTCCGCCCGGTTTTGTAGCTCTGCCAAAATCTTACGCTGTTCATCTTCACCCGCAAACATCTCAGCTTCTTCTCGCATCCGAGCAATCTCAGCCGAAGTCAGTCCACCTCGGTTTGTAATCTTAATGCTCTGCTCACGGTTAGTCCCTCGATCGCGCGCGGCCACCTGCAAAATACCATCCGCATTAATTTCAAACGACACCTCGATTTGAGGCACCCCTCGCGGCGCTGGCGGAATCCCCGTCAGCTCGAACCGGCCCAGGCTTTTGTTGTCCCTAGCCATGGCCCGCTCGCCCTGCAAAGCGTGAACTTCTACAGAAGTCTGGCCATCCGTAGCCGTCGAAAAGATCTGAGTTTTACTCGTTGGAATCGTCGTATTACGCTCAATTACTTTAGTAAACACTTCACCCAGCGTCTCAATGCCCAAAGAAAGCGGCGTCACATCCAGCAGCAACAGATTCTTAATCTCGCCGCCCAACACGCCCGCTTGAATAGATGCCCCTAAAGCAACCGCCTCATCCGGATTCACAGAACGATCGGGTGGCTGCCCGCCAAAGAAATCCGTAATCGCCGTCTGCACAGCAGGAATACGGGTGGATCCACCTACTAGCAAAATTCGCGCAATGTCTTCTGCCGCGAGATCGGCATCTTTGAGCGCTTGCTTTACCGGCTCTAGCGTATTTTGAACTAGCTCTGCGGCTAGCTCCTCAAATTGCGATCGCGTCAGATCCATCTCCAAATGTTTCGGCCCCGTCTCATCCGCCGCAATAAACGGCAAATTAATCGACGTCTTAGCCATCGTCGAAAGCTCCACTTTGGCCTTCTCCGCCGCCTCTCGAATCCGCTGCAAGGCCATCCGATCCGCCGTTAGATCCATGCTCTCAGAAGCTTTGAAAGCATCGATCATCCAAGTAACAATGCAATTATCAAAATCATCGCCGCCTAAATGGTTATTACCAGAGGTCGCTTTTACTTCAAAAACGCCATCACCTAGCTGCAAAATAGAGACGTCAAACGTACCACCGCCCAAGTCAAACACCAAAACCGTTTGATCTTGATCCTGCTTATCTAGACCATAGGAAAGCGCCGCCGCAGTTGGCTCATTGATAATTCGCAGCACTTCCAAGCCCGCAATCGTACCCGCGTCCTTGGTCGCCTGACGCTGCGCATCGGTAAAATAGGCAGGTACAGTAATCACCGCCTGAGTTACGGTCTCACCTAGATAAGCTTCAGCATCGTTCTTTAGCTTTTGCAGCGTCATCGCCGAAATTTCCTGCGGCGTGAAGCTCTTAGCTCGAATCATCACGTCAACCGTGTCGTCTTTACCCGCCACACATTTGTAAGGAACGCGCGATCGCCCCGTCTCCGTATCGCCCCAGCGCCGTCCAATAAATCGCTTAATGCTATAGACCGTATTCTCAGCATTAGTCACAGCCTGTCGCTTCGCTAGCTGGCCCACCAAGCGCTCGCCACCTTTAGCAAACCCCACGATGCTCGGCGTCGTCCGACCACCCTCTGTATTGGGAATTACCACAGGCTTACCACCCTCCAATACAGCCACGCAGCTGTTGGTAGTTCCCAAGTCAATGCCAATCACTTTTCCCATAATCCGTTCGGACAGTTCAATGAAGGTTGGTTGCGGTTACGCTATCAGGCCATTAGTCATCAGTATCCGCGCCAAACCTTCATCTAGGCATTGCTTAATTCGCGTTATAGATAAACCGCATCGCAAGCAAAACCAACGAGCATTTCTACCCGCTTTTACTCATCTCCAAGCAGTTCATCTCATCGCAATTAAGAAGCCTCACCTGATTCAGATGAAAGATCTAAAGGCGTAGCCACCTTGACCATAGCGTGGCGTAAAACCCGCTCTCCTAAAACATACCCACGCACGAACTCCTCAATAACAGTTCCTTCAGGATACTGATCGGTAGGTTCGCGCATTACCGCTTCATGCAAATTGGGATCAAACTCTTGTCCCTCAGCGCGCATAGGCGACACGCCGAGCTTTTTAAACGCATCTACCAACTGCTTATAAACGCCCTGATAGCTCTTATGAATGGCCATCTCACCCTCGTTCTGTGGCTTAATTTGAGATCTCGCTCGCTCAAAATTATCCACAACCTCTAGCAAAGCGCTGATCGTATTGCACTTCACCTTGGCTTCTAATTCGTCTTGTTGCTTAGCCGTACGTTTACGGAAGTTATCAAAGTCAGCGTTGAGCCGAGTAAACTGCCCGGTACGATCTTCCAACTGAGCTTGAAGATCCGACAATTGCCCTTGCAGCGCCACTCTAGCACCGGCCTCAGCCGCAAACGCATCCTCAGCCGAAATATCGTCAGATATCGAAGCATCGTCCGCTGATGCCCTAGTCGTCTCAGCATCAGACTCGGCCGAGCCAAACGCCTGCTCGAAATCAATATCAGCCGCCGCATCTTCAGCTCGCAGCTCTTCAATACCGTCCGAACCTACGTTCTCCGGACTTTCGCCAGCAGGCTGTTGATTTTCGTTGTTATCTGCGTCCATCATCCTTATCAAACTCTCCGTTACCATGTCCATATTAGAATCTGGATGCACAATTGAGGAACGGTTTTCCGTAGTAGGTTTTCACGACCTCCCAAAAACAGGGCAAAACTTGGCTCAGATCTAAAACAAGGTCATCTAGCCATTTATTCAAGCCTTACAAAAGCCCGGAATATACCCAAAGTTACGTACTAGCACAGACACCCTACTGTGAGGCCATTTGAGCTGAGTGGGCACAATGATGTGAGATTTTTTCGCATCGGCCATGACAAATTCTTCATCTACGCGGAAGGCGCTCGTTTTACAGAAGAGCTTTTCGCCCTTTAGCAACAAGCTCATCCAGGCTGGTTTTGTAGACGGCGGCCAAATGCAACAAGCACTGGTCGAAAGTCGCAAAACGGGTCGAACCCTCACCGACGTTTTAGAGTCGATGACTGGCCAACAGCTATCGCCCGAACTCCTGCGCCAATACAAAAAACAGCAGCTTTTCGAACTCAAGATTCTATACGGCGTCGAGTCGCTCGATCCTGAAGTAAAAAGCATATCCGACACTCAAGTCACCCAGCTAATCGGCAGCCTGATATCGGTAGATATCTGTCGCCGACATCGATTGGTGCCGCTCTCCAAAACCGGAGAAGTGGGCAGTCAGTCGGTTTTAGTTGCAATGGTCGATCCAGAAAATCTGGAAGCCCAAGACGATCTCAACCGTATTTTACGGCCGCTAAAAATACAGCTGCGGCGCATGGTCATCACCGTCGAAGACTATCAGCGACTGATGGCAAAGTACCTAGATGAACAAGTTGCCAGAGAAAAGAAGCGCGATTCTGCCAAGGCTGTAGATGTTCAGACAGATTTGGCAGATCTTGACCTTGACGGCGGCGGTTTAGAAGATGTCGGTGAAGACGATGCTGATTTAGGAGCCGCGTTACAAGATGCGGGGGCCGCTCCGGTCATTGCACTAGTCAATAAAATCTTGGTAAAGGCTCTTCAAGAAGATGTCTCCGACATCCACGTCGAGCCGCAAGAAGAGTTCCTGCGCATTCGATTCCGCAAAGACGGCGTCCTGATGGAGGCTTTTCCTCACCTGCCTAAAAAGATCATTCCAGCCGTCTGCGCCCGATTCAAAATTATTTCAGAACTAGACATCGCTGAGCGCAGAATGCCACAGGACGGACGCATCCGCCGGGTATTTCAAGACCGCAAGGTAGACTTTCGAGTCAGCACGCTGCCTAGTCGATACGGGGAAAAAATTGTACTCCGCATTCTAGATAACTCGGCAACTCAGCTAGGACTAGACAAACTGATCACCGACGATGAAACGCTCCATATCGTTCAGGACATGGCTAAGAAACCGTTCGGTCTAATTTTAGTAACTGGCCCAACGGGTTCGGGTAAAACCACCACGCTCTACTCAGTTCTTTCAGAGCGTAATGATCCAGGCGTCAATATCAGCACCGCTGAAGACCCGATTGAGTACGCGCTACCGGGTATTACGCAGGTACAGGTAATCCGAGAAAAAGGCATGAACTTTGCCTCTATTCTACGCGCCTTCCTACGACAAGACCCCGACGTCATTCTAGTGGGTGAGACCCGCGACCCCGAAACCGCAAAAACAGCTATCGAAGCCGCCCTAACTGGCCACCTGGTATTAACGACTTTGCACACCAATGATGCGGCGGGCGCGGTCTCACGATTGGGTGAGATGGGCGTCGAGCCTTTTCAGGTAGCAAGTTCGCTGATTGGCGTATTGGCGCAGCGACTGGTTCGTCGCGTATGTAACAGCTGCAAAGTGGCTTATCAGCCTACCTCTGAAGAATTGGCTAGGTTCGGCCTGACGGCTTCTAGCGATCATGAAATGACTCTTTATAAAGCAAACAGCGTTCCTAACGAGCAGATTAGTGAGCAGCGCGAAGCTGGAAAACTTTGTGAGAAGTGTCAAGGCGGTGGCTATAAGGGCAGAGTTGGCGTGTATGAGGTAATGCGCGTCACCGAAAGGGTTCAACAGTTAATTTCGGATCATGCGCCCTCTGATCAAATCAAAGAGGCCGCTGTAGAAGAAGGCATGCATACCCTGCTGGCTTACAGCTTAAATCTGGTTAGGGGAGGACATACCACCCTAGAAGAAGTCGAGCGGGTCACTTTTACAGATAAGGGGCTTGAAGCTGAACTCAAAGCTAAGCGCAAAAGCGTACTGTCTTGTACCACCTGTTCGGCTGAGCTGCACCATGAGTGGCTCGACTGTCCGTATTGCCTTACGCCTCGATACAAGGACTAATTTAGCGAATGGGCGATCGCCTATTCACAGCCCTACATCAACCATCCACAGCCCCCTAAAGCCAACCATTTACTAGCTAATCATTCACTAGCTAATCATTTACCAAAGAGGAAAAACCAATGGAACTGATGATTGAAGACTTGATGGAAGAGGTCATTGAGCGCGGTGGCTCCGATCTTCACCTATCGACCGGCCTCGCACCCTACATCAGAATTAGCGGTCACCTTACCGCGACCGACCATCCACCCATGACAGCTGACATGTGCCAGCGACTGATCTTCAGCATGCTGAACAACTCTCAGCGAAAAATTCTAGAGCAGACTTGGGAACTAGACTGCTCTTACGGCGTACGCGGATTAGCCCGTTTTAGGGTCAACGTTTATAAAGACCGGGGTACATATGCCGCTTGCTTACGCGCCCTTAGCTCCAAGATTCCGAGCATGGACGTACTGTGCTTACCACCAATCGTGACTGAACTATCCGAGAAACCCAGAGGTCTAGTGCTGGTCACTGGCCCGACGGGTTCGGGAAAGACCACGACCCTAGCGTCGATGATTAACAACATCAATCTGACTCGCGCTGAACATATCTTGACCGTAGAAGATCCCATTGAATTTGTATACGAGCCGGTCAAGAGCCTTATTCACCAGCGTCAGGTTGGCGAAGATACTAAAAGCTTCTCAAATGCACTGCGCGGCGCTTTGCGTGAAGACCCAGACGTCATTCTAGTCGGTGAGATGCGTGATCTTGAAACCATCTCTCTGGCCATTTCTGCCGCCGAAACAGGCCACTTAGTATTTGGCACCTTGCACACTAGCTCAGCGGCGCAAACCGTAGACAGAATTGTAGATGTATTCCCCCCGGAACAGCATCAGCAGATTAGAGTGCAGCTTTCTAACTCGCTAGTGGCCGTACTGAGCCAAACGCTAGTCACCAAGCAAAACGTTAAACCAGGCGAGTTTGGCCGAGTTATGGCGCAAGAAATCATGGTGGTAACACCGGGTATTTCCAACATGATTCGGGAAGGGAAAACCGCGCAAATTTATGGGGCAATCCAAACAGGCGGTCGTCTCGCAATGCAGACCTTAGAAATGGCACTGGCTGATTTGTACAGAAAAGGAACCATTAGCTTTGAGTCGGCAATGTCCAAAACATCCAGGCCCGAGGAGCTGCAGCGGTTGATTGGAGGTGCGCCGGGCGCGGCTAAAACTCAGGCGGCTAAAGCCGGAAATCGGTAACTAAACCTCACTTGACGCTTCTAGTGGGTCAAGCCCATCTACTTAAGATTCAGCTCTTTCATTCAGCTTTTTCCAAGACTCAGCTTTTTCATTCAGCTTTCCAAGTCCAGCTATTTTTCCAGATTCAGCTATTACAGCTATTAGAGTAAGAGAACCTTATGCCTACCTACGTTGCCACTGGCCGGGATGTGACGGGTAAATCCGTCCGCAGAAAGGTGGAGGCCGATACGCCCGCATCCGCCAGAATGATTGCTAAAGATCAGGGCATTCATATTCAGAACATCACAGAAGCTAAGGGCGGCGGTTTTAGCTTTGCAGATATTAAAACCTCAATGGTGAAGGTGACCGTTAAAGATAAAGCGGTCTTCTCTCGTCAGTTTGCGGCGCTGGTTTCTTCGGGCGTGGCCCTAGTACGTGGGATTGGTATTTTGGCCGACCAGTGCCCTAATCCCAAAATGAAGCAAGCGCTCATGGGTATTAATGCCGACGTGCAGCAGGGAACAAACCTCTCTGATTCGATGCGCAAGCATCCTAAGTGCTTTGACAATCTGTACGTGAGCATGGTGCAAGCCGGGGAAGTGGGCGGTGTTCTAGACGAAGTCCTCAACCGCCTGGCCAAACTGCTAGAAGACCTAAACCGATTGCAGAACCAGATTAAGTCGGCGATGGCTTACCCGGTCACAGTCGGCTTTTTAGCGGTCACTATCTTCATTGGAATGACTGTCTTTTTGCTGCCGATTTTTGCTGAGATTTTTGAAGATCTAGGCGCACCGCTGCCGCTTTTTACTCAAGCGCTAATGGCCATTAGTAAAATGCTGAGAACCTGGTATTTATCGCTGGGACTAGTGGTCGTTATCTCGGTGCTGGTGTTTGTCTACAAGCAGTATTACAAAACGCCTGTGGGCCGGGTGACGATGGATGGTTTCTTCTTGAAGATGCCGCTGTTTGGCGATCTAGCACAGAAGTCTGCGACGGCCAGATTTTGTCGTACTTTTGGGTCCCTCTCTCGCTCGGGGGTGCCGATTTTGACGGCGCTGGAGATTGTGCGAGATACTTCAGGAAATCAGGTGATTGCCAATGCGATTAATGCTGCGCAGGCGGAAATTCAGTCGGGCGGCATGATTAGTTTGGCCTTGCAAGAGCATGGTGTATTTCCGGTGATGGCAATTCAGATGATTAGCATTGGCGAGGAAACCGGCGAGCTAGATCAGATGCTGATGAAGGTGGCGGACTTTTATGAGGACGAGGTGGAGCAGGCGGTGAAAGCGCTGACCAGTATTATGGAGCCGATTATGATTGTGGTTCTAGGAGGCATGGTGGGTTCGATTCTAGTAGCGATGTATTTACCGATGTTCTCGGTAATGGATCACTTAGGATAAAAGTAGGATTAATGGTTTGGATTCAAAGACAAAGTCCTGGTTCTGGTATGGAAAGTTAGGACTTTGTCTTTGCGTACAGTTGCTCGATTTTGTGCGACCAGATTTTGTGTGGTCAGGCGTGTTATTGCAGGACTTCTTTGAGTTTGTGCTGATTCCACAGGTCTTGGTAAAGCCCTTTTTGCATAACTAGTTCTGCATGGGTGCCAGATTGAACGATGCGGCCTCGATCCATGACTAGGATGCGATCGCACGAAGCCGCTGCCGACATTTGATGCGAGACAAAAATCACTGTTTTCCGCTGCGTCTCGCTAGAAAGATTATCCAAAATCTGAGTTGCCGTTTGGTTGTCTACGCTAGAGAGCGCATCGTCTAGCACCAGAATCGGCGCATCGACCAACAGCGCCCGAGATAGCGCCGATCGCTGCCGCTGACCGCCCGACAGCGTGATGCCGCGCTCACCTACTAGCGTTTTGTATTGGCTGGGAAAGTTCAAAATCTCGCCGTGTAGCTGCGCTTCTTTGGCCGCGTATTCTACTTCGCGCTGCTCGGCAGTTGGATCGCCGTATCTGACGTTATTTTTGACGGTGGTGCTGAATAGAAAGCTGTTTTGAGGGACAAAGGCGATCGCCCCTCTTAAATCCGACAGCTCCACTTTGGTCACATCGAGTCCATCTATAAATAGCTCGCCCGGCGCAATTTCTAGCAGTCGAGGCAGGGCCATGGCCAGCGTCGATTTGCCCGAACCAATCGGCCCAACTACGGCCACGGTCTGTCCCGGTTCAATCGTAAAATTAACCCGATCTAGCGCCGGGCGAGTAGAGCCTGGAAAGGTAAAGGTGAGATCGCGAGCTTCTAGTCGGCCCATGGGATGGGGAAGCGCGATCGCACTCGAAGTATCGCGAATTTCTGGCTTAGCTTCAAAAATAGCCTCCACTCGATCTAAGCTAACTTCACCTCTTTGGTAAGCCGTAATCGTAAAGCCCAAAAGTGCGGTTGGAAAAACCAACTGCTGAATAAACAAGAAAATGGCCACAAAATCGCCCGCCGTCATCTGACCGTTGCGAATAGACTGAGAGCCAATCGCCAAAGCAATCACCAGACTCAAACTAGCAAGGCCGCCCAGCAGCGGAAAAAGAATATTTCGAGTCCTAGCAAGCGCCAAATTCGCTTCTAGCAAGCTGCTATTACGCTGAGCAAACGCCAGCCGCTCATTGTCCTCTTGAGCGTAGATTTTTACCAGCGAAATGCCACCCATATCCTCCTGAATCAAATCGCTGATGTTGGAGATTTCTTCTTGGACATCGAGCTGCTGTCGTCGCAGACGATTACCAAAAACAGCCACTACGCCAAACATAAACGGATAGACCGCAAGCGAAAAAAGCGTAACGCGGCCATCTAACCTAGCCATTGCAGGCACAATCATGATGTAGGCAAAAAACGTATTTGCTATGCTAAGCACGGCAAATCCTAGCAGGCGACGGATATTATCCACATCGCTCGTGGCCCTATTAATCAGATCGCCAATTGTATTTCGCGCAAAGTAAGCCGGTTCTAACGTCAGTAAGTGCTCAAAGATACGCTGTTTCAGGTCGAACTCTACCTTCCGACCAACGCCAAATATCAAAACGCGCGAGGCCATGCGAATAAACCACATAACGCTCGCCAGTACAAATACCAGCAAAACATAGCGCAGCAGCCGACCAAGGCTAAAGGTAACGGTGAGTTCATCAACGATGTAGCCAATGATCAGCGGAATAGACACACCTACCGCATTAACCACTAGCAAGGCCACCAGGCCCAAAATTACATCCTTTCGATGCGGCCTCAAATAAGCAGCAAACCGCACCAATCTCGATTGAGCCATAGATAGATAAGCCCGTATAAAGCGCAGGATATCCCCTGCAAAACATTGAAGCAAGACTGCTTAAAGCAATTTTTCCTTCTCGAATTAACCAGGATACTGTTAAATTTGCTGCACTGTCATACCTATTGGCGCATACCTATGGCGCGTATCCATCAATTTAAGTCAGTTGATATAGACAGTTGAAAAATCTCCATACCCAAATCTCAGTGCCTAGATTTCAATGCCTAAATCTCAATGCCTAAATCTCAATGCTAGGATCCCAGCCAAAGTTGAAATTAGGCAACCAGCCGCGCAAAAAATAATAGACGGAAGTCATCGCCTCATCCCAATAGCGAGTGGTCAGCTGGAGGGCATCGACGTTGGGCAAAATGGAGGGAAGTCGCTCTAATAGCCCTCCTCCCCGGTTAAAGCGAACTGAGTAAAAATCAGTCGGTCTGGCAATAACTTCTAAGTCAATATCTTCAAACGTCAGCGCGGCTCTCGACATAATAATCGCGGGCGCAACCAGCACAACACGGGCATCGTTATTAGATTCACTGCGAGCTTTTCGATTGCTAACGACCTGTCTTTCCTCTAAGAACGATTCCACGTCTTCAGCGGTTTTACGAATATTTAGGCCGCTATCTTCAACTTGAATAACACTCCCTGGAACGCCGTTTCGCACCAAAATATTACGGACAATGGTGTTTGAGCGATCGTCATCTGGGCCACCCGCGGTCACGATGACAAACGGAGAGGCTCCCAATGTACGAGCGCGAGCGTAAAGATCTGCGGCGTAGATCAATCGGGGGGCTAGCACCGTGTTGAGAGAGGTATCGTCAACGCTTTCGAGGCCGTCTATAGCTGCTGAGACATTGCGCCGATCGCCAATGACCACAATCGCGCCCGCCTCACCTAAATTGGCACCTGGCACCTCGCCGCTGCGACAAACGCCCTCACAGAGTTCAGATCGATTTACAAATGCCTTCCGAACAGATCCCTCAGCCTCGGTCACCAACGCCTGCGAAAGAACAGGAATGCTGGAGAAAATGAGGACGCAAAGCGCGATCGCCACTGGCGTAGATTTTATCCGTTTTAAGCCTTCACCGACTGCGCCTCCTAGCAAGACCAAAGCAAAGCCCAGGGGCCGAAGGGGAAAGGAAATAATTTGCCAGATAATGCTCACGGTGTCGTTGTCGGCTTCCAAAAAAGACAGCGCTAGCAAAGCAATAAAAATGACGCCCCCAAACCAAGTTAGATACTTTGGCGGGATAACTCTAACCAGGATGTACCAAAGCAAAAGCCCCATCGAGGCCCATAGCAATATCCGAGTAAGCAATACCAGCATTTCTATCTCTGTGGGGGTGAGGCATCAGTAAATAAGCACTATTGGAAAATGATAATAGTAGCTCAATTTATTCAATGGCTTGTGTGAAGAGTTAAGCATACTCAGCCCATTTCAGCCACAAAAAAACGGAGGCTTTTGAGAAAGCTTCCGTTCTAAGGTGTCTTATACCAGGTCAAACTTAAGTATCTGGTCTAAATCAGCTTCAGGTTTGGATACTCAGCAATCATTTCGTCAGCCGTCAGCGTTTCGCCAGAGACCTGTGGTGTCCAGAGGACTTCTACCGCCATTAGCTGTTCGCTGGAAATCGATCCAATTTTGTTGATAACCGCACGAACGTCGTCTTGAGTATTGACTTTAGGTAGGTTTAGCTTGCCTTGAGTTGCCACTAAAACAGTCGCTACGATGTATTCACCCGGCGCTGAGTTCGCCAAATCGCCGCTCGTTGGCAGGGCCGCTTGGGGCTTGGACTGGGCGAGCTGCGCATTCACGTTGGAGAGCGTCTCACCGGTAAATTTACTGCGTTCGGCGATCGCCAGCTGATTAAACACTTGCTCAGCCGCTGATAGCTTGGTCTGATCCGATTCTACGTCGGCGTAGGCCCAGTATTCAGGGTTGCGCATCAAAGACAGCGTGGTCTCTTGCAATACTTTAGTTAAGCCCTCAGGAGTGCCCGTATCTGCGCTCTGAGCAATCTGATTGAGGTTTTCTTGTAGACCGCGAGCTTCTGCTAGCAATCCTACCTGTAGTCGGGCCACAGAAACCGTTGGGTTGCTGCTGTAGGCTTCGACGCTATCGGCATTGACGCCCGAATTGCGGAAGGCATTGAGAATGAAGTTGGCTAGGGCGATCGCAACAAAAATGCCAAAAATACCGCCGACGCCGCCAAAGCCCATGAACGGAATAATGAACGGCAAGCCAAACCCACCGCCTGGATAGTAGCCGCCGCCATAGCCGCCGCCGTATCCAGAAGGCCCTCGCGAAGGAGCTGGCATGGAGCGACTAGGCGCACGGAAGCTACCGCCCCCGATGCGTCCACCTGCTCGCGCGGCCATCGCGTCATCTGCCTGAGAAAATATCAGCACGGCGGCGAGGCCGAAGATAAAACAGGACTTGAGAACAGACTTTAGCAGGGGTCTCAGAGAGAGACGCGCCCAGGTTTTCATTCTTTCAACCATGATCAACTCTTGAACAGCTTGTGAGGGGTTTGTGTATACCGTTACTGTAGCGCCTTTCTCGGTGGGAAAGAGTGTCCTTAAACCTATCGAAAGGAAGGGATTGCCGTACTTTGCAGTCCATTTTTTCGCCAAAATTTACATCGGTTTACTCACCCGCTAGCCGCGCTTGATCCACCGCCTACAATCGTGACGATTTCTAGGCGATCGCCCGGCTGAAGCACCGTTTGATTCCACAGTCCCCGCGTTAGGATCTCGCCGTTATATTCCACCGCCACCAGTTTGGGATTAAGTCCAATTTCAGTTAAAAAATCAGGCAAATTTGTACCTGAAGCGCAGGTCTTAGACGCTCCATTGACCTCAAGTTCAATCTTGCTAAGCGGGTTATTCATTAAATGCAGTGGCTATGGTGGATTTCTTGCGGCTGTGTGGATGATTCGCGGCTGTCGACTTGCGGCCAACAATAGGATGATCGCGGCTCAGCCTATTGTTGGGTTTATTGTTGGGTTTATTGTTGGGTTTATTGTTGGGTTTGCCGAACCAGCGATCGCGCCACTTCAGCCGGATCGTCCGCTTCCATTAACGCTCGAACCACCGCAACTCGAGTCGCACCCGCCGCCAGCGTTGGCTCCAAATTGTCGGCATTGAGTCCGCCAATTGTAAACCAGGGCATCGTGGCATGTTCAGCAGCGTAGCGCACGTACTCGTCGCCTGCCGCCGCCTTACCCGGTTTAGTGGGCGTCTCATGCACTGGCCCCACGCCAATATAGTCAGCTTCTTCGGCTAATGCCCGCTGCAGCTCTTGGGGATTTGTGGTAGATCGGCCCACAATTTTATCTGGCCCTAAGAGGCGACGGGCTACCTCCATCGGCAAATCATGCTGGCCTAGATGCACTCCATCCGCATCCGCCGCGGCTGCGATATCTATACGGTCATTAACAATAAACAAAGCCCCATAGCGGTGACAGAGCGATCGCATTTGCTTAGCCATCGCCAGCCGCTCATCATCTACAGCCGTCTTTTCGCGATATTGCACAATGGCGATCCCCCCTTTCAAGGCAGACTCCACCACCTCTAAAAAGTTAGGAACTGGCGAAGTCACCAAATAGGTGCGCGCCCGAGCGAGCTGTTGCCAGCGCTGATCTGCGTTCTCCGCGCTCTGACAGAGCGTAGACTGTGAATTCACCATAGGATCTAAAATTTGACTGTCGATTGTATAGAGCTGATACCGCATCTGCTTACAAGCAGCAGACATCTCAAGATTATAGAGTTTGCCATATTCCTCAAGCACTCTGAGGGCCTCTTGAACCCGCGCAAAGTTGGCCTGCAAAAGCGCCAGTAAGTCAGTGCGAACGGCCTCTCTAGAATGCGTTAGGGCCGTACCCAGATCGCCAGGTGTATCCCTCGATGCGCGAATCTGCGAGCTGTGCCAACTAGCTAGCACCTGACGCAAATGCTTGAGCTGCGTCGTAGAATCCTCATCGTTTAGACCAAATCGGCACCATTCCTCAATTGTGCGAATGCCCTCCCTAGCTCGATCTAAATTAGCATCTAGAATCCGCAGTACGGCCAAGTGCTCAAGCGATGGATGAGGTGAGCGAGAATTGTCTAGATTGGGTGCTGAAGCAGGTGGCATCGTCAGACTATCGTTTTGCTTAACCAAACGGGAAAACTTGATTTGGGGCGATCGCACCGCATCGTCATCTAAATCTAAACTAGATTCAGTGCCCGCTTCTGATTCAGTGTCAGTATCTACGGATCTGGACGCTAATCTGGGCGCTAGAGGATCCAAGGGTGAGGGAGAATGAGACATCAGCCAAGAGGTAAACAGCTAGGAGGGGTAAAAAAGAGGGAAAAGAGAAAGGGATAAGAGATATAGGCTCGTCGTTTGTACTTATCTTATGCACTCATCTTATATAGTTTTACAGGCAGTTTTACGGGCGTAAAACTTGACAACCGCAGACGCTAAACCTCAATATTTTAAGGACAGGTAAAAATGTCCAATCCTTTTGTTCATCTGGACTATATGCCTCGTGATGCGAGCATTATCCAGGGTTTGTTCGCTACGAAGAGGCTACCTAATCAATGTGGGATAACTATTATCGGGTGGCTGCTGTTGCCACCGCCAGCGTTTTGCTACTAGGTGCCGTTGTCGAACCGGCGCGATCGCAAACTACGCTATCAAACCAATCCGTCGGCCACCAGTTGCTAGCCGCAGCCCCCCCCTCAAAGAGCAACTACCAAACGCTCTACGTCAATTCAGACATTGGCAGCGACCAGGCCGAAGGGGTCATAGACCAGCCCATGCAGACGGTGACGCATGCGCTAGCGATCGCAGCGCCCAATACGGTAATCGTGTTGGCCCCCGGAAAATACACGCAGGCCAGCGGCGAAGTCTTTCCACTACAGCTAAAGTCGGGCGTTACCATTCAAGGCACTCCCGGAGAGCGAAATCGTACCGCCATTATTGAAGGCGGCGGCAACTTTAATAGCCCTAGCCGCTCGCAACAAAACGCTGCAGTCGTCGCGGCTGACCGAGCAGGCATTGCCCAGGTGGCTATCTCCAATCCTGATGGCTATGGCGTGTGGATAGAATCTGGTAGCCCCACGATTTTAGAGAGCGCTTTTGTCGGCAGCCGTCAGACCGGCATCTATGTGGCAGACGGATCGCCTCGGGTTCAAGGCAGCTACTTTTCAGGCAATCGCGTGGCCGGATTGGTGGTGTTTGGCGCGTCGAACGCCAGCATTGAGAGCAATATATTTGAAGGTACAGGCGACGCCATTAGAGTAATAGAGGGCGCAACACCCGAAATTATCGGCAACCGCATGACGAATAACAACGCGGGCTTGGTGCTCATCGGAGATGCCCGCCCCGTGCTGAGAGATAACCGCATGGAAGGCAATCGCCGCAATGATGTGGTCGAAATTGCGGCGAATACTCAAAGCGATTTGGCCTCGCTGCCCACACTCGTAGAAAATATAGCGAGCCGTGAGCAGAGCCTTTTGGAGGTTCCCGTCGTAGAAAATATGTCGAGTAAGTCGATTTCTATCGCAGCCTTACCGCCCTCTAATGAGATTCGCTCGGCAACGAACCTGACGCTATCTAGCGAGAATGCGGATGTGGTGCCGGGCGATCGCCTCGAACTGACGCCAGAAGTCCGTTCACCTATTGTCGAAACATCCTCACCTGTCATTCGCCCGCGATTAATCGAGCCAGCCAAAGCAGAAACAGCTCAGGCCCTAGAACAGGCGGAAGCAGCGCCCTTAGAAGCAGAAGTGGAAGTGGAAGCAGCGCCCTTAAAAGCAGAAGTGACTGAGACCGAAGCTGATGCGATCGCCCAAACCATACCCGACGGAGCGCCTGGAGCTGCATTAGCCGCACTACGATCAGGACTTACCGGGCGAGAGGCACCTCCGATAGTAGCGCTAGGCCCGCGCGCAGTGACCGGCGGAAATCCCGATTCGCCAGTGTTACCCACCCGCAACCGCATAAATCGGCCTGCTCAAGAAGCCATCGAAGAAGCCGCCCCCGAAGTCAGCGTGCCGTTCAACAGCAATCGGCTATCAGTGCCTAGTGATGCCATTCCGATTGGCAGCAGTGACAGTAATACCTTCTTTTCACCGCCTGGCTTTATTGGCATAGCACCATCATCCACATTCTCATCGAGGGCACAGGCACTAGGCTTGTACTATCGAGTATTTGTCGAAGCTTCCGATCCCTCTGCACAAGACAACGTTAAAAAGGTAGTGCCAGATGCTTTCCGAACGCAGTTTGAAGGGCGAACGATGATGCAAGTAGGTGCGTTTTCGACCGAAAAGGAAGCTGAAGAAAGACAGCAACTGTTAGAGCGTCGCAACTTCGATGCACAAGTGGAATACACTCCTTAAGTCGCACGCCTCTTATAGGCTGTGGCAAAATTTGTGAAAAAACTGTGAGAAAGACGATGAGATGATGACGAGAGAACTTGCGTCAAAAGATCAGATCTAGATCGAGTGATTTCAAATCAATTACGAATAAAGAAGACTCGCTAGGGAAATTTTTCTCTAGTGATTTTTTTTGTAGTTGAACGGTTTGTGGCGTAGCGATCGCAACTAACGCTCGGCCATCAGGTAAAGGTGCGATCGCGCTAACGCCCATTAGATTCAGCCGACCCACCGAACGAGCCAATCGATCTAAAAACAAACAGCCGCCATCATCTATAACGGCATACCCCCAAGAAAACACGCCAATCCCCCGCGGACTCGAACACAAATTTTCCATCGAAAGAACAACAGAACGCACTTGAAAAGGACGCAAAGAAATCAGCAACAGCTCCACCGATTCAAAGGCATTTTCGGCAAGACTAGGCGCTGACAAGGCCACAATTTGGTAGGGATCTGCAGAAAGCGCCGCATAAGAAAGAGAAACATTGAGTGGCAAATTGCCTATGAGTTTTCCTTTGCGAGTAAAGCATTCTAACCAAGATTGATTAGCGCCGGGCGAAGTTAGCACGCTAACTAGATAACGGCGATCAATCGCTAATAGCTGGACAATATCAGCCTGAATCGATCTTAATAACTTTCCTTTAAAAGCGACGGCACGACGGTGTTCTGCCTTTAATTTGCCAGAATTTCGTAGAGCGATCAGCTGGCCTTTGCACTGCGCGGGCTGTGGCGACAGTTTAGGGATTACAGTCAGCCAGCTTCCATCCGGCGAAATCGCCACCCAACTCGGCTGATTCAGGTGAGTAACTGGCTCTAGGATCTCTCGTTCATCTAACCGATAAATCGCATTATCGCTAATAACAAGGCATCCTTGCGGCACAGTTAACAACTGATAATTTTTGTCGAAAGGCTGCTTGTTGATGGGTTTAGAGAGCAGCTCATCCGTAGGCTTTGATCGATTATCGTAGGTTAATTGAACAGGCGGATCGCTCTTTGCAGCGGCGATCGCCCGAACTTTTGAACCTTCTATAACACCATCAAAAATTAGCTTTTGAAACGCAGCAAGCATCTCATCAGCACTGCTAAATCGCTGGTTGGGCTGCTTGTGAAGTGACCGTTCTAAAAACTGCTGAATGGAAGTAGAAAGAGACGCTGGAAAAGGAACAGATTGAGTTTGATGGGCCTGACGTAAATGTTCGGGACTGCCCGAAAAAGGGCGATCGCCCAACAGCAGCTCATACAAAATAACGCCCGCAGAATAGAGATCTGACGCGTAGGACGATTGGCCACAAAATCGTTCGGGAGCCGCATAGGTAGGCGACCCAATTTCTTTGCGAGACTGATTGGGCATGGCGACAAATCGAGCGCTGCCAAAGTCGCCGATTTTAGCCGTGAGCCGAGAAAGCTGATTTTCAGCCGATGGAGACTGATAGGTCAACAAAATATTCTCTGGCTTTAGATCGCCATGAATAACCTGCTGGCTGTGGATGTAGCGCAGCCCCTTCAGGATATCGACGGCGATACGGCCCCAGAGCGGCGGCGCTAATCCGTGCGAAGCTAAGGTCAAATCTATTTGCGATCGCAAGGTTCCCGCCTCGCAGTAGTCCAGCAAAAACTGATAGCCGGTTTGGGTTTGCGCGATCGCCTGACAGCACACAGTATTAGGATGGCACAGCTCATTGAGCACAAACGGCTCTTGCGACACCTGTTCTGGAGCATGGCGCGTCTGCTTAATCGCCACTAACTGCCCCGTTCGCTTGTGAACAGCACAGTAAACCTGAGCAAACTGCCCTTGCCCAACGAGTCCCATCATTCGATAGTCAGAAAAAGGCATGGCGCGATCGCTCCGCACCAGTTTTACTCTAGGAAACTCCACTTGCCCGTTACCTGAACCGTTTTCTGGTAGCTCAGATGTCATAGTCATTAACCCTATCAAATAGCCGCTAAGTCCAAGCGCAGCTATCGGCAGCTATTTCAGCAGCTATTAATTCAGCAGCTATTAATAAAGAGGCACAGACGGATCAATCTGACGGCTGTAGGCATCAATACCGCCCGCCAGATTTTTGACATTCGTAAAGCCCTGATCCATTAGCCACTGGCACATTTGCGCCGAGCGCATACCCAAATGGCACATCACAATCGTCTCACCCGTCGGATCGAACTGAGTGCGAATAGTTGGCGACCAGGCGGGAAACTGGCTCAGCGGCAGGTTTATAAACTGCGCCACGCTAGCAACCTCTAGCTCATGCGGCTCGCGCACGTCAATTAGCTGAAGCGAATCTGGATCGGTCGCTAAGCGCTGCGCTAACGTTTCAACGTCAGTTTCGACCACAGGTTGAGAAGCATTGGTCATGAGTAAGCAGTTGCTGTTGGTCTAGCTAGTATGACATCTCTAGAGGACATCAAATATTAGAGGATATCAAATATTAGTCCAGACTCACGCCCAAGTTGCGAGCGACAAAGGCCCATTTATCAGTGGCTTCTTCAATTTGTTTAGTCGTCGGTTTGCCTGCGCCATGTCCTGCCTTCGTTTCGATCCGAATCAGCACCGGATGATCTCCCTTATGAGCCGCTTGCAGCGCCGCCGCGAACTTGAAGCTGTGAGCGGGAACAACGCGATCATCATGATCGGCAGTGGTGATCATAGTGGGCGGATATTCCGTACCGGCCTCAAGATTATGCAGCGGCGAATAGGCATAGAGGGCCTTAAACTCGTCCTCATTCTGCGGAGAACCGTAGTCAGATTCCCAGGCCCAGCCAATGGTGAATTGGTTGAAGCGCAGCATATCTAAAACGCCAACCGCAGGCAGAGCCGCACCAAAGAGATCGGGCCGTTGGGTCATGCAGGCTCCGACGAGTAGCCCGCCATTGCTGCCACCTGCGATCGCCAACTTCTCCGACTTCGTATAGCCCTGATCAATCAGCCATTCTCCGGCGCTAATAAAATCATCAAACACCGTCTGCTTAACCGTCTTAATACCCGCTTGATGCCAGCTCTCACCATATTCACCGCCGCCGCGCAGATTGGCTACTGCGTACACACCGCCTAGCTCTAGCCAAACTAGATTGCTCACTGAAAAACTAGGCGAAAGTGAGATGTTAAATCCGCCGTAGCCATATAGCAAAACAGGATTTTCACCGTTGAGTGCCAGGCCCTTTTTGGCCGTAATGAACATCGGGATCTCAGTGCCGTCTTTGCTAGGATAAAAGACCTGACGAGTCTCGTAAACATCTGGATCGAAAGGAACAGTCGGCTCGCGAAAGAGGGTGCTTTTGCCCGTGTTGAAGTCGTAGCGATAGATGCGGCTAGGGACGGTGAAGCTAGTGAAGCTGTAAAAGGTTTCGGTGTCAGTGCGATCGCCATTAAACCCACCCGCAGAACCAATCCCCGGCAGTGCAACATCCTTTACAAACTCACCGGTCAGCTCAAATATCTTAATCTGCGTATAAGCATCCTTAAGATAGTCCACAACAAACTGATTATTGAGCGTTCCCACCGCCTCTAACGTCTCTTCCGCCTCTGGAATTAGCGTCTGCCAATGATCTCTTTCAGGGCTAGAAATATCGACCGCAATCACCTTCCCTCTAGGAGCTTCTAGATCGGTCTGAATCCAGAAAGTCGAACCGTCGTTGTCAATTACGCTGTAGCGGGCCTCAAACTCAGAGATTAACTCAACAACCTCACCGTCAGAATTTTGTAGATCTTTATAAAACAACAGATTTTGCGGAGACGTGCCCAACCATACAGAAATAATGAGATATCGGCCATCATCCGTAACATCGCCGCCAAATCCCCAGTCAGGCTGATCGGGACGCTCATAGATCAGCACATCTTCTGACTGATCGGTTCCTAGCTGATGGTAATACAGCTTCTGAAAGCGATTGACATCTTCTAATTTGCTTTCGGCTTTCGGCTCGTCATATCGACTATAGAAAAAACCCTGATGGTCGTGAGTCCAGGTCGCACCTGAGAACTTCACCCATTTAATATGGTCTTCGGTATCCTCACCCGTTTCAATATCTCTAACTTTCCACTCCGTCCAGTCGGAGCCAGCCGTCGAAAGCCCATAGGCCAAATACTGAGCGTTCTTACTGATGGCCATACCGCCCAAAGCCACAGTGCCATCTTCAGAAAGCGTATTTGGATCGAGCAGGACAGCCGGATCGGCCTCTAAAGTCGGCAGTGTGTAGAGCACCGACTGATTTTGTAAGCCGTCGTTTTTGTAATAGAAGTAGCGATCGCCCCGCTTAAAAGGCGTACCATAACGCTCGTAATTCCATAGCTCAGTCAGTCTCGCATTCAGCTTTTCTCGGCCCGGTAGCTGAT
>JBBSOB010000035.1:0-23632 GCA_038260205.1 Phormidesmidales cyanobacterium
AGTGCGTCTGCCACTCACGACTCTCTGGGCAAAACTCTCGGATAGACGATACAATCATGGCAACTTTTTGATGGGACGGGGTCTATGATCTCATCCCTTTTTTTTGAGCGCAACGCCCTCCCCCAAAACCTAGATGCGCCCTTAGAGAACGACCTAAACGATCAAGCTTCCAGATTACGAGGATGTCGCCTTTCCTTACAGCAATTCCAAATTCCAACTTACAGACATGATTTTTCGGCTATGCGGAACGAAGTCAATGGGTTTTAGGCTCGACCATGATCTGAGCTGAACGGGAAATCAAGGTTTTTGAGTGTCCGTAGTCTGGAATTTGGAATTGCTGCTTTCCTTATCTGATCGAGCGCTTTGTCTAATCCAGGGCGTTCTGTCTTGGCACCGCTCACACCGTGGTCAGCAAATATCTTCTCGCAGCCCGCCTGCTTCAAAGCATCCGTTTGCAGGTCTAAATTTTGGTCAGCAGTCGAAACTCTGGCGTATCCTATCTTCACTGTCGCAAAACTCGCAAAGCGCCTCTGCACCCGACACTTTGATTATGACACAGCTTTTGAAACACAAATACAGCCAATAAAGCAGCTTTTTTGAGGCTTCGCTCAATAGTTCCAAAAACGGTCGTTTTTGAAGCAATAGTACAAAGCGCGATCACAGGCTAATATCGTTCAACCAAGATGGTTTCGGACTAACGCTTGCCTAACTGCTCATCCGGCAACTATTCATGAATGAGACTCATGTCTTTCAGCGTGGACTATGCTTAATCGGGAGGTTATGTAAGGCCCCTCCCGATTAGCATTGAGACTTACTTGAGTGTTGCGCTCTCGTGAAAGAAAAACATATTTCGTCATTTCAGCTAGAATTCTAGTAGGACTGGTTGGAGCTAATTGATATCAGCCTTCTTCAGAACATACCGTACTGTCTAGGTTTGACGGAACGGGTCAACGGAACCCTAGCTCAATCCACAAAGAACCTGTGGTACTTGCAAGGAGCGTGACCAGTGCCACCTATCCAGATAGATAACGTGAATTACTGAGTGGGTTGCATGATCCTTATCCCAAACCATATGAGGATGAAATCATCGGTGAAATCCAGGCTGCTAAATAGTTTTAGAGAAATCTTCGCTTGATTAAGGCAGCAAGCGAGCACATTTATGGTGCAAGGAAAAGGGTTCTGACATCCGAAAGAGTCAATTTAGGGCTTTTTTCTCTGGTGAGAGCGCAACACTCAAGGACTTAGATACGAACCGCATTACCAGTAACGACAATGCCGCCTCGCTCAGGGATAGTAACCGTAATCTGACTAGGACGGCCCATCGCTTCTCCTTGTTTAATGAGGAAAGTAGTCGGTGTAGGAACAATGTTGGCTTCTCTGAGATAGCCTCCAAGCGCAGCAGCGGCAGCACCCGTTGCCGGATCTTCTACCACCCCACCTACAGGAAAAGGATTGCGCGAATGAAAGACGTAGTCGCTCTCTTTCCATATCAGCTGAAGGGTTGCCAGACTGTGATTCAACATGAGCACCTTTAGCCGATCAAAATCGTAGTCTAGTGCTGCCAGCCGGTTTTTTTGGGTAACAGCCAGTACTAGGTGATACGCTCCAGCATAGGCGATTACAGGCGGAATCGAAGTGTCTAGCTCACTGACCTGCCAGTGTAAGGAAGAGAGAGCTTCAACCACGACATTGTCGGCAGCGGGTGAGTAATGGGGTTGTACCGAAGTCAGGGAGGCCGTGCACAGTTCATTTTCAGTCTTTGTCGTAACGGACACCCTACCAACTGTGGTAGATAGCTCGTAGGTGCCGTCACCATCTGTTTCTCCTAGCTTGACACCTGTTGCAATAGTGGCGTGGCCACAGAAGGAAATTTCTCCTTCCGGACTGTAGTAGCGAATAGTGCGATTACTGCCTGCCGTGGGTGCGACAAATGCTGTTTCTGAAAAGCCTACCTCGGCGGCAATTCGTTGCATCTCATCAGAGGATGGAAGTTCCTCTCCAATCCAGACGCCAGCAGGATTGCCGCCAGCAGGATCAAGTGTAAAAGCTGAGAGACGGCTGAGCGTTCCAGATATCATGGTTTTCACTTCGGGAAAGTTTATCGTGTGAGCGCCACTACAAGTGGGATGGAATGAGGATAGACTACGCCTTTTTAAGTGAGTGCGTATGATTTTTTATTATTGAGTGGACTCACTCATGACAGGAGTGTTAACAAGCCGAAAGAAATTCGTCAGGTAACTACTATTAGATGACAGAAAAGAAAAAGATAGACGACTGCCGTTTATCTCTAGCAGGGCATATTGCAAGTGCTCGCGTAGCCCATTGACCTTATCTCAAGCCGCACACTCACGCTAATCGTCACCATTCCCTCCTCCAAACCGTCTCGCTATATCTTAGACGTTTTGAGAGAGCCTTTCTGAGACATGTTCTGAGACATGTTCTGAGACACGTTTTTTGCACGTCACGAAAGGTATAGACAATGAGACTATCAAAGGCTGAATTTGTTGGTAGCTTTCTGCTGATGCAACGTATTCGATATACTCTGCGCCAGTAAAGTATGACTAAATCAAAAACCGGCTGCGATCACGCTTTTTCTGTCTGTTAGTTAGTACTTTTTCTGAGTGCCTAATTTTTTATGGCTGTGAGCCAGTCATCGTATAGCTTTCAGCCTATGGCTGGTTTTTGCACGAGTCGGGGCCATACCCCAAGCCATAGAAAAGACAAAAGGCTTGTCGGTATTTCGCTGCTGATAAGCGTCCCATTTAGCCAAATTCAACGCGGTCAGCGAGGCGTTGAAATGAAAGTCAAGCTTCTGTTCGCTGCGGGCCTGACAATCGGTCAGCCCGGTAAATTGCTTGGCCTCCCTAAAAATAAAGTTATTGCCCAGTGCGTAAGCTTACTTGCATCAGCGTTGATAATGCACAGCCAATAACCGTCAGGAATGACAGCGTTGATAGTAGCTGAAATAGGCTGTCTGGCCTGAGACAGTAGGTCTGTGCTGCCCAGATCAGAACGCCGATAGTTACGTGTCCTAATAAAAGCTTTAAGAAGGAGACAATCTGGTGGGGATACAACAATCTGCCAAGACGTTGATGTAACTGTATCAGCATCCAAGCGGTTAGCAACAGATTGACAATACCGGTACCCAGGACAAGCCCTGCAACGCCTAAAGGTTTACTGAGTACGACATTGAGGACGAGATTGAGTCCTAGCCCCCATAAGCTAACCGTTAGCAGCAGCCGATAGGCATTTAGCACGTAAAGCACCCGAATCAGCAAATCCCTAGCAAGGGCAAAACACATTCCAATTACATACATCACCAGCACGCCAGCTACTAGGTCGGTATCTGGCGTATCGAAGGCGCCTCGCTGGTAAACCAGCGCGACGATAGATGTTGCCAAAGCTGCCATCAACATGCTTATCGGCATTCCCCATCTCAGGATCGCTCGAAAGCCAGTAATGACAGATTGCACCAGGTCAAGCTGGGTGTTGGTTGCCGCCGACTGGGCTATGCAAGGCAGCAAAGGAATGAGTAGCATATTGGCTAATATCCCCAGTGGGGCCTGGGCTAAAAGGTTCGCGAAGGTCAGGGCGCTGACGGCGGCACCGGGATTGGGCAATACGGAAGTAAACGCTAGGTCGATATACCAGTTTGCTTGCACCATGCTGGTAAATAGGAGTGAAGAGCCGATGACGCCGAGGGCAATTTTGGTATCGGGATGATGCCACTGCCAGCTCACTGCCAGGCTAGGAACATAGCGCGGACGCTGAGCTAGCCACAGCGTTAGCCATTGCAGTACTGCCCCAGCCAAAAAGGCTATTGCTAGCACTTGCGCAGCGCCCAGCGTTGATTTGCCGCCGAGTAGCTGCCATGACAGCACGCCGACGCTCACGCTGAGGCTCGACCAAAGCGGGCTGATGGTAGGCACTCCGTAACGCTGTTCGCTAGTGAGGATGCCGATGCTCATGCCCGCCATGCCACCGAACCAAACCACCGGGGCCATGATTCGCAACTGCATGATGGCGAGCGATCGCATCTCTGACGAATTGCTCAGACCAGGGGCTAACAAATCAATGCACTGAGGAGCTAGTAAGTATAAACCTAGCGATATTCCGGCTAGCGATGAGCCCACTATGAACGTCAGCGTATTGATGACAGTACGCTGCTGCTCCCCAGAGCGGCCCGCTAACACTGTCACCATTGCACTGTGCAGTGGGCCGTTGAGGCCGCCGAGGATGACCAAAAATAGGCTGGGAATCAGGCCCGCATATTGAAACGCACCGTAGACCGTTCCCGCCCCAAATACAGCTGCATTGATCTGCTCGCGCACTAAACCTGCGATCCGAGTGAGCCCAGTGGCGATCGCAATAATGCTGGCAGCGCCCCTCAGAAAGCGGGGTGGCAAGGAAGGCTGAGTCACAAAAAATCCTGCTAAAACGATTTACACTGACACGTTAGGTTCCCAGGCATTTTGGGAAGCCTGGCTCAGATAGACCCCCCCCAGCAGCACTATGCCCCGCATTATTGTCCCCAAAAACGTTTTAGCGCAGGAATTAGGAGATGAAATTGTTCTGCTTCAGCTAGAGACGGAAATGTATTACAGCCTCAATCCTACGGGGAGTCGGCTGTGGAAATTGATGACTCACGCACCAGAATTTGACTTTGATCGCATCATTCAGCAGCTCGGGACGCTTTACGGCGTCGAAGAGGAAAAGCTACAGCAGGATATGCAAGCACTGCTGGACGATCTTGTTCAAGAGGGACTGATCGGCATTGAGAAGGAGCCAGCATGAGTGGCATTGTGGGGCTATGCAGCGGCGATCGCCAACCGATTAATCCCTCGCTGCTACAGCAGATGACAGACGGCATGGCCAATCAGGGGCCAGATGCTCAGACGGTGTGGCAGCAGGAAACTGTCGGGTTAGGACATGCCCTGCTCAGGACGACAGCCGAGCAAGCAGCGGAGCGGCAACCCCTGACTTTAGACCAGCAGGTGTGGATTGCTGCCGATGCCCGGTTAGATGACCGAGACGGTTTGCGCCGCAAGCTCCAGGCTGAGACGCCACTGACAGCCTCGGTTCCAGATGTGGAGCTGGTGTTGCGGGCTTATCTTAAGTGGGATACCGCCTGTGTTGACCATTTGATGGGTGACTTTAGCTTTCTCATTTGGGATCAGCGACAGCAGCAGTTGTTTGCCGCCAGGGATCATTTTGGGATTGTGCCGTTTTTTTACGCTCAGGTGCCGGGCGGATTGCTGTGCAGCAACACGCTGACCTGTGTGCGGCAGCATCCTCAAGTGTCCCACCGGCTCAATGACTCCGCCATCGGTGACTACCTGCTGTGGGGGATGAATATGGACTACGGCACGACGCTCTATGCCGATATTCAGCGCTTGCCCCCCGCCCATACGCTCACCTATACCAATGGCAGGCTGACCATTCAGCGCTACTGGCAGTTGCCTCGCTTTGTGCCACTGACCTTTCACAAACAGCCGCAGACCTATGTGGAGGAGTTTTTGGCGCTGTTTGAACAGGCGATCGCCGACCGCACCCGCAGCGATCGCATTGCCACCCATCTCAGTGGCGGCATGGACTCCACCAGCATTGCGGCGGCGACGTACCAGCTATTGCAGCGCCGGGGGCAGCCGGAGGCGTTGCGGGCGTTTACGATGCGCGATCGCGCCACAATGCCCGAAGAAGACTCCCACGCCGCGATGATCGCTCACTACATTGGCCTGCCATTAGAAGATGTGAACGTAGAAGGCTACTACCGCCAGGTGCCGCCAGACCAGCCTGCGATGCCTTGGCCAGAGCCCAACGGCTCTATTTCTAGCCGTCAGCTCACCACTGATGTCACCCAGCGCTGTGCCGACCACGCCCGCGTGCTGCTTACGGGGTTTGGCGGCGATCCCTTGCTGCGCTTTGGTGAGTTTTACTGGATTGATTACTGGCGGCACTCACAACCCCGCCAGGGGCTGGCTGTCACCCTGCACTACCTGCGCACCCACAGGCGCAAATCGCTATATCTACGGCGAGGGCGGGCCTACTGGCGCAAAATTACGCAACTGCCGCTGACGATTCCTAGCTGGGTCAATCCAACCTTTGCCCAACAGCAGGACTTGCCCACGCGAGCACAGCATCATGCGGCGCAAACGGGTGACTTAATTGCTCGCTATGGCATGGGCCATACGGCCTTTTGGTCGAATATCTGTGAGCAGCTTCATCCGGGCTATACGGGCATTCCCATTCAGCAGGTGCTGCCATTCTTCGACCTGCGGCTGGTGCAGTATGTGATGTCTCTGCCGCCGATTCCCTGGCTGGTGGATAAGCACATTTTGCGGCAGGCGATGAAAGGCCGCTTGCCCGAGGCCACCCGCAGCCGTAAAAAGATGGTGTTTTCAGCCCCGCCAGACTACAGCCAGACTCTGAAGAAAATGGTGCCTGTCTGGATTGAGGATAGGGTGAAAAATACCCCTGGGCTAGATGCCTATGTGGACAGTGCCGCGCTGCTCGGAGCGCTTCAAGGAGAGGGAGAGGTGGCTCAGGCTGCCCTAGTGGGATTGGAGAAAGCGCTAGCGCTGGCGTACTGGCTGAGAACTCTGTAGCAGTAGGTTCAATTCGGCTGGTTGTTGATAGAGTTTACGCTTCTCAGCAGATCTATCTTAAGTTTAGTGCTGCGGGGAAAGCCGGTACAATAGCCCTACAGAGCAGACTATCGAAGTAGTTGAAACTAGGGGGGAATGATGTGGTTCAAACGCCTGTAAAGCCGGTATTGCTAGAGACTTTTCTGAGCCTACCAGAGACGGAGCCAGCTAGCGAATATGTGGATGGTCAAATCATTCAGAAACCGATGCCTCAGGGAAAGCACAGCAGACTACAGTTGGACTTTGCAACCGTTATCAATTCAGTCGTTAGGCCAGAAAAAATAGCCTGCGCTTTTCCTGAGCTTCGCTGCACGTTTGATGGGGTGTCGATTGTTCCAGATATCGCTGTGTTTGTCTGGTCGCGAATTCCGACAGATAGCGATGGCGACATTGCCAATGTGTTTCCCCTTGCGCCAGATTGGACGATTGAGATCCTTTCGCCAGGGCAGCGTCCGAAGCGAGTGACAAAGAATATTCTTCGCTGTCTGAGAAATGGAGCAGAGATGGGATGGCTGATGGATCCAGAGGATCGGGCTGTGTTTGTGTATCGAGCCGGGCAGGAAGTGGAGATTGTAGATGAGCCGGAGGCGGTGTTGCCGATGCCGACGTTCGCGGCGAATATGGAATATCGGGTAGCGGATTTGTTTGGGCTGCTGAAATTGTGACGAAAACAGGTGAGGTTGTTGCCCACCCTACAACTGGTCTTAATAAACATGAAAACATCTAATTCGCACATATTGAATAGCTATTGGGGGTTGATCAAAACTCTACATACAAGCTGGAAATTAGACCTGATAGAGAGGCTCACTCAATCCATCCGGCAAAATCTCCAACAAGATCCCAATACAATGAAAAATGCCTTTGGTGCTTGGGAGTCTGATCAATCGGCAGAGCAAATCATCCAGGAACTTCGCCATAGCCGAAATAGCGATCGGCAAATAGAAAATTTATGAATGGCTATTTGCTTGATACAAATATTTACATTTACTACATAAAAGGTAAATATAGTCTTGACAAGAAATTCGATGCCATAGATGGCGACCTCCTGTTCATCTCCGAAATCACCCTGGCCGAACTAAAATTTGGCGTCGAGAACAGTGCTTCACCAGATAAAAATAGAGCCGTCTTGCAAGACTTCTTATCTTGCGTTCAGATTCTTCCCATCTTTGATTCCCTAGACATATTTGCTAAAGAGAAAGCTCGGTTGAGAAAATCAGGTACGCTTGTCGATGATTTTGACCTCTTCATCGGGGCAAGCGCTGTCGCTAATGATATGGTTCTTGTGATAAATAATGCTAAACACTTTGAAAGAATAGACGGAACTGTTATAGAAAACTGGACGATGAAGCGATGATAGCCTCGTAGTGAAAAAACGTATCCAGATTGCCCTGCCGGGGATGTAGACGCAGCGGTAATTAGAAATGGACAGCTTGAGCGACTTTAAAATAAGATGCTTTAGGCTACTGATCGGTAGGAAATAGTTGACGGTATAGATGAGCTCACAGACCCACAGCCACTAGACTGTCGTGAGAGTTTTCTGACAAGCAAGCTGCTGTAAGTTCATGCCCCAGAATATATTTCCGTGATTGTACGCTTCCCGAATCGAAAATATCGAGTGAATCTGAAAAGACTCGCTCATAAATTACCTTTCATCTCTGCTGTACTTAACAATCTCTTCCATTTTTGAATGTTGTTCAATTGAAACAAGTGAGATAGATATGTCCACCTACACAATCTTCGGAGCCGGGCCTGGTGGTCTCTACAGCGCATGGCGACTTGCCACTAGTGGGAAACTTGGGTCAGGCGATGTGATCGAACTGATCGAGTGGGGTAGATATGCTTTCGAAGAAGGTGATGGAGGGACACGTTTACCTGCGGGCCGCATCTGTAGTTACCACTACGGGGAAAATGTTCAGAATTCCTATGTCGAGATTGGCGGTATGCGATACCTCGAATGGGATTCTAACAAGAACAAGGGGCACCAACTCGTTACCTTTACGATTAAGGCACTTGGCCTTGAGGATAATGTCGTACCTTTCCGGACCACCGACAACCCACTGATGTATCTCCGTGGGAAAAACTTTTATCAAGATCAATTAAAAGGTGTAAACGGTGACATCGTTGCGCCGTACAACACACCAGGAAATAACGAAAAGCCTCCAGATGTCTTACTTACCAATATTTCTAAGCTGATAACTGGGGATAGTCAGGTCAGTACCAGATCGCAGCAATGTGAATTTTATGCGTCCGGCAAGTTACCATCAACTACAAATTCGTTTACCTACAATCCAGATGACACCGCCAGCGATATTGGCTACTGGAACTTCTTTTACGATCAAGCTGAAATCGAAAGCTTTAACTATGCTGCTGATGCTGGTGGCTATTCCTCGAATGCCATTAACTGGAATGCAGCTAATGCTGCTGTGTACAATGGTGAGTTTGCTCCCGGTGGTTCATTCAAAACACTTAAAACTGGATGTTCTCACTTATTCACAAGCCTTTATGAACAGGCAAAAAAGGCTGCTTTAAGCCAAGGGATTAAATTCAACTTGAGGAGTGGTACTCGACTTCACTCTATCTGGAACAAAGACGATCGACCGACATATTGCTTGGCAACTGATGAAGACCCTTTTACACCAACTGAGCCTGTCACCACCGATATCGCAATCCTCGCTATGCCGCCACATTCTGTTGAGCTTGTAGCACGGGCAACACGATATCAGAATATGAGCGGGAAAATTGACTTCCTTAATAAGAAAAACGTACAGAACTATCTCGAATCAGTAATCAAGCAACCTTCTCTTAAGGCTGCAATGTTCTTTGAATCTCCCTGGTGGTTTGATGCAAAATATCCTCCAAAATTAAATGATGCTACTGGGGATGTTTTTGGCCCAACGATTACTGACTTACCCTTACGTCAGATCTACTATTTTGGAAACAATGCCCAAATGACAAATGCTCAGCCAGTCTATGGGATATTAGCTTCCTATGACGATATGCAATTTACCCAGTTCTGGCGTGAAATGGACATTCCGGTAAATGCACGACGTGAAACACCTATCAGCCAAAACTATCAGCCTTTGAGGGGGGCAGAAAAGGCAACGGAGAGTATGGAACGCATGTTGATAATGGAACTTGCAAAAGTTCACTATAATGACCCCAATGCAACTGGCAACATTCCCAAGCCGCTAGAAACTGTGGTAATGGACTGGGGGCTAGCCCCAATTGGTGCTGGCTATCACGCTTGGGCCGCCCACTACGACATTTGTGATGTAATGCAGAAAATTCGCACGCCTGCGAAGCTTGGAGGTGCTAAAAATAACGTCTTTTTGGTAGGCTCTGCGTTTTCGAATGACCAGGCTTGGGTAGAGGGGGCATTTTGCACTGCTGAGTCAGTTCTTACAGATTTTCTTGGGCTAACAACAATTGCTGATACCAAGCACTACCCGTTGATTTGTCCCTGTTAGATTGTGGAAAAGAAGAGGGATAAAAATGGTAAATAAGACAGATATCATCGTGATTGGAGGTGGGCCGATCGGTCTCGCGGCAGCATACAATGCTGCAAAAATGGGTCAGCGCGTTCATGTTCTGGAGCGGTTCAATTTTTTCAATCAATCCGGCAGTTCTAATGATCTTGTTCGTATGTATCGCACAATGTATACAGAGGACTTCATGGCTGATCTTGCCTATAAGTCTCTTCAGGTGTGGAATGAGCTGGAAGCAGATGCTGGTGAGGCACTACGCTGGATGTCTGGCCTTCTGAATTTTGGCGACCCAAATTACGAAACAGGGCCTGAGGGAAACCTCAAGGCACCTATCAAAAATCTTAAAAGACTTGGCTTGAGGTATGAAGAACTGACCGCCAAGCAAATCATGGAAACCTATCCATTCCAAAACTTGCCCTCATACTTCGAAGGCATCTTTGCTTATGACAATGGTTGCATTAATGTTCCATTACTTTTGCGCACGCTTTATCGACTGGCGCTCTCCTATGGTAGCAGCATGGTGTCTCATGCGCGGGTTACAGCTATAGATGTAGGGGAAAACACAGTAACTGTCGAGTACACGACAGGTGAACAAGTACATGAGTTAGTCGGTCAGAAGTGCATCGTTGCTGCTGGTGCGTACACAAATGATGTTGTGAGCTCGGTCAACTTAGAACTTAACCTGGATATTTGGGAAATGGTTTATGAGTACTATGCGACGAGTCCCGGTCCGAGTGGGACACTTTTTCCCAGCATGTGGTTCCAGTTTATGAATCCCACTGATGGAAACCCTGCACTTAGCAATTTATTCTACGGATTTCCAACAGTACCTTGGGGACCACCTAATCTTGCTCGAATTGCTGTTGATAATGCAGTCAATATAATCAGAAACCCTTCAGAACGGAAGATTACGCCATCTGCAAATGATTTGACGATCACAGCCAACTTCGTTGCAAAGCATTGTATTGGAGTAGATAATGTGCCGAACTACGCTGGCACCTGCTTGCAAACTAATGTACCAGACAACATGTATGTACTCGATTTCTTGCCGGAAAGTCTCGGTGCTGGACATAAAAATGTAGCCATATTCACTGCTGGTTGGGGAATGAAATTTGTGCCAGTTATTGGACGTATTCTTGCTCAACTAGTAATTGATGGACAGTCTGCCTATGATATTTCCAAATTTAAAGTTACTCGACCAGGGGTTCTATTAGGCGATGATTGCAAGAGAGGACGGGTTGGCTCAGATCTGCATTAGCTTTCCATAATTTCATTGTTCAACCCAGCTAAGCAATCACGAAGAAGTTTAGAACGATTATCAGGAGAACACATGTCAGAACAGCAGAAAGCAAACCAAAGCTACGAGAAATTAGCGGAAGAGGTACAGGAAACGATACCGGCGGAGCCTGAGCGGATTGAATATGAGCCGCCAAAGCTAACTCATCACGGGAAGGTGAGAGATTTGACAAATACTGCACCATTTCCAAGTGGCTTTGACGCCGCTTTTGGTCCTCCCTTTACCGATATTAGTTAACCGCTACAGAGGGTGACAAAATCTTTAAAGCTTTTCAAAATCAGCGCTTTCAGCGTCTTTCCAAAAGCACTGCCCACTGGAATAACTGTGATTACGGCTGTTGTGAAAATTCAGCTTGTGCAGACATTCGTAATTGCACCCTTCTTGAACTAGTCTTGAACTAGAAACATCAAGCGAAGCTGATATTTAGTAAACAGACTGCCCCTTTCAACCAAATGTACCCACTATGAGTAAGCCGAATCGCTTAGAAAAGAGAAAGTCCCATGTACCTTGATTGAACAGTTATAGATAATAGATTTGTTGTGAATTAAACCTAAAAATCCTTAAAACTATTGCTAGGAAAGGCTTTCAATGATGGAAGAGTATCTGTAATTAGTCACCGCAACACAACTGTCCTATTGCGAATGGGACAAAAGTTTGTAGCATAAGGGGCATGAAGATACAGCAACCCCCAGAGCCAAACCTCGCGGAGAACGCCCCTGAAGAGCAAGGGGCGAGTTATTGGTACGAGTAGTGGTAGTAGTGGTAGGGTGGGCGCTGCCCACGCCGTTTCTTCGCTATTCCCCAGAGAGTAAATCAACCTCCAGAAGATCCGTAAAATCGGCACTTGAACCATTGCATTGGCAGGCCCAATCTCGCCGACAAACTCCCCGCTCAACTAGCTTGTGAAAACTGGAGTAAGGCCACTGATGAGGGCAATTAACCAAACCATGCTTAACCGGATTGTAATGAACGTAGTTAAGATAGTGAGACAATTCGGCTTCGCTGCGCAGGGTATGTTCCCAGAACCGACGTTGCCACACATCGCTTTCTCGATGCTTTCGGCAAGAAGGTGAAAGCGTTTTGGGTTGAGAATTGTGACCTCTGAGCGCCCGTGTAAACAAAACTTTGATCCGGCCAACTCGCTGAGAGTAATTGTGGTCATCAGGCGGTAGCGTCCAAATAAAGTGCGGAGGGTCTGGCAGAATAACCGCCGCTACAATTTGAAAGTCGGCTTCGCGCTTGGTTTTCCTAACGGCTTGACGCAAAAGCGCAACGGTATCAGGATGGCTGAAGAGCGGTATACGACGGTGGGTGACCCAGGTTAGGAAGACGGTGCTGCCAGCGATGTAAGCGCGGCGGTAGTTGGACATGGGAAGAAAAGCGTTTACGCTAAGATGCCCAAGTCATTCATCAGATAGCTGCGTGGGCAGTGCCCACCCTACTGACTGGCGCTTGTTCATCGTCAATCACCACGCCGTAGTCGCCTTGGTGCCGCCTCGGACGATTCCAGTTGTCGATTCTCGATTTTTTTGAAGCTGGAAAAAATACCCTAACTAAAGTCGGTAAAGGGGAAACCAAAACCATCAATATCATTGACAATAATAGTCGATTGAGTTAAACTACTCACCTTTCCGTATTTGCTTAATTTAGGCGATTCGTAGGGAAGGTAACGGTCTGATTTTTCGAACTGATTTTCTTTGAAAATTTCACTCTGCTTCTCTGTTCTTTGCATGATGGTTGATAGTCCTTTTTTGATTCCGGGTAGGCAGTCAGGGGCATGAATACCGAGGGAGAATATTGTCTTAGGGTTTCAGCCTCGGAATGTGAGGCACCATACGGATCTTGCAGTGGCATAAGGTGGTGCTGGGGCTTGCTCAGAGTCAAGCACCGCATTAACTTCCAGTTTTTTGAAGACGGAGAAAATACCCTAACTGAAGTCAGAGAAATTTGGAAAGCCATCGATAAAGCTTGGCTCAAAAAATGTGGATTGAGTGCAATTACTCACCTTTCCGTATTTCTTTAATTTAGGCAATTCGTAGGGAAGGCAACGGTCTAATTTCTTAAACTGATTTTCTTGTGAAAACTCACTCTGTTTCTTTGTTCTTTGCATGATGATCAAGATTCCTTTAGTCCCAACAAGGAGTATGAACTTTCACATTGAGAAAAATTCTTTATTGCATGTGAAAGTGCCTTTGCCCTCTCTATAATTTAATCTCGAAATGTCCTAGCTGGGTCTTTCGTCGCAATCGTGTCAAGGTTTTCAGTTAAAGGCTACTTTGCGTGATAGCGTCAGGCTACCACGGCCCTATCTGGCGGTAGATCCGGGCAACCACGTAAGCTTGTTTGAAACTTTAATACTACCGCCATCAGCTCTATGTACTCTTACCGCATTTACAGTCTTACCCTCCAATCGCCCCACCGCCTCCCACTCCTCACCCCCCACGCCCTCTCTGCCCCTGCCGACCTCACTCTCTGCCTCACCCTCGACGATCGCACCCTCCTCACCCAAACTCATCCCCCGAGCTGGCACACCCACGCCCAACCCGACGGCCTGAACCATCGCCTCTTTCTCCGCGCGCCCTGCCAAGCCCTCCTCGCCAACATTGACCCCACTGCCCAACACATCCACATCAGCGCTGCCGACTTCTCCCTCGATGAAGTTACCGCCATCCTCCTCGGCACCATCCTCGGCGTGACCCTACGGCTGCGGGGTATACTCTGCCTGCACAGCAGCGTCCTCGCCGTGCAGGATCGCGCCATTGCCTTCCTCGGCGTCAAAGGAGCCGGTAAATCTACCACCGCCGCTGCCCTGGCCCAGCTTGGCACCCCCGTCCTCGCCGACGATGTGGCCGTTCTCCGCCCGCAAGAGGCAGGCTTCCAGGTGCAGCCGGGCTATCCTCGCCTGCGCCTGTGGAAATCTGCCGTCAATGCCCTCTACGGTTCCGAAGCCGAGCTGCCCCGCGTCTTTCAACCTCTAGAAAAACATTTTCTGCCCCTCAGCTCTAAGGGCGATGGCGATGCCGAGGCTCCCTGGCAGTTCCATCCCCATCCCCTGCCGTTAACTGCCATCTATTTATTAGACGCCCGTGACCCTAGTCTTGCAATCCCAAAGGTCACACCGATGGCCCCGACTCTGGCGGTGATGCATCTATTGGGTCACCGCTATCCCCAATCCTTCCAACCCAACCCAGCCCAGCAAGCACACGAATTTGCAGCGATCGCCCAATTAGCAGGTACTGTTCCCATTCGCCAGGTACATCGCCCCGACACCCTAGATGCGCTCCCCGCGCTTTGCGACACGATTCTAAAGGATGTGAGTCAGCTAAAACCGAGTTAAAGCTGCGTTTCTTAAAGATAATCTGCTATCCGCATTCCTACGGATGACGCCTCGCATAACAGATTTATACTATTCACAACATCATGATTCGCTTTGTCTCCACTTTAGCCACTTTCCGCAGCAAGCTAAATACGTTCGTGCAGCTTGAACCTGGAGTGCGATCGCAACTCCTCCAAGCACTGGCCTTATTGCCGCTAGTCGATCAGGCCCTGAAAGTGTTGGGATTTCAGCGTACCTACAGCATCTTACTCCGGCTCTCAGAAAGGGTCGCTTCGCCCCCCCTGGCAGAGCCCATCCCTTCAGGAGACCTGGAAAACGCACAGATGATCTCTGCAACCCAAGCCGTTCACCTGGCCAGCCGCTATCACCCCACTCTCACCTGTCTCCGTCGAGCCCTGGTGCTGTGGTATCTGCTGCGCCGTCAGCGGTTAGCGGCTGAGCTACATATTGGCACCCGCTTTCACGAGGGCGAGTTTCAAGCCCATGCCTGGGTAGACTGTGACGGGCAAATTGTCGGCGATCGCCCGGATATTGCGCAGCAGTTCCAGCCTTTCGATACGCTAAAGCCAACGCTTAATCGACTCACTCGTTCTTTATGAAACCGCCTGCGTGCGATCGCCCTACCGATTCCCCAGAAATCGAATACCTGCTGGCTCACGTCTGTCCTCCTCCCGCCGCCAAGACCGAGCTACCGGCCCCGCAGCGATTCCAGCCCTGTCCTCTCGATCCTCAGACCCTCGACTGGCCTCGCCTGTTGCAGCATGCCGCTCAGCAAGGCGTGCTCCTGCGGCTATATCAGGCGCTTCAGCCTGAGGCCATCCGCACCATTCCGCCAGAGATCCAACAGAGCTTGCAAGCAACCGCTCAAGCCCTCACCTTCCGCAACTGGCAGCTAACGAAAGTACTCATTCAGCTACTAGATAGCTTTGCAGAGGCCGAGATTCCGGCCATTCCTTTCAAAGGGCCTACCTTCACTCACATGATCTACGGCGATCTGGCTCACCGTGAATTCGTTGATCTCGATATATTAGTGCCAGCCTCCAAGGCAGAGACCGTAAGCAAACACCTGGCGAATCAAGGCTATCAGGCTCGCCATAACAATCCTTGGAGCAGCGTTTTTGCCAAGCCAGAGTCCCCAGAGATTGACCTCCACTGGCAAGTTGCGCCGCCCTGTTTCTCTCATCTGCTGAACGTGCCAGCGCTATTGCAGCGCTGCCAATCCGTCGATATCTTTAACCATCCGGTACTGACGCTGACGCCAGCAGACGCCGTCATTATAGCGAGCGTTCAAATTGCGAAAGACTGTCACTTCAACCGGATTCGCCTGGTTCAGCTTTGCGATTTCGCCGCCCTTATACAGCGCTCTGACTTGGATGGGCGTGATGTCTTACAGCGGGCCGCAGAACAGAGCACTGTGCGACTGCTGTACTTTGCTCTGCGCCTGACCCAGGTAGTTTGTCAGATGCCGCTGCCCGCAGCGCTGTCCTTACCGCCCGATGCGATCGCCACTCAATACGCTCAACACATCGCCGCCGGTCTCTTCACTGCATCTAAAAATCAGGAAGGTGTCTTTGGGCTGTTAGAGGGCGGATTTCGGTCAAAGCTGTACGGCAACCTGCTGCGAGGGCTGCTGCTAAGACAACCTGGTCTCTTTACCGCCAAAGACTGGGCGCTACTCCAGCATTTTGTTGACTACATGCTGACCCCTAATGCTCGTGACTCTGCCGCCTTTCAACAAGCTGGAGCCGTAAAGATGCCCGTACACCTAGCTCGTCCGCTGCGCTTAGTCGGTAAGTTTTTTAAATATAGCGGCAGTTGGAGCGGTGGTTAAAGCCGACTGAGTCGATATACACCCGCGAAAACGAGCCAGTTCAAGGCATTAATGCGGGGGTCGTAAAACGGGACATCGAACAGAGAAAACAGCAGTACTCCCCACAGCGCTAACAGATAGCTCCTCAACACAAAGCGAGCGCTTGGGGAAGTCTCCTGTAAAAGATAGGCTCGTCCGCCCCGGTAGGCAGTGTAGCCAATGGGCAGCATGAGCGCGATCGCCAGCACTCCTCCCATCTCAACCCACAGCATCAGGCCGACGTTATGAGCATGTGCCATCGTCAGGTAATCCATCCGTGAGTTCATGATGGGATAAAGATGTTGAAAACTACCCATGCCCCATCCCTGCCAGGGGCGCGATTGAATCAGCCGCCAGGCCACGCTCCAAGTGTTCATGCGAGAGTCATTGACCACGCTGCTGATTAAAGACTCAAAGGTCAAGTCGTAAGTCCCAATCCCCCCAATTGCGGCACTGATCAACAGCGCAGCGATGCTCAGGATTCCGGCCATTTGCACTCGCCATGAGCGCCAGCTCATCGCCATCATCAGCCCAATTTCAGCGATCGCCACAGCCCAGCCGTTGCGCGAGCCAGCGCAAAAAATACCGATAGGGATCAGGGCGATCGCAACCCACAGCCAGCGTCGCCCGAATGCCCCAGATGGCGTCGGCTGGGGACGGGTCTGCCAGTGCTGCATCAGCCCCAGCCCCAGCCCCAGTAAGATGGTCAAATAGGCCGCATAGACGTTGGCATTGCCAAAAAGGGACACAGAGCGATGATAATGTTCTACTTGATACAGCCACGACAGCAGTGGTGAACCTGCCAAGACTGCCTCTGCCGCCTCAAACTTAAGACCATATTCCACGATGCCTGCTAAGTTCACCGGAATCGACATGAGCAGCAGCGTTTCGGCAATGCCTAAACAGCTCTCAACCGTCCTGAGCCCCGGCAACAGCACCGAAAACAACAGAAAGTAGGGTATAAAATGATGCAGACTTACCCAAGCCGCGTGGGGAGCATAGGCGAAACGACTCTGAAACACCATCCCCGCTGCAACCAGGGCCAACCAGCAAACGATGGGCGATCGCCACAGCCGCCCTCGATACTGCCATATCCCTACCAGCACTGCCCACCCTAATCCCAAAGCACCTAGATAGAACGGCAGAGCGCCATAGCCCCAGCGCAATAGGGAATCAAGCCAGTTAGAGAATCGTTTATTCTGCATCCACACACACGAACGGAATCGACTGGTGGTGCACAATCGCCTTGTATACCTGGGCGAGTTGACCGGCGATCGTCGGCCAATGATAGTGCTGCTGTGCCCATCGCTGTCCCTGCAGGCCCATGCGGTCTCGTAGTTCTGGATTGGCCAGCAATTTTGACATGGCTTTTGCCGTTGCCTCTACGGTTCCTTTTGCCACTATTCCCGCACCTACCGTTTGAATATCGGGCGCGATCTGAACCTCTGGGGTCACAACCACTGGCAATCCTGCTGCCATCGCCTCCGCCGTTGCCAAACTAAAGCTTTCTGACAGCGAGGGCAGCGCAAATACGTCAGCGCCTTGCAGCAGTAACTGCTTGCGATCGCCCGCTACGAATCCTACAAAGGTCACCGTATTGTGCAGCCCTAACACTGTCACCAGTCGCTGTAAATTGGCGATGTAATCAGTGGAGCCGCTACCGGCAATCAGTGCGTGCGCTTTGTATCCAGCGCTGAGCAAGTGTTGCAGAGACCTCAACAGCACCTCCGGCTGCTTTGTGTAATACAGTCGTGACAAAAACAAAACGATAGGGGTGTCGTCAGCAATGGCAAACTGCCTCCTCAGGCGCGCTCTAGCATTTGCCTGTCGTGTCGTTGGCACAATGCCTAGCGGCAACACTACTTTTGGGACGCTCACGCCATACTGACGGGCATCCTTGGCTTCTCTCGCTGTAGCACAGTGAATAGCTGCCGCCTGATTGAGATTTCGGCGCTCAAGCAACCCTGCATACAGTCTTTTTTTCAATTGGCTTTGAGCCAGTGCCCAGGGCGCAAGCTGTCCCTGTGTTCTCACCGTGTAGGGAATATGTCGCCGTCTTGCCAAAATGCCCGCGCAGCTAGGCGGGTAGGAGAATAAATAGTGATTATCCAAAAGATTGTAATCACTAACATGCAGTCGCAACCATCGAGTCATCGCGGCTGAAAAAATGAACTCCTTCATCGGGACTGGAAAGCGGGGCAAAAACCAAACAGGCACCTGCTCGTAGATCACGCGCTGATTGAGAGGAACATCTAAAACATTTTGTCCATCGTCATTCGTACTGACAATCTCGGCATCAATGCCCCACTGCCGTAGCTCCTTGACCAGATTCAGCACCACCACTGTTGGCCCTCCCAAGGCCGGACTCAATGAGGGAATAACGTGAAGCACTCTCATGATGAAAAAGTAGCGATTTCATCTAAACGCGTTACCAAATAAACGACTATCCAGGCTGGAAACATATGCACTGCCCCTACGTTGTAAAATCCTGACTCAAAAAAGCATACGCCGAGTTCTGCCAAGACCACGCCGACCAGGGCAACTTTTAAGGTAACCACGTCATCTGGCCGTCCCGACTGCACCTCAAATAGCTGATTAAGCACCAGACCCCATAGCGGCAAAAAGACCGAGACGCAGCCGATAATGCCAATTTGATAGGTCAATCCGATATAGGCACTGTGGGCACTGACTAAGCCAAGCCCTGAAAAAAAGCGCGATCGCCCGCTCTCCAATAGTGCTAAAGCTTCTTCACTACCCCAACCGTGCCCGGTCAGCGCCAAGAGCGGGGAGGCGGCAATATCCCGAATAAACAGCGGCCAAAGCAAATTCAGACGATAGCTGCTATATCCAGCCTGTCTGGTTCCCACAAAACCAGACCGAACAAACGCAACCATATCCTGCGCCAGGGGCGATCCCCAAAAGTCGATACCAATAAACGTTAGCGCTCCTATGCCCATCAAACTAAGCGGAAATAAAATGTTAGCCAGTTGCCTTCGTCTGAGGGCTGGCCAGCAAAGCAGATAGTATAGCCCGAGCAACACGACCACTACCAAAGGCGTTCTAGCTCGTGATAGCATCAGCGCCACCAAGATGACGACGACCGGGCCAATCCTGAGCCAGCCCGTCTGTCGCGCTGCAAACCAAACTGCCAAAGGCAGCATCACTACCCCCAAAGCCGCCGTCATGTTGGGGTTTACAAAAATACCGGCTCCGGCTCCCCCGATCAGCGGGATCACGCCCGCAACGTTTCCTAAAATCCCAATCGTAAACATCACCGTCGCGCTAACGATCAGGGTTTGCACGATGAAAACGACCGCCTGGAATGAGCTCAAGAGCCTCTCTAATCCCCAAGTCAGGCTCAAATAGCCGACCAGTAACGAACAGGCTTTGATCAAGGCCGTCAACCTGAAGTTCGTAGCGAGTAGAACGTTATCTCCAGACGCTAGCAAGGTACTTAGCGCGATCAGCCCAAACACCCACAGAGCCACTTTGTCAAAGCGTCGTACGATCCACTGTCCAGGTACAAAAATGGTAAAGAAGCCATAGGCTAGTAATGTCATCAAGCCTAGCCAGCGACCCCAGTACGCCAATGCTCCTTGGGGTAAAAACACGCTGTTGATAGCGATCGCAAACGGTAGCCAAGCCAAAACAGGCAGCCACCAACCCGCATCAGGGTCAAGCCGAGGGTTAGCTACAGCATGATTATCGGAAAAGTTTGCTCTGCTATTCTGCACAACTGCCTGACTCCGCTTCCAGTTTGTTTAAAAGAGCGTGCCGCAGTTGCGATCGCTGCTCCACCGGCATCATGTAATCAGGGACAGGAACGTTGAAAAGTTCCAACAGCGTTGGGGCAATTGCTCGTACGGAAATTGGTTTTTTCTCAGCCACGATAGGGGGACGGGTCGGGTCGTAAATTAGCAGCGAACCCTTTGGAATATGATAAGCGCTAGCACAGCTCTCATCTTCGATGACGATATTTTCTAACCCCACATCGGAAAACGAATAGTTTTTCCTTCCTAGCCGTACGCTCAAGGATTCAGAGTCTTTAATATTTTTGTGTCCTAGCAAAAGTGAGAAAAACCCTTGCTCTTTTTCCTCAAAGTCGACAGGGCAGCCATTGATTGTTAGCTCTCCTAAAGCGGTTCGAAAAGCATCAATCCAGCGATCGCCCACTCGAAAACTAAAAACAGGCAGCATGGCTGGAGCCGTTTCCCATCCGTCTAAGGGAATCTCAATTAAGCTCATCAGCCTCTGGGGTTGAGTCAGATAGAGCTGAGTTTTAATGGGAGTTGCTGTTGTCGCTGCTTGCCCCATAGCGGAGACAATCCACAGCATATAGTCAGGATTCTGGTGCGTGAATTTGATTAGCTTGCCTAAAAATATAGAGAACTGGTTCATCGAAAAACTGATTTCTTGACGATATCGTTTTATCCAAACATCTGAAAAGCCAAACTCCAGATAGTCTTCTGGAAAAGCTGCTGCCCAATATCGATGCATCGCAGACGCGACATGGTTCGTAAAATAGGTCGCGAAGTCAGGCTGCTGCTCGCGTAGCTGCTTAAAGAATAGATCAAAAGATATCACTGACTGATACGTCCGCCGCCGACTTCTTCGATAGGGTTTGAAGCGCTCCACCATAATCTGCTGAGTCAAGGCTATTAATGTCGCAGGCGTCATGCCAAGACGAGGCGCGTGCCACAGAAAATTTGCCGCCAGTCCGATTGGAATTGAGCTGGAAACATTGCGTGAGGACTGTCTCGACAGCGCCAGGTTTAGCGCTTGAAAGACTGATAGCTTTGTAGGAAAACAGTCGCTACTTTGAGCAAAAGCATCTGGAATGCAGTAGGCATATCCCTGTAAGCTGCCCGGCAGGGGGTAGGAGTGCAGAGAGCCAAAAACACCAGCACTAACGCCATGATGGGTCAAAATTTCCCAAATGGGAGGAAAATAGCTGTTTGTATTGGCTAAATTCTCTCCAAAGTTTGAAATGCCGTGCGCTGAGGCTGAAACACCACGATGTACTGTGGGCCAAGCTATCCAAGGACTCAATATGTCATCTTCAATATAGGTTTGATAGCGATCACAGTGAGGTAACATTTGAGCCAAAGCTGACTTCGAATGGTCTGAGGCGAAAGCATCAAGAATTCTATCAGGTACTTCATTTAGCTCTAGAAAGATAACTTTTCTATGCTTCACAACGCAACTCTCATTTACTCTAAGATTGAAGACTATTGAGCAAGTAAATATGCCTCAGCCACCAGTAAATTCTATCTGCTAAGCCGCCAAGCAACCCCAAACTTTTCTAGTAGCTTAGCCGGATATCTTAGCATCAGCTTGAAGATATTCGTCTTGAGCTGATGTCGGCGACAAATATCTAATATTTCTTGATTAATTCGCCATCTAGCCAAAAGACTACAGTTACTTAGACCGCCCGGACGCATACAAACCATAATCCGCTTCAAATACCAGTACGAAACATTGTGAATCTTAATAAATCGCAATAACAAGTCAAAATCAGAAGCAATTTTGTAGTTTGCAGAGAAATGCCCATACTTCTTGTAAGTGCTTCGTTTGATAAAGCAGCTAGGGTGAGCTGGCATCCATCCCCACTCGAAAAGGTCTGGATTGAAGTTAGACGAGCTATACAGTCTTATACCCTGACGAAGATTATGGGGATTGACAAAAATCACATCCCCAAATACGATGTCCACCTCTCTTGCCTTAAACGTATCTACTACCGATGAAATCACATGTTTATCATTGAAGAAGTCGTCCGAGTGTAAAAATCCTATAACATCCCCTTTCGCAACTAGGAGCCCCTTGTTTAAGGCGTCATAAATACCATCATCTGGCTCTGACTTATAATAGGCCAGCTTCTCTTTATAGCTGTCTATTATGTTGGTCGTATCATCCGTAGAATTACCGTCAAGCAGAATATACTCGATATCCTCGTAGTCTTGTTCTAGTACGGATTCGATAGTATGTCTGATGGTTTCCTGACGATTCTTGACCGCTGTAACAATTGAAACTTTCATTCCCGTTTTAGCTAAGACTTTTACTTCCAAATCGCTGTAATGCCCTATCGAAAGGATTTTAGCAGTTTACACGAATTGAACTTCTGTGGCATAATCAATAAAAACCAGATTCATATCTTGTTAATTTTGGGCATACGGACTTCGATAAACTATCTTTCCCAAAGACATAAAGAAATTGCAGCATCCCCACTCTTCTTTTCAAACAGTTAGACGGCTTTTGCAAATAATTCGCTTAAGATGGCGCTTATTTTCTAGCGCCACTCTTTTTATACTTATATTGGCTATTGTCAAAGCGTTTGCTCAACCTAAAATATATCAAGCAACATTAACGCTTCTTCTGGAGCCAGATTTTATTGCGCTGCCGACTGCCGACCTGCCGATCGGAGGAGACCGACAAAGACCTTATGTTCCGCCAGAGTTTCGTGACTATCAAACTATATTAGAAATTATACGAAGCCGTGAAGTTTTAGCGCCTGCGCTGACCAAAATCATCGCTTCCTATCCTAATGAAGATTATCGTAGCTTAAGTAATAAAATAACTGCTAGACATATAGCAGGCAGCGAGCTTGTAGAAATAAATTTTCGAGATGCTGATCCTAAAAAAGTAGAGTTCGTTCTAGAACAGCTTTCTGATGCTTACTTTATATATATTCAAAAGGCAAGTTTAAAGGGTCTTAGTCAGGCGTTTAAGCTGGTTGAAGAGCAGCTTCCTATTGCCGAAAACAAAGTCGATAAGCTTCAGCAAGAACTAGAAGAGTTTCGTCAGGACAGCGGTTTTTACAACCCTGAGCAGCAAAGCGAAAATCTATACGGTCAGCTCGACTCACTCGTTTCACAGAGTCGAGAGGTTGATGCCTCATTCAACGCGACGATGGCTCTTTTTCAGGATCTGAAAAATCGTGTTCAAATCAATGCTGAAGCTGAAGGAGCGAACAGTACGGCGTTGTCTTTGTTTGTTCTCAAGAATCTCGAAAGCGACATAGAT